>JBQCGM010000092.1:0-54478 GCA_051955585.1 Novosphingobium sp.
GAAACCTTTTGATTAAAGGCGTTGACGCTCCGGGCTTCGGCGATGTCCTGCAACGGAGTGAAGTACGGAGCCAACTCCGAGTTTAGCCGCCATTAATTTTGCGTCAAGAACAGCAAGGGAACAATCCCCGGGATTTGTAGGCTCGGCTCGGTCTCTGCGATCCTGCCACGGCAGTGGGGCCATATAGCCGCCGCCGTTGCGGTCCCAATTACCCCTTACCTTCGGAGAAGAGACACCTCCGGCCCCCCGGTCAGGTTATTCAGGTTCACCTCGGTGCGCCACCGCGACCGTATCGAATGAGCGGCGATTGGGCCGCACTTTCGGAGAGGCAACCTCTCCAGCCCTCGGAGTCCTTCGGGACTCCGGGGGTTTCCTTTGTCATGTCCCGCCATCAGCCGGGAACCTCTTCTTTTCACGACTACCACCCAGCCCGGTCTTAAATGACCGCGCCAGACCGCTCCCCCGCGACGGGAAGCGCAGAGTAATATATGCAAATCGAAGACTATACTTCTGTTCCTAACGACGATGCCCTCCGCCCCGATGTCACACACGCCGGCCCGCCTGCCGCCGTCCCCAGCTACGACATCGCGCCAGAGGACCGACACCACCTCGAAGCGGTACGCGCTTCGAGCCTAGACATCGCGCCGCCTCCCTATTCGGGTCTTGAAGGCATCAAGCTCTCTCCCCTGACCGTCGCTGCGCTACCCAAGGAACGCGGGACGGGGGTCATGGCTGGCCTTCTGACCCAATCCGAAGTTAGCGCGCAGCTCGTCGGGGTGCCGGAACCGCAACGCGCGGAGGCCGAGCATCGACTGGTTGCAGACGCGATCCGCGCGATCCGCCCGGCGTTGCGTACTGCCACTGGCGTGGGGGCGGCTGCGACCCCGTTCCAGCGGGAGATGGTTGCCATCGCGGGGGAAGTGCAGGGCCACTATCGAGAGATTGCGCGCCTTCAAGAGGTACTCGACGAAGTCGAGCGCCACGACACGGTGATCGACGAAGCGACCGGAGAAGCGAAGGCCGTACCAGTCTATCGTGTCCACGGTGACCGCCTGCGGGCCATCCAGCACCAACAAGCCGTTTTGCTGGGCCACGTCCGTGCGTTGGTCAAGGCGGACAATACCCCCGGCCACGAAGGCGCCAAGCGGTTGCAGGCAGCCGAGTACGAGTCTGTCATGGAGCGCAAGGCCCTCGTGGAGGCCCTTGAGGACGAAGCAACAGCAAAGCGCGAGGCGGCGAAGCAAGTGCGGGAGGACCGCATAGCCAAGCGCGTGGCGACAATGAAAGGTAGCGGCTTGAAACAGGGCTAATCATGCGAGGCTTTTACTGCCTTCAGCCCCGCGTGTGGCGGGGCGATCGGCTGCACCATCGCTCAAGCGGCGGGGTCGCCGATCCCTACGCCGACGACCTCGAAGGCCACCGGGAGCGCAACTGCGAGACCACGACGGTTCTGCCGTCGGGCCTGACTCGGATAGATTTGGGCGAACCGCTCCCGCGAACCGCTGACGACCCTCCGCAGATCATCCGCAAGGCCCCGAAGCCGCCCCCGGTCATCACCGTTCCGGCACCACGGGTACCCGCCCCTGCGCCCGCCGAAAGCCGCAAGCCGCGACCAAGGCCGGCCCGGCGTAGCGCCTTCACCACCGACCCCTGACCGCTTCGCGGTCTCCAACCACCAACCGAAACGAAGCCCGAGGTGCCCTGCCGGTGATCCGGCGGGGTGCTTTCGTGCGCCTTAAGGAGACACTTCCATGGCTTCCCTTCGCCGCCACATCGACGCCAAATGCAAATCGTGCCTCTATGATCCTGGCATCCGTGGCCTTGGCACCTGGCGAGAACAAGTCGCCGACTGCGCTAGCTCGAACTGCGACCTACATGCGGTGCGTCCCGTTCCTCGCGACTGCATGGTCGCTGGCAAGATTTGCCCAACCAAGATTGCGAGCCTCCGGGCCAAGCTCTCTGCGCGCGGCTCTTCGCTGAGTGTGTAGCCGCGATTGGAAATAGGCCCGATCCCCAACCGTGGGAGGCCGATTGGGGGGCGCTTGGTTACTACCCGGCGCCCCTCCAGCCCTCGCGCAAACCTTGACGAAAAAAGCGGGCAATCGCCGCATATCATTCCTAGCCGCCCAGCATCAGCGCCGGGGGGCCAACGAGTTTTCCTCTATGACCTTCAATATTTCCCGGCGCTTCCCCGTCGCCGGCTTCGCCAAAACGCGCCAAGCGTGGGATCGCGCCGACTATGCAGCCTACTGCCTGCGGACGCCCTACGACGTCGCCCTCCGCGCCATCGCTAAGCGCAAGGGACCGTGCGCGTGAACTTAGCCGACAACAAGGCGCGCGACGTTCGGCAACCCGACAAGCTCGGAGGGCGCTCATCGATCGTTCCGGGACGCCGGAATACGGATGCACCATCGCTTGAGTCTTACGCGCGGATGGCGACGGCCCGGCGCGGCGATGGTGGCGCCGAGAACCTAATGCGCTCGCTCGGCATCGCCAATCGGGGCCTAGCCGAAGCGCAACAAGCTGCAGAGTTGAAGCGCGCCGAGGAAGAACAAGAATACGTCGCGCGCGGCTTCGTCGATCAATCGACCGGCAAAGTCGATTACGCGATGCTGGAGAAGTCCGAAGGTTACCGCAACGCGGTCACCAAGGGCCGCACCATGGAAGCCTTTACCGACGGCACCGTCGCACTGAATGCGCGGCTTCGGGCGCTAACTGAAGCGCAGCGCGATCCGGACTTGGGCGCGCGGAGGGCCGAGGCAGTGCGCTTCATTGAGGGCTTTTATAACGACCTGGCCCTTGACCCTGAAACCGGAGAACTGAAGGCTGACTTTCAATCTCCCGGCGCTACCCGCTACCTCGCCGAAGCTATCGCCAAGCACCGTCCGCAGGTGACTTCGGCGGCACTGGAAAGCATCGAGGCGCGTTTCAACGAAGAGGCGCGGGGCAACGCGGGCCGAAATGTTGTCGGCCAGTTGCGCACAAGCGGAGCGCTCGACGTTGAGCAGTTCCTTTCTACCATGCCCGGCACCGTGACCGCTGAGCAGAAGCGGGAAACCTTCGTAAACGCACTGCCGGAAGGCGCGAGGGCGGCGTGGGAGGAGCGCGGGAGCCTAGACGGCCTCCGCACCTTAGACGCCATCCTCGGAAAGCCGGCGGCGCTCGCCAACCCGGTGCCTTCGGTCACGCCCGGTGCCCCATCAGCAGCCGTTTCAAGCACTGTCGCTCGTCCCACCGCCGCGCCTGGTCTGTTCAACATGCCGGTCGCTGGCGGGCGCGTTACGTCGCGCTTCGGCCAGCCGCGCGGTTCGCAGCTCCACAACGGTGTAGACATCGCGGTCCCGGTCGGGACTCCTGTCCGTGCCGCATTGGGTGGAGAAGTTCTAAAGGTCTGGACCGACGAGCGCGGCGGCCTTTCCATGCGCGTCCGCTATGACGACGGGACCACGGTCGGCTTTGCACACCTTAGCGACGCTCCGCTGGCGAAGGGGGCGCGGGTTGAAGCCGGGACGGTTGTAGCCAAGTCCGGCAACAGCGGTCGCAGCACCGGCCCGCACCTGCACTATACGATGACGAAGGACGGAAAGCGGGTGAACCCGTTGGATGCCTCGGCCCCTGCCGGTGCCGCCGCCACGGCTCCCGACGATCCCGTGCGGGCAACCCCCGGCTTCCGCCTGGCGCATCCGGTTGCCGATCCGGTGACCGCCTACGAGAACAGCGGCAACGTGCCAGCGATTGCCGGTCTTGACCGCCTTAACCTGTCGGCGGAAGACCTTGGCAAGCTGCGGGAGGAACGCGACCGGCTCGCCGCCCGCATACGCGCCGAATGGTCGCAGAAGACCGAGGAGGAGCAAGGCCACAACGCCAGCTCAATGGCCCTCGGCCTGTACGGCCAAGGCGCGGCCCCCACGTCGGTGGACATCACCCGTGCGCTTCGCATGGGGGCCATCTCCCCGCAGCAAGGCATGACGCTCTTCGGCATCCTCCGGCAGAACACCAACGCGCTCCAGTCGTACACCGACCGCGCCGAAGCAAAGGCCGATCGGGCGGAGGTCAAGGCGCGCGAAGAGCAGGCGACTGCCATCTCGGGCCGGTACATCGCGGCGATCCTATCAGGGCGCATGACGGCCCCGGCGGCGCGTTCTGCGGTACTCGCCGAACTGCCCGGCATCCGCGATCCGAAGGTCCAAGCTGCCGTCGCCAACGCTGTCTTGGCTACGGCCGGCGATGTCGAGAGCCTCGCCCTCAACAGCAAGCCAGTCCGCGAAGCTGTCCGCCGTGTCGTGGACAGCCGAGACCATTGGCTCGGCAGGGCCGGCCCCCGCGCCGCCCGCGTCTCCGGTCAAATCGACGGCCTGTTGGACCAGGCCCAAGCGGAGATCGGTACTCGGGTGCGGGATGGGGAAGACCCTGCCGCTGCGGAGGCCGCCGTTCTCGCCCGCTTCAAACCCAAGCTGGAGGCTGCAACCGCCCCCGGAAAGGCAAATCGTTGAGTTCTGAAAGCAACCCGTGGATCGCGGAGGGGACACCTTCCGCGAACCCCTGGACCCCTGCCGATGCCGGCGGGTGGACCACCCCGACAACCGGGAGCGCCTTGCCAGCGCCCCGGCGTACAGACAACCGCGTCAAGGTTCTCGGCCCCAAGGATCGCCCCAATAAGGTGTGGTCTGCGGCCTTGGGCCTCGGTGATACCGTCACCTTTGGTTTCCTCGACGAAGCCGGCGCTTGGGCCGATACGCACGTCCCGGCTTGGCTGGGCAACGAACGCGCCGGCTTCAGCCACGCGGAGAACCTTCGGCGCAACCGGGCGATCCTGAGGGCCGCCGAGGAGGACCACTTTGGGGCCTATACGACCGGGCAGGTTGTGGGCGGCTTCGTTCCGGTTCTCGGCTGGGGCGGGCGCGCAAAGGCAGCCTACGCCACCGCCAAGGCAGGCCGTTCGGTCGGTCTTGGCCGGATCGTCGTGGAGAGCGCCGCACAGGGGGCGCTCTATGGCGCTGGCAGCGCCGACACCGACCCGGATGACACTTGGAGCGAGGCCATCCATGATCGCGTCCGTAGCGCTGCTATAGGCGGCCTGTTCGGCGCGGCGGGCGGCTTCGTCCTCGGGACGACCGTCATCCCGGCGGCGCGCTGGGGTTTCGACAAGGCGACCGCGCTCGTCACGCGCGGCAAGTCCCCTCGGCTCTCCTTCGGTCTCCAGCCGGGCAAGGTCGGGGCCGCTGCGGACGACGTAGCAGAAAACCTGGCCGGGGCGCGTTTGGCGCGCAGTAGGGGGCCGGCGGAGTCCGCCGGGGCACCTTCGGTCACTGCCGGTTCCGCGCACGTCCGTGCCAATCCCCTAACTGGGCATGCGGACGACGCCCTAGAGGCCGGCGCGGTCTTCACGGCCCGAGAGTTGGCGGACGGGAGCGCGTCGGCGCGCAAGACGGTTCTCGACCGGATCGCCAAGCTTACCCCGCAGGAGGCGAGGGTCGCAGCGCAGAAGCTGGAGAACGCAATGGCGTCTGGCGATCTCGACACCGACCCGCACTTCCGCTCGCTCTTGGGCTTGGACCTGGAGAGCGCCACGGATGATGTCGCGGCGGCCCTGAAGGGTGCCGAGGTATTCGAGGACATGACCCAAGCGCTCTTGCAGCGCGCCGGCATGGGATCGCAGTCGGTCAAGGGAATGGAAGCCCGGCTCCGGAAGCAGTTCGGCGGGGAACTTAGCGAAAGCGACTTGGACCGGCTCGTTGCGGCACAGACCGAAGCCAACGGCGCGGCCAACGTCGGCAGCTCCGTCATGGCGCTGGCCGGCATCCGGTTCGCTCGGGCGACCAAGGAACTCCTGCCGCGCGTCATGGATGGCGAAGCCGCGGCGCGGGAAGCCCTGGTCGAGCAACTGACCAGCGCCATTCGCATCTCGGCTAAGGGCCGGTTCCTCGTCAGTAGCGCCGGGCGCAACCTCGGCATGCTGGCGCACAACCGGCGCATGCCGTTTACGGAAGTGGTCGGCGATCGGGTGGAGATCGAAAGCGCGGAAGCCATCAAGGCCCGCGTCAATGAAGCCCTGTCCAAGCTAGACGACGCGGAGCTTAACGAGCTGCTTTCCCGTGTCCGTGATCTATCCGACCTTGAGCGCGTGCAAGAGGTCTTGCTTGATGCGGGAGCCGCCGAGTCCGTCTCCACGTTCATCAAGGCCCGGAACAGCGTGGGGCTGTGGATCAAGTCCAACTCGCTCACCCCCATGTCGGGAGTCGTCAACGTGGTCGGCGCGATCATGCACGACCTGTTCCGCAACGGATGGGCGCGCGACTTCGCTGCCTATACCGCTCGCCTTGCTGGTGACGTAGACGTTGCGACTAGCCTGTCGTTCCAGCGGGAGGTCGCCAAGGCCGTTCATTGGCAGGCGCATGGGGCCGGCATCAAAGCGGCGATCAACCGCCTCAAATGGGAGTGGCTGGATAGCGTTGAAAAGGTCGCCGGGGTTGCCGGCGCACAGCGTGTGGCGCTCAAGGCCAGCGCTTCCCGACAGGCGCTTGTTGCCGGCGGCTATCAGCCTCCCGAGCTGCGGGAGTTCGACCGCCTCCGAACTCTCGCCGTCACGGACGTGCGGGGGTTCAACGAGCGTCTAGCCCAGCGGGCCGAGGATGGGGGCGGGTTCGCTTCCTTCGTCAACGGCCTGGAGCGCGCTTACGCCGCCGGCATCAACACCTTCGACGCCCTTGGGACCGCTACGGCCCGTGTCGTGTCCGGCGCGTTGGACGATTGGGGCCGGAACTTCGTGCGAGTGAAAGAGGTCTACGCGGCCTCCGCCGCCCACGCGACACGCGAAGCAATCGAGGCCGGGCTGAACGAACGCCAGATGACCGAGTATGTCCCCAAACGCGCCGCCGAACTGGCGGAGCTGCCCCCGGCGGACATTCTGGAGGAAGTCGAGCGCAAGCTAGTTGCCGGGGAAGACCTCGGCGACACCGACCGAATGCTCCTGCGGCGCGACTACGAAGCCGATAAGGAAGCCGAGCGGGTCTTGTTTATGGACGGCCCGCAAACCAAGGTCGGCAGGGCAGCGGCCCAGGCTGCCAAGGGGGCCGATTGGGTTGCCGGCGGCATGGTCCTGCCCGGTATCCTGATGACCTACATCCGCACTCCGACCCGCATATTCGAACGGGGCCTTATGAGCTACACGCCGTGGGCGCACCTGGCCGAAGAGTCCCGCGCGGCGCTTGCCCGTGGCGGTGTGGACGCGGCGCTCGAAAGGGCGCGGATGGACCTCGGCGGGATGGTCATGGGCATCGGCATGATTGCGGCGGCAACCGGCGCGATCACCGTCACCAACGGCGGGTACAAGAACAGCCGCAACCTTGAAGGTGCGCCGGCCAACCGGTTGAACCTGCCGGGCGGCGGATATGTCGAGCTGTCGCGTCTCGATCCCTTCGCGCTCACCATCGCCCTCGGCGGTGTCATCGGCCAAGCCTATCGGACCTACCAAGAGGACGGGGACGAGTACGGTCGCGACGTGGCGGTCGCTGCCGCCATGCAAACCGCATGGGGTGCGGTGCGGGAGGCCGTCCTTGAAAAGAGCTACCTCACGGGCGCGCGGGAGTTGGTCAAGGCGTGGTTTGCCGACGAGGACGCCACCGCCGCGAGCGTCTACCTCGACAACGCTAAGCAGGCGTTGACTCGCCTGGTCCCGCTGGCAGGCACGTCTCGCCAGATCAACGAGACCATAGCGGGCCGTGCGACCGAAGCGGTTACCTTCATGGATCAGCTCTTCAAGGTCACACCCGGCATGGGCCTCTACCTTGCCCCCCGGATCGACGCTCTCGGCAACGAGACTGAAGGCCGGGACATGGGCCTCGCTGCGGGCACGACCTCCGACACTGACCCGCTCGCCAAGCGCGTTGCGGCTCTCGGGATCGACATTGGCAACCTACGGAAGTCCGACCCGGCGGGCTTCGACCTGACCGGGGAAGAGCTTTCCGAGCTGCGGCGCATTCGCGGCAAGGAAGCGGTCAACGCCGACGGCCTAACCATGCCGGAGGCGCTTGAGGCGCTGCTAGACGACCCGGCCTTTCAAGCCCTGCAATCTCGTGACGAGAAACAGGCGGAGGTCGGGGAAGTCCTGCGGGGCTTCAACGAGCCGGCGCGAGCGCTCTTCGAGGATCGCAATCAAGCCTATCTGTCTGACAGAGAAGCGCGGCGGTCCCTCAAGGAGTACATTGCCGCCGGGATCGAGAAGCACGAGGCCCGCCGCCAAGTCCGCGCCGACGTGACCGGCATGGGCCTGCCAGCGCCCACGCGCTTGGCGGACTGACCACGACGAGGGAGGCACCGTTTGCCCGCATGCTGGAGACAGAGAGCGGGCGGCGGTGCCTCCAGCGCCCGACATGCCGCCGCGGGCCCGGCCGCGCTCCTGGGGTGATTACGGCGGCAAATCGGCGTCTGCCGATTACCCCTCACCCTCGGAGAAAGATGACCCCCCGCCCCGGTCAGATATTGAAGGTGTAACCTTAGGTATCCCGAGGGGCTCCTCGGGTAATCCATCGGGGCCCAAGGCAGGTGAACCTGTCCTAACTCCCCCCATCTCATTCCATCGGAGGCTCTATGCCGACAGAAACGACCTCGCTCCTGGCTGCCTGTCGGCAGCAGGGCCCCTCCCGCGACCGCACCACGCCCATTGCCGGCAGCGGTCTCGATCCCCTCATTCTTCACCTGTCCGGCGGCCGCGGGCCGCGCTTGATCGACTTGGTTGGGTTGGACGCCGGGCTGGCCGTCTAGTGTACCGCCGCCCACCCGTCCCCGTGCCGGCCGGGCACCGCTACTGTTTTACCTGCCGGACCCTCAAGGCCCTGTCGGAGTTCCATCGGCGCACGTCGGCACCCGACGGCCGTTGCTCCAACTGCAAGGACTGCACCCGCTCCAGCCAGCGCAGAAGTGCGGAGACCGCGCGGGAGATGCAAGCATTCGTCCTGCGGCAACCGAAGGAGGCCCGCGGGGCCTTCGCGCTGCCCGACGTGGACCTGTCGGCACCGCACTAGGGCCGATCAGTTTTTGAGCAAAAATCCGAAGCGGTATAGCGCAGATGACAAGCGCCGGGTTCCCCCCATGGGGGTTGTCTAGGGTGGACCAAAGGTCACCGCCGGGGCTGCTGAACCTCTCTAACGGAGCGGCGCGGCGGTCCCCGGCGGTGTACCCCGTGTTACCCGGCGGGGGTATCGTTCTCCCGCCGTGCGAAGAGCCTGTCGATACGAGCGTGTACCTCGGCTGCTCGTCCCTCGATCCTTGTCGGGCCTTCCCCGAAGAACCTTTCGAGCCGCAAACGGGCCGCTTGGGCCCGGTCGGTCACCTCGTCTGCTTCATCCACCCCGATAACACTCCCGTCCGTCGCGTCGTACAAATCACCCTCCTATGTTGGGACCGCCTGCATGACAGGCGCAGAGTCGCGCCGCAAGGACGAAAGTGTATCTAAGTAACTGTTCTACAAGCATTATAATCGACCATGTGGAACTATCTCTTCGTGAAACAGCCCTTGCCGAGGCATACATATCCATCTAACGAGCGTTGGACTGATTTGTACGGAGGCCAGAGTATGGACCGCGTTGTCGCCTACTACCGCGTATCGACCGAAGGACAGGGCCGCTCCGGCCTCGGTCTGGAGGCGCAGCGGGAGGCAGTCGCCACCCTGTGCCGGCAACGTGGCTGGACCATCCTGGCCGAGTTCACCGAGGTCGAGAGCGGCAAGCGGGACGACCGCCCGGAACTGACCGCCGCCCTCAAGCGCGCCAAGGTCACCGGGGCGCGCCTCGTGATCGCCAAGCTCGACCGCCTGTCCCGCAACGTCGCCTTCCTCGCCGCCCTACAGGACAGCGGAGCGAAGTTCACCGCAGCCGACATGCCGGAGGCGGACGAGTTCACCGTCCATATCCTAGCCGCCGTGGCGCAGCGGGAGCGGAAGCTGACCTCGGATCGAACCAAGGCCGCCCTAGCGGCTGCGAAGGCGCGGGGGGTGCGCCTAGGGAACCCAAACGGGGCCGCAGCGATCCGCCGGGCCGCGAAGGGCACCGAGGCGGCACTGGAGGCCGTGCGCGCGAATGCTGCGTCCCGTGCCGAGGATTACGCCGAAACGCTGGCAGACGTGCGGGCCGGCGGCGCTACTTCCTTGGCGGCGATGGCTGCGGAGCTGAACACGCGCGGGATTGTCACGCCGAGGGGCGGCCGGTGGCACCCGTCGTCCGTGCGGAACCTCGTCGGGCGGCTGGAGGGGGTTTGATGCCACATGGTTCGTCTTCGGGTCTCCGTGGCCCTGCTTTTTTCACTGGGCAAGCCGCCTGGTGCGGTGCAGACCGTGCCGAGTGGACATTGCGATGTTGCTGGCGCGATGGTGACGGGGGCCAAAAGTAGATGAGCAAGCGGCTCAAGGCCACCGCGAAGCCTGCACTGCTCGTGTGGGCCCGGAAGAGTGCGAGTTTCAAACTCGACCAAGCTGCGGCGAAGCTCGGAGTCGAGGAGTCTGACCTGTCTGCTTGGGAGGCAGGTGACGCGCAGCCGACCATTTCACAGCTCCGCAAGCTGGCCGACCTCTACAAGCGCCCGCTGGCTGTCATGTACCTTCCGGAGCCTCCGCTGACTTTCCAACCGATGCATGATTTTCGCCGGCTACCCGATAGCGGAAGCAGGGATTATTCGCCCGAGCTGGCGCTGGAGATGCGCCTGGCCCATCAGCGCCGCGAGTTGGCGCTGGAGTTGTACGAGGACGAAGGCAGCAGCCCCCCCAGGTTCACCCTCGGGATACCGGCGAACACCGCGGCGGAAACCGCCGGGGGCCAGTTGCGAGATGCCCTTGGGATCACGTTGGAAGCGCAAGGGCGCTGGCGGGACTCGCGCGTTGCTTTCCATGGCTGGCGAGGTGCGATGGAAGACCTCGGCATCTTCGTTTTCCAAGCCACCCGCGTCGAAAGCGGGGAGGCGTCCGGTTTCGCGTTCTACGCCGATGCGCTGCCGTTCGTGGTGGTGAACCGCAAGGATACTTGGGGCCGCCGGGTGTTCAGTCTGCTTCACGAGCTTGCACACTTGATGATCCACCAAAGCGGCGTCTCGGACCTTGAGTCAGGGGGCGCACGTGCGCCACGCGACCAAGCCGTCGAGGTCTACTGCAACCAAGTCGCGGCCGCGGCGCTCATGCCAAAGGAAGCCTTTCTCTCGGAAGGTATCGTTGCGGGCCACCCGGCTGCACCGCGGGAGTGGTCCGACGCGGACATTGTGGCACTGGCTGCGAACTACGGGGTGTCGCGAGAGTCCGTCGTGCGCCGGCTGCTGTCCTTCGGTCGGACCACCGAAGCCTTCTATCAGCGGAAGCGCGCCGAATATGCCAGGGAATACGCGGCTACGCGTGCGCGGGACAAAGCGAAGCGGGGGGATAAAGGCATCCCAAGGAATATGCCGCTTGAGACTGTCGCCAGCGCTGGGCGGCCATTGGTTCGGATGCTTCTGAACCAATACCACTCTGACCGCTTGAGCCTTGCAGAAATCTCTGGCTACCTCGGCGTCAAAGCGCGCCACCTGCCCGGCATCGAACGGACACTAGGGCTCGCATGATGGCAGGAAGCGCCCCCGTCTACTGCATCGACACCAGCTCGCTTTTGCATGCTTGGCAGCGGGCGTATCCCTTCAACCGCTTTCCCAAGCTGTGGGCGCAGATCGACTCCCTCATTGAAGACGGCCGGCTGATCGCCTCAATCGAGGTGTACCACGAACTCAAACAGAAGGATGACGACGTCTACGCTTGGGCCAAGGAGCGGAAGGACGACCTCATCCGCGAAATAGACGAGGATAGTCAGGACGCGGTCAGCCACATCATGGCGGCCTATCCCCGGCTCGTCGATACCGTTAAAGGCAAGTCCGGCGCGGACCCGTTTGTGATTGCCTTAGCCAAGTGTCCTCCGCCGAGCATCGTGGTTACGCAAGAGGGCTTCGGCTCAATGAAATCCCCCAAGATACCCTACGTGTGCCAGCAAGAAGGCATCACGTGCATGAACTTGCTCGAACTGATCGAGGCAGAGGATTGGGTTTTCTAACCGACGCCTTGCCGTTTCGAGATACCGGGCCGCGCATACCGGCTCCGCAAGGCTGCCAATAGCTCGGCCTCAAAATCCTCCACTTCGGCAAGGGGTCTTGAAGTTCCGCAAGTGAGCAGATTGTGGCCGCCCGCCGCGGTGATCTCCAGCGCGCGCTTCGCGGTCTCCTGGCCTTTGACCTGAGCGAGATCGGGGCCGCGGCTCGGCGAGACCGCTTCGCCCGGCAGGGGAAGCGGCAGGACCTGCGTTCCCTTGAGGTGGTTGAGCAGGCTGATCAGGTCGGGGGCGGCGATGATGGGGACGCCGCTGGCCCAGCGCGCCTCCGCGCCCTGGCTGGCCGGGCAGATCAGGCCCTTGTCGAGGCTCGCGGCGTGGATCGCGGCAAGGAGTACGCCTGGCGAGGAAACCACCCGCCCATCGAGCGACAGTTCGCCAACGGCCACGTGGTCCGTCAATTGCTCGGCATCGGTCACGCCCATCGCCGCGAGCAGGGCCAGGGCGATCGGCAGGTCGTAATGCGCGCCTTCCTTGGGCAGGTCGGCAGGCGAGAGATTGACCGTGATCCGCTTCGGCGGCAGCGACAGGCCGAGCGAGGCGAGCGCGGCCTGGACCCGCTGGCGGCTTTCGTTCACCGCCTTGTCGGGCAGGCCGACCACGGCGAAGGCCGGCAGGCCCGACGCGATCTGGCACTGCACCTCGATCGCGCGCGCTTCCAGCCCGAGATAGGCCACCGTCGATACCAGCGCGACCAAATTGCCCCCCTCGGCCGATTGCGTGGGCATCTGATGGCGAAGGCCGGTGGGCGAGTCGAGCGATAGGTCCAGGATGGATCAGGTTCCTCCGAGCGACCGACAATCCCGCATTAACCTTTGCCGTCAGGACTCATGCAATGCGCCCTGGCGCATTTTCAGGCGATGCGCCGATTTGCCGTCCTGCTCCTGCCCGTCCTCACCGCCTTCGCGACTCCCGCGCTGGCGCAGGAGATCGCCTACGAGACGGTCACCGAAGAGGTGGTCGTGGTCGAGGAGGCGGCGATCGAGCAGGCTGGCCCTGCGGAGCGTTTCGTTGCCACTGTCCCAGCCGCCGCCCCCCAAGGCATTGCTCGCTTCGGCCCCTTCCGCGTGCTGGCTGGCGATCGCGCCGCGATCGTCGACGTGACCGACAGCGACAGCCCTGCCCGATTCGCGGCCATGCTGCGCGCCTATCCCGGGATCCGCACGCTGGAGATGGTCGAGTGCCCCGGCACCGAAGACGACCGCGCCAATCTCAAGCTCGGCCGCATGCTGCGCGCCAAGGGCATAGCAACGCACGTGCCCAACGGCGGCTCGGTACGGTCGGGCGGGGTCGAGCTGTTCCTCGCCGGTCTGCGCCACACCGCCGATGCCGGCGCCGAGTTCGCGGTCCATTCCTGGGCCGACGAGGACGGCAAGCAGCCGCAGGACTACGCCGCCGATGCCCCGGAGAATCGCGCCTATCTCGACTACTATCGCGAGATGGGCATGAGCGCCGAGCAGGCCAGCCAATTCTATGCCATGACCAATTCGGTGCCCTTCTCCCAGGCCAAGTGGCTGACCGCCGCCGATATGGGCCGATGGGTCGGCGTGAACTGAGAAATCACAAGGCGTCGGCCTACGCCGAGCGAATCCTTGACTTGGAGGGCTCGCTGACATAACGGCGCGCTTTCCAAGTTTCCGGCTGCTTCTGGCGGCCACCAGAATTGTTTTCGAGGTTACCATGAAGCGCACGTTCCAGCCCAGCAACCTTGTCCGCGCCCGCCGCCACGGCTTCCGCGCCCGCATGGCGACCGTCGGCGGCCGCAACGTGCTGCGCGCCCGTCGCGCCCGCGGCCGCAAGAAGCTGTCGGCCTAAACATCCCGATGAAACCGGCCGTCCTTACGAGGCGGTCCGATTTTCTCGCTGCGAACCGGGGCCTGCGCGTAGCACGTCCCGGTTTCGTGCTTCTGGCGCGCCCGAACGGGGGTGCCGGCCTGCGCTTCGGCATCACCGTCACCAAGAAGATCGGGAACGCCGTCGTCCGCAACCGGATGAAGCGCCGCTTCCGCGCCCTGGTGCGCGAGCTGCTGCCCGCCCAGGGCCTGCCCGACCACGACCACGTCCTGATCGGCCGCGAAGGCGGCGTCGAGCGCGACTTCGCCAAATTGCGCGAAGAGTTTGCCGCCGCGCTGTCCCGGGCCGCCGCGGGCAAGGGCGATCCGCCACGGAAGTTTCGAGGCAAGCGGTGATCGCCCGGCTCATCATCCTCATCTCGCGGGCCTGGCAACTCGGCCCCTCGCGAATCCTGCCGCCGAGCTGCCGCTTTGCCCCGTCGTGCTCGCAATACATGATTCTGGCGGTGCAGAAGCATGGTGCGATTAAGGGTGGCTGGCTGGGCGTGAAGCGTCTATTGCGCTGCCATCCTTGGGGGGGACACGGCTACGATCCGGTGCCCTGACCACACGAGAGCAGAAGACGTAGGACGACACCCTTGAACAACCAGCGCAATCTGATCCTGGCGATCGTTCTGACCGGGCTGCTGCTCTTCGGCTGGGATTCGGCGGTGAAGTACTTCTATCCGCAGGCCGCCCAGCCTAAACCGACTGCTACCCAGGAAGCCGCGCCCGCCGCCGCCAACAAGCCGACGCGCGAGGGCGGGCTGGCCAATCCGGCCGACGCCGCGCTGGAGGCGCAGGACCTCAAGACCGCGCTGGCCTCACCGGCGCGCGTGCCGATCGCCGCGCCGGGCCTAGCGGGCTCGATCAACCTTGCCGGCGCCGTGCTCGACGACCTGACCGTCACGCGTCACACCAATGCCGAGCGAAAGGGACCGGAGCGGATCTTCTCACCCGCCGGCACGCCGGCGCAGCACTTCGCCCGCTTCGGCTGGGCCGGCCAGGGCCTGGAGCTGCCGGGTGCGGCCACCGTCTGGACCGTGCCCGCCGGCGCTCGGCTGACTCCGCAGACCCCGGTGGCGTTGAGCTGGACCAACCCCACGGGCCAGACCTTCGCGATCCGCTACGCGATCGACAACGACTACATGATCACCGCGACCGAAACGGTGGTGAACCGCGGCTCGACGCCGATCACCGTCCAGCCGGTCGCCCAGCTCAACCGCACCAACAAGACCGCCTCGCTCGACAGTTGGAACATCCATTCCGGGCCGTTCGGCGCCTTCGACGGCAAGGTCAGCTTCGGCCCCAACTACGGCGACATCGCGATCGATGGCGTGGACAACGCGGGCAAGACCAACTGGGTGGGCTTCACCGACATCTACTGGATGTCGACCCTGGTGCCCGAGGACAACCAGGCGACCAGCAACTTCCGTTCGCTCGGCCGCGGGATCTATCTCGCCAATCTGTTCTACCAACCGCAAGTCGTCGGTTCCGGCCAGGCGCTGACCCGCACGACCCGCCTCTTCGCCGGAGCCAAGGAAAGCAAGGTGCTCGACCGTTACGAGGCGGCGGGCATCACCAAGTTCGGCCTGGCGATCGACTGGGGCTGGTTCCGCTGGTTCGAGAAGCCGATCTTCTGGCTGCTGACCCAGTTGTTCCATCTGGCCGGCAACTTCGGCGTCGCCATCATCCTGCTGACGGTGATCGTCCGCGGGATAATGTTCCCGGTCGCCCAGCGCCAGTTCGCCTCGATGGCGCAGATGCGCGCGATCCAGCCGAAGATGAAGGCGCTGCAGGATCGCTACAAGGACGACAAGCAGAAGCTCCAGGAAGAGACGATGAAGCTCTACCGCGAGGAGAAGGTCAATCCGCTGGCCGGCTGCCTGCCGATGTTCCTGCAGATCCCGGTGTTCTTCGCGCTCTACAAGGTGCTGATGGTCTCGATCGAGATGCGCCACCAGCCCTTCGTGCTGTGGATCAAGGACCTCTCGGCGCCCGATCCGCTGCACATCCTCAACCTGTTCGGCCTGCTGCCGTTCACTCCGCCCAGCTTCCTGGCCATCGGCATTCTTGCCGTGCTGCTGGGAATCACGATGTGGCTGCAGTTCAAGCTCAACCCGGCGCCGCCGGATCCGGTCCAAGCCCAGGTCTTCTCGATCATGCCGTGGATGATGATGTTCATCATGGCGCCGTTCGCCGCGGGCCTACTGATCTACTGGATCACCTCGAACATCCTCACGATCGCTCAGCAGAAGTACCTCTATTCGCGTCATCCGCAGCTTCAGGCTGCGGCGGCGACACCGGCGAAATAGGATGGACGAGGACCTCGCGGAACGCGCGAGGAAGCTGTTCGCCGGACGGATCGAGTTCCTCAAGAGCGCCCCGCAGCTCAAGTTCCTGCCCGACCCAGACGCCCCGGAGATCGCCTTCGCCGGTCGCTCCAACGTCGGCAAGTCGTCGCTGATCAACGCCCTGACGGGACGCAAGGCCATCGCCCGCGCCTCGGTCACCCCAGGACGCACGCAGGAGCTGAACTTCTTCGACGTCGGGGCTTCCGATGAAGGTGGGCTACCGGTCTTCCGCCTGGTCGACATGCCGGGCTATGGCTATGCCAAGGCGCCGCTCAAGGTGGTCGAGCAATGGCGCCGCCTGATCCGCGACTTCCTGCGCGGCAGGCTGGTGCTGAAGCGCACCCTGCTGCTGATCGACGCGCGCCACGGGATCAAGCCGGTCGATGCCGAGATGATGAAGCTGCTCGACGAGGCGGCCGTGGGCTATCGCGTGGTCCTGACCAAGGCCGACAAGATCAAGGCCAGCGAGCTCGCCGAAGTCCTAGCCCGAACCCAGGCCGACGCCCGCAGGCACGTCGCTGCGCACCCCGAGGTGATCGTCACCTCGTCCGAGAAGGGCATGGGCATTGCCGAGCTGCGCGCCGCCGTATTGGCGGACGTGGAGGTTTGATCCTCCTCGACAGGCTCGGCGCGACCCCCTAGCGTTCCCGCCCATGAAGCTGATCATCGGCAACAAGAACTACTCCAGCTGGTCGCTGCGCGGCTGGCTGGCATGCAAGCAGTCGGGCCTCCATTTCGAGGAGATCACCGTCCCGATGTTCGGCGACGACTGGGAGGCCCAGAAGAGCCGCGACGAGATCGCGCCCTCATCCGGCAAGGTGCCGGTGCTGTGGGACGGGGAGGCGGTGGTCTGGGACAGCCTGGCGATCGTCGAATACCTGGCCGACAAGGTCGGCCGCGACCGGTTCTGGCCCAAGCCGGACGATGCCCGCGCCATGGCTCGCTCGATGGTCGCGGAAATGCATTCGAGCTACCTGCCCCTGCGCCGCGAATGCCCGATGAACATCCGCCGCCGGGTCGAGGACGCGCAGATCAGCGCCGAAGCCCGCGCCGATATCGTGCGCATCCTTACCCTCTGGGCCGAGGCCCGCGCCCGCTTCGGCCGGGGCGGCCCGTTCCTGTTCGGCACCTTCTGCGCCGCGGACATCATTTATGCCCCGGTCATCAGCCGGTTCATGACCTACGGCGTTCCGGTCCCGGGCTTCGCCGTCGCCTATATGCAGGCAGTGTGGGAGCACGAGTGGCTCCAGGAATGGGTCAACGCCGCCGAGAGCGAGGACTGGGTGATCGAGCAGTACGAAGGCCCGGTGACGGCTTGAGCACGCGCCGCTTAGCCCATATGCGGCGGCAATGAGCCAGCCTGCCCCTCTCGACCCTGTCACGCTCGCGGAAGCGCTGATCGCCTGCCCCAGCGTCACCCCGGCCGCAGGCCTGGTGTTCGACTGCCTGGAGGCCCAGCTGAAGCCGCTGGGCTTTGCGGTCCACCGCTTCACCGCCGGCGAGGCGCCCGACGGCCCGGTCGAGAACCTGTTCGCCGTGCGCCGCGGACCGGCAGGCAGTCGTCACTTCGCCTATGCCGGGCACCTCGATGTCGTGCCGCCGGGCGAAGGCTGGACCTCCGCCCCCTTCGCCCCCGAGCGGCGCGGCGAACTGCTTTACGGTCGCGGCGCGGTGGACATGAAGGGCTCGATCGCCGCCGCGGTCGCGGCCTTTGCGGGAGTTTCGGCCGAGGCGGGCACGATCAGCCTGATCATCACCGGCGACGAGGAAGGCGCGGCCACCCACGGAACCCTCGCGCTGATCGATCATATGCGAGAGGCCGGCGAGATCCCCGATCTCTGCCTGGTGGGCGAGCCGACCTCGGTCAACCGCCTGGGCGACATGGTCAAGATCGGGCGGCGCGGCTCGGTCAACATGTGGCTGGAGGTTGCGGGCCAGCAGGGTCACGTCGCCTATCCGCACCTCGCCGACAATCCCGCGCCGCGACTGGTGGCGCTGCTGGCTGAGCTCGATGCCCTCGTGCTCGACGAGGGGACCGCTTGGTTCCAGGCCTCCAACCTGGAGATCACGCAGATCGCGATCGACAACCCGGCGACCAACGTCATCCCGGCCAAGGCCGAGGCGCGAATCTCGATCCGCTTCAACAACCTCCATACGGGCGAGAGCCTTGCCGCGCTGGTCTCCGAGATCGCGGCCCGCCACGGCGGCACGTCGCGCGCGGTGATCTCGGGCGAGGCCTTCCTGACCGAGCCGGGCGAGTTCTCCGCCCTGGTAACCGAGGCGATCCGTACCGAGGCCGGAATCGAGCCCGAAATCTCGACCACCGGCGGCACCTCCGACGCCCGGTTTCTCAAGGACCTTTGCCCGGTGATCGAGTTCGGCCTGTCCAACGCGACGATGCACAAGCGCGACGAGGCCGTGGCGATCGCCGACCTCGAAGTGCTGATGCGGATCTACCGGCGGATCGCCGAGGCCGCGCTCAGAGCCTGACGAACGCACCCAGGAGGGGTCATGACCGAAGCTGCCGTAGAAGCCCCCACCGCCCCCTCGCCGCACGGCCGCCTTCAGTGGCAGATCCTGATCGGTTTCCTCGCCGGCCTGGTGCTCGGCCTGATCGTCTACGCCGCCGCGCCCGATGCGGCGTGGGTCAAGCCGTTCATCGCCTATGTCACCACGCCCCTGTCGCAGATCTTCCTGCGGCTGTTGTTCATGCTGGTCCTGCCGCTGCTGTTCTCCGCCCTCGTGGTCGGGATCGCCGAAATGGGCGAGATCCGCGCGCTGAAGTCGGTCGGGATCAAGACCCTGGTCTATACCGTGGCGGTCTCGGGCATCGCGGTCGCGGTGAGCCTGGTCACGGTCAACCTGCTGCGCCCCGGTGCCGGCGTCGATCCGGTCGCGGCGCGGGCGATGATCGGCCAGGCCAGCGCCGGGGCGGCCGGCATCATCGAGAAGTCGGGCAGCGCCAAGACTGGGGTCGACGCGGTGATCGGCATCATCCCCTCTAACTTCGTGACCGCCATGAGCGAGAACGACATCCTGGCGGTGATGTTCTTCGCGCTGTTTTTCGGCATCGGCCTGCTGCTGGTCCAGTCGAAGCGGACCGAGACGCTGAAAGAGGCGATCGAAGGCGTCTACGAGGTCGCCATGCGGCTGATCGGCCTGGTCATCCGCCTCGCCCCGATCGCGATCTTCTGCTTCATGTTCAACCTGGCCGCGCAGTTCGGCTGGGACCTGATCGTCCGCCTCGCCGCCTTCGTCGGAGTGGTCGTGCTGGCCCTGGCGATCCAGATGTTCGGCGTGTTTCCCGCCCTGCTTGCCTTCCTGGCCAAGAAGAGCCCGATCGCCTTCTTCCGCGAAACCCAGGAGGCCAGCGTCATGGCCTTCGCCACGGCCTCGTCCAACGCCACCCTGCCGACGGCGCTGCGGGTCGCCGACAGCCGCCTGCACCTGCCGCCGCGGATCGCCCGCTTCGTCCTGACCATCGGCGCCACCGCCAATCAAAACGGCAGCGCGATGTTCGAAGGGGTGACCGTGCTGTTCCTGGCCCAGTTCTTCGGGGTCGAGCTCAGCCTGACGCAGCAGCTCTACGTCATGGCGGTCTGCATCCTGGCGGGCGTCGGCACCGCGGGGGTGCCGGCCGGGACGCTCCCGGTGATCGCGCTGATCCTGGGCAGCGTGGGCGTGCCGCCGGAAGGAATCGGCCTGATCCTGGGGGTCGACCGCTTTCTCGACATGTGCCGCACCACGGTGAACGTGATCGGCGACTTGGTGGCCGCCACCGTGATCTCCGCCTTGACCGAGAAGGCTGCGGACGAAGCCTAGCGCCTTTCCAGCTCGATCGGCACGAACTGGCCGAGCCCGCAGCTTCCGCCGCGCTGCAGTCCGCCGCCGACGTTGTCGAGCACCGTGATGATGTCGACGCTGCACAGTTCGCCGGTGGAAACCTTGTAGGTGAAGGCGTTGGCCGAGCGCAGCCCGGCGCAGCGCTGGGGCAAGGTGTTGCGCCAGCCCTGGCGCGAATTCCGCAGGAAATCGATCGTGTGATCGTCGCGGACGCGGCTGTCGCTGAACTGGGTCAGGCGAATGCAGCTGACCGGTTCCCCGGTGATGCGGGCCGGCGGGATGTCCGACCGGTCCGAGCCGGCGGCGGTGGCCATCATGAGAGCAGGCGCCACCAGGATCAAGGGGAGGCGAGACGTCATCGCGCGGACTCCTTCATGCGGCGCTCCTCAGGCTGGCTTGAGCACCTTGCTGCTTGCAACGGCAGGCTTGCCGCGCGGTTCCAGCACCTTGGCCTTGTAGGCGCAGAGATCGACCACCGGACAGCGCCAGCATTCCGGCGTGCGCGCCTTGCAGACATAGCGGCCGTGGAGGATCAGCCAGTGGTGCGCGCCTACGCGGAACGGGCCGGGCACCTTCTTGTCGAGCTGCTTCTCGACCGCGAGCGGGGTCTTGCCCCGGGCCAAGCCGGTGCGATTGCCGACCCGGAAGATATGGGTGTCGACCGCGAAGGTCTCCGCCCCGAAGGCCGAGTTCATCACCACGTTGGCGGTCTTGCGGCCGACGCCGGGCAGCTCGACCAGGGCATCGCGGTCGGCCGGCACCTCGCCGCCGTAGTCGCGGACCAGGATCTCCGACAGGGCGATCACGTTCCTGGCTTTGCCATTGAACAGCCCGATGGTCTTGATGTGCTCCTTGAGCCCGTCCTCGCCCAGCGCGACCATCTGCGCCGGAGTCTTCACGCTCTTGAACAGCGCCCTGGTAGCCTTGTTGACCCCGACGTCGGTCGATTGCGCCGAGAGCACCACGGCGACGAGCAGCTGATAGGTGTTGCCGAATTCGAGCTCGGTCTCGGGCGAGGGATTGGCCTCGGCCAGGCGGCGGAAGAATTCGAAGATGTCGGCCGGTTTCAAAGGCCCAAGACTTCCTTCATGGTGAAGCGTCCGGCGTCCTGCCCGATCAGCCAGCCCGCCGCGCGGATCGCGCCCTTCGCGAAGATGCCGCGATTCTCGGCGAGGTGGGAGAGCGCGAGGCGTTCGTTGTCGGCCAGGAAGTAGACCGTATGGTCGCCCGCCACCGTGCCGCCGCGCAGGCTCGCGAAGCCGATCGTGCCTTCGCCCCGCGCGCCGGTGATGCCGTCGCGCCCGCGTTCGCTATTGGCGCCGAGCGCGATGCCCCGCCCCCGCGCCGCCGCCTCGCCCAGGAGCAGCGCAGTCCCCGACGGCGCATCGACCTTCTTGCGGTGGTGGGTCTCGACGATTTCGATGTCCCAGTCCTCGCCGAGCCGGCTCGCGGCCTCTTCGACCAAATGGGCGAGCAGGTTGACGCCGAGCGAGGTGTTGCCGGTCTGGAGCACGGGGATCCGCTTCGCCGCCTCGTCGAGCAGCCAGTGGTGGCGCTCCTCGAGCCCGGTCGTGCCGACCACGATCGGGGTCAGCGCCGCCAGGGCCGCGTCGAGGTTGGCCTCCAGCGCCGCGGGACTGGAAAAGTCGATCAGGACGTCGCTTTCCTTGGAGAGGCGGACCAGGTCGCCCGAATCCTTGTCGACCCCGCCGGCATGTTCGTGGCCCGCGGCCAGCGCCGCCTCCTGCAGCGCCTGTCCCATGCGGCCCGCGCTGCCGATGATGCCGATCCGTGCCACCTTGCTTACTCCGTCCAGGCTGAGCTTGGCAAAGCCCTGCACTTTCTTGGGCGAGAAGAACAGCCCTTCGACAAGCTCGGGGCAGACGGGTAGGAAGACGAATGCCCGGAATCCGCAGCATCGTCATCCTCACCGGCGCCGGGATCAGCGCCGAGAGCGGGATCGACACCTTCCGTGATGCCGGCGGCCTGTGGGAGCAGCACCGCGTCGAGGATGTCGCCACGCCCGAGGCCTTCGAACGCGACCCCGAGCTGGTCCTGCGCTTCTACGACATGCGCCGCACCGCGATCCAGACCAAGCAGCCGAACGCGGCACACGAGGCCTTGGCGCGGCTCGATTCGGAATGGCCTGGCAAGCTGCTGATCGTCACCCAGAACGTCGACGACCTGCACGAACGTGCCGGCGCGCGCCGCGTCCTGCCCATGCACGGCGAGCACCTGCTGGCCTGGTGCACCGCCTGCGACGTCCGCTCGCCCTGGCGCGCGACGCTGATCGAGCGCCCACCCTGCCCCTCATGCGGAATGGCGGCGCTGCGCCCCGACGTGGTCTGGTTCGGCGAGATGCCCTATCGCATGGATGAGATCTACGCGGCCTTGCGCGAGGCCGACCTGTTCGTCTCGATCGGCACCTCGGGCGCGGTCTATCCGGCCGCCGGTTTCGTCCGCAACGCCCGCGAACTCGGCGCCCGGACCCTGGAGCTCAACCTCGAGCGCAGCCAGGGCTCGGCTTGGTTCCACGAGACGCGGCTCGGGCCGGCGAGCGAGCTGGTGCCCGAGTGGGTCGAGGAAATGCTAGCCGCGCGCTGAACAGGCGCGGCACTCGCCATCCTTGGCGATTCTGAGCGTCCGCATTCCCGGCGCCAGGCCGTAGATCAGGTGGAGCTTTCCCCATTGCGGATCGCCGAGCGTCGCGTGCCCTTGCAGCACGACGCGAATCGCCGCCATCGCCGCAAAGGCCCCGACCGTGCCGACGAAGGCTCCGAGCACCCCGTCGGCGGCGCAGGTGTCGCAGTCCTCCGCGTCGAAGGCATCGCCGACGAAGCAGCGGTAGCAGGCCTCGCCGGACAGATGCCCGGCGAAGTTGGCGACCTGCCCCTGGAACCGCCCGACCGCCGCGCTGGTCAGCGGAATGCCGGCGGAGACGCAGGCGTCCGACACGGCGAGCCGCGTGGCGAAGTTGTCGCAGCCGTCGAGCACCACGGTCGCCCCGGCGATCAACGCGCCGGCATTGGCGGCATCGATCCGAGCACGGTGCGCGATCACCTCGAGCGCGGGATCGAAGACCCGCACCCAGTCCGCCGCGGCATCGGCTTTGGCACGCCCGATCGCCGCCTCGGTGAAAATGGTCTGGCGCTGGAGATTGCTCGCCTCGACCACGTCGTCGTCGATCAGGGTCAGCCGCCCGATCCCCGCCCCGGCAAGATACTGCAAGGCCGGACTGCCGATCCCCCCGCAGCCGACCAGCACGACATGGGCCCGGCTCAAAGCCACCTGCCCCGCCCCGCCCAGTTCCGGCAGGACGATATGGCGGGCGAAGCGATTCAAGCGGTCGGGGGAGAGGCTCATGCCTCGCCTTAAGCAGAAATGCCCTACAGCGCGAGAGCCGGTTCAGCTCTCCAGCTGGCGCAGCAGGCTCCGCACGTCGCCGTCCATGTCGGCGTCGCGGGTGCGCAGTTCCTCGATCAGGCGGACCGCGTGGATCACCGTCGAGTGGTCGCGGCCACCGAACTTGCGGCCGATCTCCGGGTAGCTCCGGGGGGTCAGCACCTTGGCGAGGTACATCGCCACCTGGCGCGGGCGGACCACTGCACGGGCGCGACGCTTGGATGCCATTTCGGTGCGGTCGACGCGGTAGAACTGGCAGACCGTGCGCTGGATCTCGTCGATCGTGATCCGGCGGCGATTGGCCGAGAGGATGTCGGTGAGCTGTTCCTCGGCGAGCTGGAGCGAGACCGCCTGGCCGGTCAGCTGGGCATAGGCGATCAGCTTGTTGAGGCCGCCGACGAGCTCGCGGACGTTGCGGTTGATCGTGCGGGCCAGGAACTCGATCACGTCGGCCGGAACGTCGGCCGGGGTGAAGCGGGCCAGGCGGTGCTCGAGGATCGCGCGGCGCAGCTCGATGTCGGCGGGGACTATGTCGGCGACGAGGCCCATCGACAGGCGCGAGAGCAGGCGCTGCTCGACCCCGTCGAGCGCCTGGGGAGCGCGGTCCGCGGCGAAGATCAGGCGCTTGCCCTCGGCGAGCAGGGCGTCGATCGTATAGAGCAGTTCTTCCTGGGCCGAAGCCTTGCCGATGATGAACTGGATGTCGTCGACCAGCAGCAGGTCGAAGCCGCGCAGGCGCGCCTTGAACTCGATCATCTGGTTCTGGCGCAGGGCCTGGACGAATTCGACCATGAAGCGTTCGGCCGAGCAGTAGAATATCCGCGCGCGCGGATGATTGGCCAGATAGGCGTGGCCGATCGCGTGCAGCAGGTGGGTCTTGCCCTGGCCGGTCGAGGCCTTGAGGTAGAGGGGCGCGAATTGCGGCGTCTCCAGGGCGGCCATGCGCTGCGCGGCATTGAAGGCCAGGACGTTCGAGGCGCCGCTGACGAAGGTCGCGAAGGTCAGCGTCGGGTCAAGTCCGACCGTGCCGACGGAGATGCCGCCGATGTCGCCTGCGACCACGCCGATCGAGCCTAGCTCCCGAGTGCCCTGGGCTCCGTCGTTGGCAGGGGCGCGGCGGACCGAACCGTCCTTGCCGACGCGCAGCTCAGGCAGGGCGCGGCGTCCGGGGTGGACCGAGATGCGCACGTTGCGCACTTCGCCGCGCGCGATCTTCCAGGCCAGCGAGAGACGGTCGGCAAAGCGGTCGGCCACCCAGTTGGCGGAGAATTCGGTCGGCAGGTAGAGATCGAGCGTGCCGGTATCCTTGCAGAAGGTGCCCAGCTGGATCGGGCGGATCCACTGGCTGTGGAGCTGCTGCCCCAGGTCCTTGCGCAAGCCCTGACTGATGTCCGCCCAATCGGCAGCCAAGTCCATCGCTTCTTGATCTTCGACCATGCGCGCCCCGCCCATCTTCACCCCCAACTTGCCCGAATCCAACTTGGTCGAATCTGGCTTGGCCTTGCCGGCCGGTCCGCCAATCGCCGTCTCGGTTCGATTACCCCCCGATACGATTCCAGTCACCGCAAGCTCCAGACCAAAAAAACGAGAAAAACCCCACCCATCCGACGCTGGCGCGCGGCAGGCGCAGTATCGCTCTCGCCCCCACCCCCCGGTCAGGACGCAAAATTCGAATACTGTCTAGTAAAGCCCCCGACGTGTCGTGGGCAGGTCGGATTTATGAAGTGTTTGAAGCTGAGGGCAAGAGCAGCGCATGCAAAAAAACTGAAATAATGCGCCTTGACACCGTAGGTCTGCGGACTTTCCGGCAGCTTAGCTTAAACCCCCGCCAAACCTAGACTTTTTTCACGAATGATTGGCGAATCGCGCGTTTCCGAGGACTTCGAGAAACTCCATTCCCGCTCTTTGCCGGACATGAAAAAATGGCCGGAGGGCTAACCCCCGGCCATGTTCCGTTTTCGTCCCGCGATCCGCGTTACAAAACCGCGAATCGGATGGTCCGACTCAGAGCGCGGCGACGCGCTTGGTCAGGCGCGAGAGCTTCCGCGAGGCGGTGTTCTTGTGCAGCACGCCGCGAGCGACGCCGCGCTGCAGCTCCGGCTGGGCAGCCTTGAGCGCCTCGGCGGCCGCAGCCTTGTCGCCGCCGGCCAGGGCCGCCTCGACCTTCTTGACGAAGGTGCGGATGCGGCCGAGGCGGTTGCCGTTGATCTCGGCGCGGCGTTCGTTGCGGCGGATGCGCTTGCGGGCTTGCGGCGTATTGGCCATGTCGATCCTTCGTTCGGCTGCCGATGCAGCCCCTACCAGTTGAATTTCGTGCGTATTCGCCAGGCAGGCAAGCGCCTGCCCAGCGGGAAAGCGCGGCCCCTAACCGCTGAAGGCCGAATCGTCAACCGCGTCCCTTATTTCTGGCACTTCGGACAAAACCAAGTGCTGCGCCCTCCCTGGACGATGCGCGCGACCTTGCCGCCGCACGGGCAGGCTTCGCCCTCGCGGTCATAGACATCGAACCGCTTGGAGAAGTAGCCGAGCTGGCCGTCGGGCTGGGCATAGTCGCGCAAGCTCGAGCCGCCGGCCTCGATCGCCTCGATCAGCACCGCCCTGATCGCGGGCACGAGCTTCTTCAGTGCGGGCAGCGAGACCTTGCCGGCTTCCTTGCGCGGATCGATACGGGCGCGGAACAGCGCCTCGCAAACGTAGATGTTGCCGAGCCCCGCGACGATCCGCTGGTCGAGCAGCATCAGCTTCACCGCGGCGATTCGGTTCGCGAAGGCGCGGCGCAGGTGTTCGGTGGTCAGGCGCTCGCCCAGCGGCTCGGGACCCAGCGCGGCAAAGGGCGGCCATTCCTCCAGCTTGTCGGTATCGACCAGGTCGACCGATCCGAACCGGCGCGGATCGTGCAGCGCCAAGGTGTGGCCGCTCCCGGTTTCCAGCACGAGATGGTCGTGCTTCTGCGTCTCCTCGGGGTCGATCCGCCAGCGCCCGCTCATCCCGAGGTGGAAGACCATAGTCGTATCCCGATTCGTATGGACCAGGCCGTACTTGGCGCGGCGGCTCAGGCCGGTGACCGTCGCCCCGGTCAGCGCCTGGGCCAACTCGAGCGGAAAGGGCCGGCGCAGGCCCTCGCGGTGGACGCGGACCACGGCGATCCGTTCGCCGTCGAGATAGCGCGCCAGGCCGCGGACCGTGGTTTCGACTTCGGGAAGCTCGGGCATAGGAAACCTCTAACGACCTTTCCGCATTGCCGAAACTCTCCTAAGGCCCAGGCCATGAGCGAACAGGTTTCCTTCGGCTACGAAGACATCGCCCCCGAGGACAAGACCGCGCGCGTCGGCGCGGTGTTCTCCAGCGTGGCGAAGAAGTACGACGTGATGAACGACGCCATGTCGGGGGGGCTGCACCGGCTGTGGAAGGACAAGTTCGTCCGCCGGGTGAAGCCCCAGCCGCACGAGCAGATCCTCGACATGGCCGGCGGCACCGGCGACATCGCCTTCCGCCTGAACGAGAGCGGGGCCAGCGTCACCGTTTCCGACATCAACCAGGACATGCTCGACGTCGGGATCGAGCGGGCGATGGCGCGCGGGATCGACGACCTCGTCTGGTCGCGCCAGAATGCCGAGGAGCTCACTTTCCCCGACCGCTTCTTCGACGCCTATACGATCGCCTTCGGCATCCGCAACGTCACCCGCATCGACGCTGCTCTGGCCGAAGCGCACCGCGTGCTGAAGTTCGGCGGGCGGTTCTTCTGCCTCGAATTTTCGACAACCCAGTGGCCGGGTTTCAAGGACGCCTACGACTTCTATTCGCACAAGATCGTCCCCCAGGTCGGCCGGGCGATCGCCGGGGACGCGGATTCCTACCGCTATCTGATCGAATCGATCCGCCGCTTCCCCACCATGCCCGAGTTCGAAGAGATGATCCGAAAGGCCGGCTTCGTGCGGACCAAGGTCGAGCCGATCCTCGGCGGCCTGGTCGCGATCCATTCCGGGTGGAAGGTTTGACCCGTCCCATCACCCACATCTTCCGATTGCTGCGCTGGGGCCGGGTCCTGGCGCGGCACGGAGCGCTGCGGATCATCGAGGAAGGCGTCAACACCCCGGCCCCGGTGCGACGTCTCTGCAAGGTCGCGCGCTTGGGCACCTTCCAGCCGAAAGAGCCAGACTATGCCGGGGCCTTCCAGGCGATCGGCCCGGCGGCGATCAAGCTGGGCCAGGCCCTCGCCACCCGGCCCGACATCGTCGGCGAGGACGCCGCGCGAAATCTGGCGACGCTGCAGGACAATGTCCCGCCGGTTCCCTTCAAGGCGATCCGCAGCGAGATCGAAGCGAGCTTCCGGCGACCGCTGGAAAGCCTGTTCGCCTCGGTAGATCCTGATCCGATCGGCTCGGCCTCGGTCGCCCAGGTCCACCGCGCCGAAACGCCGGAGGGCCACCACGTCGCGGTCAAGGTCCTGCGCCCCGGCGTGCGCGAGAAGCTGGCACGCGACATCGAGACTTACGAATGGGCCGCAGCCCATCTCGAGGCCCTGGGCGGCGAGGCGAAGCGCCTGCGCCCGCGCCTGGTCATCGCCAACTTCAAGCGCTGGACCCTGCGCGAGCTCGACCTGCGGCGCGAGGCGGCATCCGCCTCGGAACTGGCCGATGCGATCAAAGCGCAGCACGGCTACTGCGTGCCGGGGATCGACTGGGATCGTACCACCGGCCGGGTGATGACGCTCGAATGGATCGACGGCATCAAGATCGGCAGGCTGGACGATTTGCGCGCCGCCGGCCACGATCTGCCCGACATCGCCCGCCGCCTGGTCCTGGTCTTCCTCCACCAGGCGATCGACGCCGGCTTCTTCCATGCCGACATGCACCAGGGGAACCTCTTCGTGCAGCCCGACGGCACGATCGCGGCGATCGACTTCGGGATCATGGGCCGGATCGACCGCCGCGCCCGGTCCTGGCTCGCCGAGATCCTCTATGGGCTCACCACCGGCAACTACCGCCGCGTCGCAGAGATCCATTTCGAGGCGCAATATGTGCCGAGCTATCATTCGGTCGAGGAATTCGCGACCGCGCTGCGCGCCGTGGGCGAGCCGATGCGCGGCAAGCCGGTGGCAGAGCTTTCGGTCGGCCAGATGCTCGACGGACTGTTCGCGATCACCCGCGATTTCGACATGGAGACCCAGCCGCATCTGCTGCTGCTGCAGAAGACCATGGTCATGGTCGAAGGGCTGGCGACCCAGCTCGATCCCACGATCAATATGTGGGACGTCTCCGGCCCGTTCGTGCGCGAATGGATGCGCGACGAGCTGGGCCCCGAAGCGGCAATCGCGGATCGCCTCCGCGAGGATGCCGGCACCCTGCTGCGCCTGCCCGCCCTGATCCGCCGCATCGAGGACCGCTTCCCGGCCAGGGGCGGCGCGCCCGACGCCCCGCTGTTGCCCGAGGTCGAACTGGTGTGGGAGCGCCGCCGGGCGAAGCGCAAATGGCCGGGCTATCTCGCCGCCGGCGCGATCGGCGCCGCGCTGGCCTGGGGAGCCACGCTGCAAGGGTGGCTCGGCTAGGGGATGGACGCGGGGGGGGCTACCGACCGGTTTGCAGGCTGGCCTCGCCCGGTGGCGCGGCTCGCCCTGGCGCTGATTGCGATCCTGCTGGCCGCTGCGGCGGTGGTCCCGATCAGCCGGGACAGGGGTCCGGAGCTTCATCCAAGCCTTATCCCGAGCGCCTCCGCGGACCGGCCGCGCGACGACGATCTGCAGGTCTACGACAACGTGGTCGTCCGGCTCCAGGCGGGCCAGGGCTACTATGCAGCCGTAGCCGCCGAGCACCGCGCGATCGGCTTTCCGCTGAAGCCGGGTCTTGCGGTCCGGCTCCCGACCCTGGCCTGGATCGAGGCGGCGATCGGCCCGGCCGGCGAACGGGTCGCCGCGATCCTGCTGGTCGCCGCGGTGCTGCTCGCCTGGTGGCGGCGGCTCGGCGCCGAGCCGGGCGGCAAGAAGCACCGCCTGCTCGCCATGGCCCTGCTCGGGGTCGGCGCGGTGCTGATGCTCAACACCTACTTCTTCCGATTGCACGAGCTGTGGGCCGGGATGTTGCTGGCGTTGTCCTTCGGACTGCACCGACCCGGCCAAGGGAGAACGGGCAAGTGGGGCTGGGCGCTCGCCACCGCTGCTTTGGCCCTGGCGATTCGCGAGCTGGCTCTGCCCTATGCTCTGCTGATGGCCGCCGTCGCCCTGTGGCGCGGCGATCGGCGCGAGGGGGCGGCCTGGGCGCTGCTTGCGGCGCTGTTTGTCGCAGCGCTGGCCGTGCACCTTCATCTTGTGGCAGCGCAGGCCCGCCCCGGCGACTTGACCTCGCAATCGTGGTTCGCCCTGCGCGGGCTGTCGGGGGCGCTGGAGAACGTCGTCTTCTCCTCCAACCTGCGCTATCTGCCGCACTGGCTGGCGGGTCCGCTCGCCGTGCTGATGGTATTGGGCTGGGTGGGCTGGCGCAGTCCGGCCGGAACCTTCGGGGCCCTTCTGTTCGCGGGTTACGGCATGTTCTTTGCGATCGCCGGCCGCGACGAGAACTACTACTGGGGCATGCTGGTGACGCCGTGCCTGGCGCTGGGCCTGGTCTTCCTGCCCGACGCGGTCCGGTCTTTGCTCCGCGCGGCGAGGTAGGGCGAGGTGCCCGGCCCCACGCAGCGAGTCTGGGCACGGCTCACGCTGGTCGTCCTGGCCTTCCTCCTGGCCTTCGCGGCGCTCGTCCCCATTTCCGCCGAGGATCCATCGTCGTCAATCGCGCCGGCAGCGCCTGCCGTAACGGGTGCGCGGGGGGCGGACGTCGATTTCTATCGCAGGGTAGTGGCACGGCTGCAGGCCGGGGAAGGATACTACGCCTTCATCGTCGCCGAACAGAGGCAGGCAGGCTATCCGGTCCGGCCAGGCCTGACGGTGCGCCTGCCGACCCTTGCCGTGGCCGAGGCGGCGTTGGGACCGCTCGGCATGCGCCTGACGGCGATCGGCCTGCTGATCGCCGTGCTGGCGGCCTGGTGGCGGCGTCTGGGCGCGGAGCCCGGACCAAGGCGTCTAGCAGCCTGTGCCGCCGTTCTTGCCGGGAGCGCGCTGGCGCTCAATTCCGAGTACCTGACCGTTCATGAGCTCTGGGCCGGCCTGCTGATGGCGCTCGCCCTGGCGCTCTACCGGCCGCCGAGCGGCGCCGCTCGTGCCTTGTCCGACTGGCTCCCGGCCTTGCTTGCCGGGGGTCTCGCCTTGGCGATCCGCGAACATTCCTTGCCCTTCGCGGTCCTTCTGGCCGCGCTTGCCTGGCGGCGTGGGAGCCGGGCCGAGGCCCTCGCCTGGAGCGCCCTCGTCCTCCTGTTCCTGCTGGCGCTGGCCGCCCACCTTCAGGCGGTGGCGCCGCATGTCCTGCCAGGCGATCCGACATCCCCCTCCTGGCTCACCTTGCGGGGGCTCGCCGGGGTGGTCTCGCCGGTAGTCCTTTCGACCGGGCTCCACTTATTCCCGCACTGGCTGTCCGGGCCGCTCGTCATCCTCGCCTTCGCCGGCTGGATCGGCTGGTCCACTCCGACGGGCCGGCTCGGCGCGGCCTTGTTCCTCGGCTATGCGGTTCTTTTCGCCGCCACCGGCCGCCCCGACAACTTCTACTGGGGCATGCTCCTGGCCCCTGGACTGCTCCTCGGCCTGGCCTTCGCGCCTGGCGCGGTGAAATCGCTATTCCGCACCGCTTTCGCGCGGTAAGGCGGCATAAAGGATAGGCATAACAGACCCGAAGCATGAACGGCCCGCGCATCCTGCTGATCGTCGGCGGCGGCATCGCCGCCTACAAGTCGTGCGAGCTTGTCCGGCTGATGCGCCGCGGCGGCTTCGGCGTCACCTGCGTGCTGACCGAGGGCGGCAAGCATTTCGTCACCGAGATGGCGCTCGCCGCGCTCAGCGAGAACCCGGTCCATACCACCCTATGGGACCTCAAGAACGAGGTCGAGATGGGTCACATCCAGCTCTCGCGTCAGGCCGACCTGATCGTGGTCTGCCCGGCGACGGCCGACCTCATGGCCAAGATGGCCGCCGGCATCGCCGACGATCTCGCCACCACGCTGCTCCTTGCCACCGACAAGCCGGTCCTGACCGTGCCGGCGATGAACGTGCGAATGTGGCAGCACGCCGCGACCGTTCGCAACGTTCAGACGCTGCGGGCCTCGGGCGTCACGGTGATGGAGCCCGACGAAGGCGCGATGGCCTGCGGCGAATGGGGCCCCGGCCGCCTGCCCGAGCCCGAGGCGGTGCTGTCGGAAATCCTGAACCAGCTCGAAGCCGCCGCGCCCGCCATGCCGCTGCCGCCTCCGCCCGAGGGCGAGGAGGAAGAGGACACCTCTGCCGCCGCGCTGCCGGGCCTCTCGGGCGCGATGATCGCGCGCAGTTCGATTCGCTTCGACATGCCGCCGGTCGAAGCGGTCGATCCCGACCTCGAAGCCATGATGGCGGCGCAGATGGGCTTCGAGAGCTTTCCGCTGGAAGAGACGCCACAGTCCCCGCCTCCGACAGCGGAAATGCTGCTGTCCAGCCCGCTGCTCTCCAAGAAGGGCAAGGCCCGCGCCGCGCCGCCGACCGATGCCCAGGCGATCAACCACGAGCTTTCCGAGCGGCACTCGGCGCCCGAGCCGTTGGAACCGGCGCTCGGGGAAGAAGACCCACTCGCCGGCCAGCCCGATTTCGACGCCGAGCCCCAGCACAGGCCGCTGTTCGGCAAGCACGTGCTGGTTACCGCCGGGCCGACCTACGAGGCGATCGACCCGGTCCGCTTCATCGCCAACCGCTCCTCGGGCAAGCAGGGCTTCGCCATCGCCGCGGCGGCCGCACAGCTGGGGGCGCGGGTGACGCTCGTCTCGGGTCCCGTGTTCCTGCCGACCCCGCCTGGCGTCGACCGCATCGACGTCGAGAGCGCGCGCGACATGGCGGAAGCGGTAAAGCGGGCCCTGCCCGCCGACGCGGCGGTGATGGTCGCCGCCGTAGCCGACTGGCGCACCAGCAGCTTCGCCGGCGAGAAGATCAAGAAGCGCGGCTCTGCCCCGCCGGCGCTGATGCTGACCGAGAACCCTGACATCCTCGCCACGGTGGCCGGCAGCCCCAAGCGGCCGAAGCTCCTCATCGGCTTCGCCGCCGAGACCGAGAACGTGATTCCCAACGCCAAGGAAAAGCGCAAGCGCAAGGGTGCCGACTGGATTGTCGCCAACGACGTGTCGAGCCACAACGGGACAAGCGTCATGGGCGGCTCGGCCAACACGCAGCACATCGTGACCGCCAAGGGGGTGGAATCGCTACCCGAAATGCCCAAGGAGGACGTCGCCCGCGCCCTCGTGGAGAAGATCGCACATGCACTCTGACGTCCCGGTCCCGATCAAGCGCCTGCCCCATTTCGAGGGGTTGGAGCTGCCCGCCTATGCCACGACCGGCGCGGCGGGGATGGACGTGCTGGCGGCCGAGGACGTCGTGCTCCAGCCCGGCGGGCGCCATGCCGTGGCCACCGGCCTGGCGATGGCCGTGCCCGACGGCTTCGAACTCCAGGTCCGCCCGCGCTCGGGCCTGGCGCTCAAGCACGGCATCTCGCTGCCCAATACGCCGGGCACGATCGATTCGGACTACCGGGGCGAACTCAAGGTGATCCTGATCAACCTCGGCGACTTCCCCTTCGAAATCCGCCGCGGCGACCGCATCGCCCAGCTGGTGCTGGCCCCCGTGGTCCGCGCGACCTGGCTGGAGGTCGAGGAACTCGACGAGACGCAGCGCGGCGAGGGCGGATTTGGCTCGACCGGCGGGGTGGTGGCGCTGGGGAGCTGAGGCTCGCCCGCTTTCCGCACCGGGCGAATAAATAGGAACAGTCCCTATTTTCACCCGAAATCCTCCTTTACCGTTCGTGCCGAGGAGGGGCCAAATCGAAGATTGAGGGTCCGTCTCGAAGCACTCGGCGCGGCGCATGGCCCTTCGAGACGGCAGTTCAGCCAGCCGCAAAGCGGCTGTTTATCCTGAGCGGCCGGCAAGGCCGGCCAATCGAAGGGGCTTCACCGCCTCTTCAGGACGAACGGGGTCGGGAACGAAAAAGCCCGCCACGTCCGCGTCTGGCGGCCGTGACGGGCTTCTCTTTCCTCCCCAGGAAAAACTAATGGTTTAGCGGCGCCCCGCGCTGCCGAGGCGGTGGTAGAGCGCCGAGTACTTGGACGAGATCGGATCGTCCTCGTGCGCCTTCAGGTAGAACAGCACGGCTTCCTGCAGCAGCTTGAAGTCCTCGTTCGAGAGGACGGCGCGGGCACGGGCGGGTTCGGTCGTGGTCGTCATGTCTGCTCTCCTTGGTTGATCCGCCAAAGACTGCTCCGGTCGGATCCGCTGCCCGGCGGGGTCGGTTGGGCAGGCGGACCCTTTCGACGCGGCGCGCGGTTACGCCGCGAACTGGTTCATCGGATTGTGAATGCCGCCGGCCTTGAGCGCGGCTTCGCCGGCGAAGTATTCCTTGTGATCGTCGCCGATGTCTGAGCCCGACATGTTCTGGTGCTTCACGCAGGCGATGCCCTGGCGGATCTCCTGGCGCTGGACGCCCTTGACGTAGCCGAGCATGCCCTGCTCGCCGAAATATTCCTTGGCCAGGTTGTCGGTGCTGAGCGCGGCGGTGTGGTAGGTCGGCAGGGTGATCAGGTGGTGGAAGATCCCCGCCTCGCGCGCCGCGTCCTTCTGGAAGGTACGGATGCGCTCGTCGGCCTCGGCCGCCAGCTCGCTGGCGTCGTAGTCCACGCTCATCAGCCTGGTCCGGTCATAGGCCGAGACGTCCTTCCCCTCCTGCTGCCAGGCGTCGAACACCTGCTGGCGGAAGTTCAGCGTCCAGTTGAAGCTGGGCGAATTGTTGTAGACCAGCTTGGCGTTGGGGATGACTTCGCGGATGCGGCGGACCATGCCGCCGATCTGGCCGATGTGCGGCTTCTCGGTTTCGATCCACAGCAGGTCGGCGCCGTTCTGCAGGCTGTTGATGCAGTCGAGCACGCAGCGGTCCTCGCCGGTTCCGCTGCGGAACTGGAACAGGTTGCTGGGCAGGCGCTTGGGCCGCAGCAGCTTGCCGTCGCGGGTGATCAGGACGTCGCCGTGGCCGATCTCGGTCACTTCCTCGCAGTCGAGGAACGCGTTGTACTGGTCGCCGATGTCGCCCTTCTCGCGGGTATAGGCGATCTGCTTGGTCAGGCCCGCGCCCAGCGAATCGGTGCGCGCGACGATCACGCCGTCCTCGACGCCAAGCTCCATGAAGGCGTAGCGGACCGCGCGGATCTTCGCGAGGAAGTCCTCGTGCGGGACGGTGACCTTGCCGTCCTGGTGGCCGCACTGCTTCTCGTCCGAGACCTGGTTCTCGATCTGGATGCAGCAGGCGCCGGCCTCGATGAACTTCTTGGCCAGCAGGTAGGTCGCCTCGGCATTGCCGAAGCCGGCGTCGATGTCGGCGACGATCGGCACGACGTGGGTCTCGTAGGTGTCGATGTCGTGCTGGATCTTCGCGGCCTTGACCTCGTCCCCGGCTTCGCGCGCGGCGTCGAGATCGCGGAACATCATGCCGAGCTCGCGGGCGTCGGCCTGCTTGAGGAAGGTGTAGAGTTCCTCGATCAGCGCGGGGACCGAAGTCTTCTCGTGCATCGACTGGTCGGGCAGCGGACCGAACTCGCTGCGCAGTGCGGCGACCATCCAGCCCGAGAGATAGAGGTAGCGGCGCTTGGTGGTGCCGAAGTGCTTCTTGATCGAGATCAGCTTCTGCTGGCCGATGAAGCCGTGCCAGCAGCCGAGCGACTGGGTGTAGAGCGCGGGATCGGCATCATAGGCGGCCATGTCGGCGCGCATGATCTTGGCGGTGTACTTGGCGATGTCGAGCCCGGTCTTGAAGCGATTCTGCGCGCGCATGCGGGCGACCGCCTCGGCGCTGATGCCGTCCCAGGTGCCGCCTTGCTGGCCGATCAGGCTGTCGGTGGAAGCGATGTCGTTGGCGTAGGTCATGACGAATCCTGGTGAACTGTTGCGTTGGCCCAGACCTAGGCCGGCCATTTCGCATCTGCGAGACGGCGCGAGGTCCACTTGTCGAACTTTACAAAAGTGTCATGTAAACTTGTAAAGTTCTTACCGAGGCGGCAGACTGCGGGCATGGCGATCGAGCGTTCCGTCTATATGGGCCCCCGGCTGCGCCGCTTGCGGCGCGAGCTCGGGCTGACCCAGGCCCAGGTCGCGGGCGACCTCGACATCTCGGCGAGCTACGTCGCGCTGATCGAGCGCAACCAGCGCCCGCTGACCGCGGACCTGCTGCTGCGCCTGGCGCGAACCTACAAGCTCGACTTCTCCGACCTCGCGGACGAAGCCGGCTCGGACTACCGCACCCGGCTCGCCGCTGCGCTCAAGGATCCGATGTTCGCCGACATCGACCTGCCCGCGCTCGAGATCACCGACATGGCCACGAGCTTCCCCGGGGTCAGCGAGGCCTTCCTGCGGCTCCACACCGCCTGGACCGAGCGCCAGCTGGAACTGGCCGACCGCAATGCGGCGATGGGCGAAGGCGATGACGCACTCGACCCGATGGGGGAGGTCCAGCGCTTCCTCGCCGCCCGGCGCAACTGCTTTCCCGCGCTGGACGAGGCGGCCGAAGCGATCGCGGCACGGGTCGAGGAGGCCGGCGGCTTCGAGCGGTACTTCGCCCAGCGCCACCGCCTGCGGGTGCGCCGCCTGCCCGGCGAGGTGCTCGGCGGCTCGCTGCGCCGCTACGACCGCCACCGCGAGGAGATCTGGCTCGACGATGCATTGAGCCGCTCCAGCCGCAACTTCCAGCTCGCCACCCAGCTCGCCTACATGGAGCTGAAGGGCGCGGTCGATGCGGCGATGCGCGATGGGCACTACGCCAGCGAATCGGGCCGCCTGCTCGTCCGCCGCGGACTGACGACCTATGCCGCCGCCGCCATGCTGATGCCCTATGCGGCCTTCGCCAAGGCGGCCGAAGCCAAGGCCTACGATGTCGAGGCCCTGGCCAGCGAGTTCGGCGCCAGCTTCGAACAGGTCGCCCACCGCCTGACCACGCTGCAGAAGCCGGGGCAGGAGCGGGTGCCGTTCTTCTTCATCCGTGTCGACCGCGCGGGCAACGTCTCCAAGCGGCTGGACGGCGCAGGGTTTCCCTTCGCCCACCACGGCGGCGGCTGCCCGCTGTGGTCGGTGCACGAGACCTTCGCCCGCCCCGGCGAGGTGCTGACCCAGTGGCTCGAACTGGCCGACGGGAAGCGCTTCTTCTCGGTGGCGCGGACCGTGACTGCGGGCGGCGGCGGCTTCGACCGGCCACGCGTGCAGCGCGCGGTCGCCCTGGGCTGCGCGGCCGAGCATGCCCATCGCCTGGTCTATGCCAGGATGCAGCCGAACCTCAGCCCGGACCAGGCCACCCCGATCGGCGCGACCTGCCGCCTGTGCCAGCGGATCGAATGCCCGGCCCGCGCCGCGCCGCCGATCGGGCGCCAGCTCTTGCCCGACGACTACCACCGCGGGCGGGCGCCCTATGCCTTCGACGATCGGTGACTACTTGCCGTCCTTGGCAACCCCGTCCGACACCCCGGTCCAGCCTTTCGGCGGCTCGCCGCTGAGCCGTTCGCGGTAGAGCCGGTAGAGCGGAATCAGGCCGAACTCCCGCGCCGAGGCGTCGCCGAGGTCGAGCAACCGCCGCGCCTCCGCCCAGTCGCCCGAGCGGTAAGCCGCCAGCATCGCCTCGTGCCAGCCTGCGAAGCGGCGGAACTCGGCCTCCCCGGCCAGCGCCTCATCGCCGAGCAGCGCGAAGACATCCTCCGGCGCGTCGCGCCCGGCGACGCGGACCCGGTCGAGGCCCACGGTGGCGAAACCGGGGATCTGCCGGCGGAAGTCCTCACCCAAGGCGATCTCCACGCCGTAGCGCTTGGTCAGCGGCTCGATCCGCGCGGCCAGGTTCACCGTGTCGCCGATCAGCGAATAGGCCAGCCGACTTGCCGAGCCGATGTTGCCCACGCAGCAGGGGCCGGCATTGAGCCCGATCCCGATCCGCACCTCTCCCGGCCAGGGCTGCGGCGGCGCGGCGTTCACCTGGCGGAGCCGCGCGGTCATCTCCAGCGCGGCGCGGGCGGCATTGGCATATTGGTCGGGATCGTCGAGCGGCGCGTTCCAGAAGGCCAGGATGCCGTCGCCGATGAACTTGTCGATCGTCGCCTTGCGGGCCAGCAGCACGTCGCACATCGGGGTGAGGAACCCGATCAGGAAGCGGGTGATCTCGGTGGGCGCGAGCTTTTCCGACAGGCTGGAGAACGAGCGCACGTCCGCGAACATCACCGTCATCTCGCGCTCTTCTCCGCCCAGCTGCAGCTGGCCGGGATCGTCCGCGATGCGCCTGACCAGCTCGGGCGAAAGGTAGTGGTCGAAGGCGCGGTGAATATGGCTTCGGCGGCGCTCCTCCAGCCAGTAGGTAAGCACCGTGACCGCCAGATAGACCGCGAGGATCGCCGCCAATGGCCAGGTCGAATCGAGCAGAAAGCGGGCCTGGGTGAAGGCTAGCCACGAGCCGACCAGCGCAAGCGCCGCCAGCACCAAGCCGAGCACGGCCCCCCTCACCGCGCCGAGGCGGGGCAGCGCGACCAGCAGGACGATCCCGAACAGCAGGACCAGCGCGCGTTCCAGCCCCGGGGCCCAGTCGGGCCGGGTGAGGAATTCGCCCAGCAGCATCTGCTCGGCGGCGCGGGCATGGAGGTTCACGCCCAGTTCGCGGTCCTGCACCGGGGTGGCGACCAGATCGTGGAGGCCGACCGCCGAGGCCCCGACGAAGACGATCTTTCCCGAAAATTCGCGCGCCAGCCGCTGCGGCGCCAGGGCGCCGCTCAGCACCTGCCAGGCAGGCACGGCGCGGGCGCTGCCTGCCGGAGTGTAGTGCACCCACATCTCCCCGCCGCGGGTCGTCGGCACGGTGAAATCGCCGACCTTGAGCGCGGTCACGCCCACCTCGCCTCCGCCCGACAGGTTGCCGCTGCCGTCGCTGGTCTTGACCATGACCGATCCCGCGCCCTGCGCCACGCGCAGCGCCTCGACCGAGAGGGAGGGGACGATTTCGCCCTTCGCGCGGGCGAGCAGCGGCACGCGCCGGATGATACCGTCGCCATCGGGAGCGAAGGTGAGGAAACCCGTGCCGCTGGCTGCCTGCTGGATCGGCGGCAGCGAGGTGATGGCCCCCGCATAGGAGCGCAGCGCTGCGCCGGGCAGTGAGCCGGAGACCGCGATTCCCCCTTTGGCGACGATCGCCCCCCGGCCGCGGTCGGGCGTGAGGAAATAGCCAGCTACGACCGGGGTCCTGCCGACCGATTCGGCGAAGAGCCTGTCGTTGTCGGGTAGGGCGCGGATCGCCGCGACGAGCGCGGGATCGGCTTGGGTCAATCGCCCGGCGAGCGCCCCCGGCGAAGTCCGGTCCGGCTCGGCAAAGACCACGTCGAGCGCGATCACCGCCGCTCCGGCCTGGTGCAGCCGTTCGAGCAGCCGGCCGACCTCGGTGCGCGGCCAGGGCCACTGGCCGATCCGGCGCAGCGACTCCTCGTCGATCGCCACGACCGCGACCGGCGCGTCCTTCACCTGGCGCGGCGCGGCGCGTTGATAGGCGTCGAAGAACAGGTCGCCGATCCGCCTGACGGCCGGAACTTCGGCGAACTGCAGCGCCAGGATCGCCAGCAGCGCGAGGCTCCCGAGCACCCGCGGCCCGAACCGCAAGCGCTTCGCCAAGCCGCGCGGCCCGATCAGTTGGCCGGCCCGGTGATCGGCCCGCCGGTCGATGTCGGCGAGGGTGAGGGCGAGGGTGAGGGCGAGGGCGAGGGCGACGGGGCCGGGCTGGGCGCGGTGCTTGGACCGCCGCCGGGGTTCGAATTGCCGCCTCCGCCTTGCGGGAACTGGAGCGGAATGCCCGGCACACGGCCTCCCGGATTGCGGCCCTGGCCGCCGTTCAAGCCCCCGGGGACATAGCCCGGCGGGTAGGGCCGGTTCGGGAAACGATCGTAGAGTTCGTTGCTGCCGCGCACCGGCAGCGGGTTGCTCGCCCCGTCGAGACGCGGATTGAGCCGCGGCAGGACCAGGTCGTTGAGGATGGCCTGGCCCGACAGCGAGATCGTGAAGGGCCCGATCGGCGGCTGGTTCGGCCCCGGCACGTAGAGCGCCAGCAAGGGCCGGTCGAGATCGACGGTCTTGCCCCCCGCCGTCACCGAGATCGCGCCGGGCCGCCGGTCGCGCGGGCCGGGACCGCGCAGCACGATCAGCGAGGCCGTGGCGGGATCGCTGTTCTTGGCGCCGTTCAGCAGCGGCTCGAACCGGGCGATGTCGATCGCGTCCTCGCCCACCACGGCGTCGACGATCGTGCCGCGAATGCCGATCGTGGCCACCGGGGTGCGGATCTGCGCCCCGCCCTTGCCGTGGCCGCCCCCCGACATGAAGCGCAGCGCGCCCTTGGCCACGGTCGCGGAGAATGAGCCGCCCGAGGGATCGTAGACGAAGCGGTCGATCGTCAGCCGCGCGTTCTGGCCGACGGTGAAGCTCGACCGGTCGAGCAGGAGGAGCTGCATGTGGCTCTGGTTGCCGGTCTGGACCTGATCGCCGAGCGCCATGCGCTGGCCGAGCGTCGCCGGACGGGCCTGCGGTGCCGTGGAGGGCCTGACGCTGACCTGGTTGCGCAGCGCGGCGACCGAGCCGACCAGCGTGGGCGCAGTGGCGGCGCCAAGCAGGGAGAGCGCGGCCAGCGCCGCGGCGATCCGCGCCTTCATCGGTCCGCTCCGGGTTGTGGTTCCTCGCAGTGCGCGGTTTCCTCGCGCCACAGCTTCTCCGGCAGGTCGTGTCCGCGCATCGGGTCGAACTCGGCCTGCGAGCCGGGCCGGTCGTCGAGCCGGCAGAGCAGGCTGGCATGGAGCAGGCGGGCTTCGGCATTCAATGGGTCGAGGATGATGACGCGCTCGACCGAGGCCAGGGCCCCCGTCAGGTCGCCGTCGCGCAATTGCTGACGCACCAGGCCCAGCCCGCTCGGCACCCGGGCCGTCTCGCGCAGCTGCCGGTCGAGCTGGGCCGGCGTTTCGGCCAGTGCCGGCGGCGCGGCGCCAAGTAGCGCGATCATGAGCAGGTGGCGGTAAGGCATCGGCATGTCCCCTTGGCTGCGCGACCCGGGGCTTGTCTTTGGCGCCTTGCATAGCAGGGCGAATGCGAAAGGCTAGGTCTCCGCGCGCGCCGGTTCGGCCCCAGCCAATTCAGGCGGCGTCTTGCCGATCAGCGCCATCGACAGGGCGCCGATCGTCATGACGACCACGAAGGCCATCAGCAGCGCATCGTAGGTGCCGGTCAGGTCGTGAAGCTCGCCGCCGACATAGGGGCCGAGCGCGGCCATCATCGCGCCGAAGGTGATCACCGCGTTGAACAGCGAGGCGAAGGCCTTGAGCCCGAAGTGCCGCGTGGCGAGATAGAGCGCGACGTCCATCTCCGCGCCGATCGCCGCGCCGAAGGCCGCCACGGCGAGCGAGAGCAGCAGCGCGCTCGGCGCGTCGAGCAACAGGATCGCCGAGCCGGCCACCGGCAGCAGCAGCGTGACCGCGCCGATTAGGTTGCCCGGCAGGCGGTCGAGCAGGAAGCCGACCGATAGCCGCACGACGATCCCGACGAAGCCCATGATCGAGGCGATCCCGGCGGCTTCCGCCATCGATATGCCGGTCTCGGTCAACAGCGGCAGGAGGTTGGTCGCCAGGGTCATCGAGAAGAACGAGAAGCAGCCGAACGAAATGACCAGCATCCAGAAGGCCTTCGTGCGAATCCCCTGGGCGAAGGTCAGGCCGGGGAGTTCAGCCGGCGGCGCAGCGGAGGCCGTGGCTGCGGCCGCCGCTGCCGTCGCCGTTGGTGCGCGGTCCTCGCGGAACAGCAGGAAGACGACCGGGAAGGTGATCACCAGCCAGGTCGCCGCGACCGCAACGAAGCCGGTCTGCCAGCCGTAGGACTGGATCAGCCAGGTCGAATAGCGCGGCAGGAAGATTGCCAGGATCGACGTGCCCGACAGCGCCACGGCGAAGGCGAAGCCGCGCGAGCGGTCGAACACCTTGCCCAGCGCGCGCATCCAGACCGTCGACTGGACCAGCACCACGCCGACCGCGACGAGCAGCCAGTGCAACGTCCAGTCGGCCGTGCTGCCGGTCGCCGCGCTCAGCAGGGCGAAGCTGCCGGTCATCACCACCAGCCCGGTCAGCGCCACCCGGCGCGAGCCGAAGCGGTCGACGATCAGGCCGATGACGATGTTGAGGAAGATGCCGGCGAAGTTCGAGACGCTGACCCCGATCATCACGTCGGAGCGGGTCCAGCCGAATTCCTTCTCGAGCGAGGGGACGAAGGGGCTGATGCCGTAGCTCTGCAGGCCGATCGTCGAATATCCGACCAGCGCTGCCAGGGCGAGCGGCCAATGCCTGCGCCATTCGGCGGCTGCCCCCGGGCTGCCCATGCTCACGATATCCATCCCCTCGCCAATCAACCGTCGGCGACGATAGCCGCTCGCGGCAGACCCGCAAGTCCTTGGCAAAGCAGCATCGGGTCGGTTAGACCCCGCGCCATGTCGCCACAGCGGGTCAAGATCGGGTCCGAACGCAGCTTCGGGCTGGTCTTTGCCGGCGTCTTCGCGGTGATCGGCCTGCTGCCGCTGCTCCACGAGCGCCCCTTGCGGGGCTGGGCGCTGGGGACCGGCGCGGCGTTCCTGTTCGTGGCCCTGGTCCGGCCCGGCGTGCTCGCGCCGCTGAACCGCCTGTGGTTCCGCCTGGGCCTGGCGCTCGGGGCAGTGATGACGCCGGTGATCATGGGCCTGCTGTTCGTCGCGGCGGTGGTGCCGACCGCGCTGGCACTCAAGCTGTTCCGCAAGGATCCGCTGCAGCGCCGCCTCGACCCCGCGGCGGCCACCTATTGGGAGCGGCGCGAGAAACAGCCCGGCCCGATGCGGGAGCAGTTCTGATGGGCGTGATCGGCGAACTCCTGCGCTTCCTCGTGGCGCGCCGCAAGGTCTGGCTGTGGCCGCTGTTCCTGGCGCTGGTGCTGATCGGGGGCCTCGTGGTCCTGACCCACGGATCCGCGATCGCGCCGTTCATCTACACCGTGTTCTAGAATTTCGTCATTGCGAGGGGCGAAGCCCCGCGGCAATCCAGGGCCGTAGCGCGCGCCGCCCTGGATTGCTTCGCTTCGCTCGCAATGACGAACAGGGGTTGAAGCGATGGTACTCCAATGACCGCAGTCCTCGGGATTTCGGCCTTCTACCACGACAGCGCCGCGGCCCTGGTGGTGGACGGGCGGATCGTAGCGGCGGCACAGGAGGAGCGCTTTTCCCGCAAGAAGCACGACGAGGCCTATCCCCGCAATGCCGTCGACTATGTCCTGGCCGAAGCCGGGCTGAGCCTGTCCGAGGTCGACCATGTCGTGTTCTACGACAAGCCTTTCCTCAAGTTCGAGCGCCTGTTCGAAACCTACGTCGCCTTCGCGCCCCGGGGGTTTGCCTCGTTCAGGACCGCGATCCCGGTCTGGCTGCGCGAGAAGCTGTTCCAGAAGACCCTGCTGCTCGAGGAACTGGCGCAGCATCAGGGCGGGCTCGGCGACAAGTCCAAGCTGCTGTTCAGCGAGCACCACCTGAGCCACGCGGCCAGCGCCTTCTATCCCTCGCCCTTCGACGAGGCCGTGGTCCTGACCATGGACGGGGTGGGCGAACGGGCGACGACCACGGTCTGGCTCGGGCGCGGCAACGAACTGACCGCCGAGAAGGAGATCGGCTTTCCCCATTCGCTCGGCCTGCTCTATTCGGCGCTGACCTATTACCTGGGGTTCAAGGTCAACAGCGGCGAATACAAGGTCATGGGCCTCGCACCCTACGGTGAGCCGAAATATGCCGCGCTGATGCTCGATCATCTGATCGACCTCAAGGCGGACGGCTCGTTCCGGCTCGACCAGCGGTACTTCAACTACGCCACCGGTCTGACCATGACGAACGCCAGGTTCGCCGCGCTGTTCGGCCAGCCGGTCCGCCGGGCCGAGAGCCTGCTCACCCAGTTCCACATGGACATGGCGGCCTCGCTTCAGGCCGTGACCGAACAGGTCGTGCTGCGGCTGACCCGCGCATTGGCCCGGGAATACGGCATTCCGAACCTGTGCCTGGCGGGCGGCGTGGCGCTGAACTGCGTCGCGAACGGCAAGGTGCTGCGCGATGGGGCGTTCGAGAACGTCTGGATCCAGCCTGCCGCCGGGGACGCAGGCGGAGCGCCCGGGGCGGCGCTGGCGGCCTGGCACGGCGAGCTGGGCCGGCCGCGCACAGTCGCCGGCGACGCGATGGCGGGTTCCTACCTCGGACCGGAATACTCGCAGGCGGAGATCGAAGCGCGCCTGTCCGAGGCCGGCGCGAAGTTCGAAGTGCTCGGCGAAGCCGCGACGATCGAAGCTACCGCCCAGGGCCTGGCGGACGGCGCGGCGGTCGGCTGGTTCCAGGGGCGGATGGAGTTCGGGCCGCGCGCCTTGGGGGGACGCTCGATCCTCGGCGATCCGCGTTCGGAGACGATGCAGAAGGCGCTCAACCTCAAGGTCAAGTTTCGCGAGAGCTTCCGCCCCTTCGCCCCCTCGGTGCTGCGCGAGAAAGTCGCCGACTGGTTCGAGCTGGACGGCGACAGCCCCTACATGCTGCTCGTCGCCGACGTTCGCGAGGCCCGCCGCCGCGCGATGAGCGCAGAGGAACAGGCGCTGTTCGGGATCGACAAGCTGAACGTCCCCCGCTCGGACATTCCGGCGGTAACCCACGTCGACTATTCGGCCCGTATCCAGACCGTCCATGCCGAAACCAACCCGCGCTATCACGCGCTGATAGCCGCATTCGAGCAGCTGACCGGCGTGCCGGTGCTGATCAACACCTCGTTCAACGTCCGCGGCGAGCCGATCGTCTGCACGCCGGAGGACGCCTTCCGCTGCTTCATGGGCACCGACCTGGATCTGCTGGCGATCGGTAACTGCCTGCTGCGGAAGCGCGATCAGGACGAAGCCCTGCGACAGGACTATGCGGGCAGGTATGAGCTGGACTAGCGCCGAGAATGTCCCCAGCCCGTTCGTCTCGAGCGAAGTCGAGACACTATGCGCTAGGTGTCTCGACTTCGGCCTACGGCCGAAGTGTACCCTGAGCGAAGACGAATGGGCACGGCACGAACGGGGATGGGTTGGGGTGTGATATGAAGCGCTTCCGGTCCTTCCTCACCCAGCTCGTCGTCTTCCTGCTGGTCCTCGAACTGGGCCTGCAGGCCGTGGTCCGGCTGGGCCTGCTCGACGTCTCGCTGCCGACCTACCGCGCGGCGAACGCCTGGTCGTTCTGGGTCGACGTCGATCCCGCCTTCGGCGTCTGGCACCTGCCCCATGCGCAGTACCGCCACGCCAAGGCCTGCTTCGACGTGCCCTACCGCGCCAACCGGTTCGGCATGCGCGATCCCGAGCGGAGCGAGCGCCACGCCGGACCGCGGGTCGCGGTGCTGGGCGATTCCTTCGCCGAAGGCTGGGGCGTCGCCCAGGGCCGGCGGGTATCCGACCTGCTGGAGCGCGACAGCCGGACCGAGCACCTGAACTTCGGCACCTCGGGCGATTTCGATCCGGTGCAGTACTGGCAGCTCTACCGCACCCTGGCGCAGCGCTTCGATCACGATGCGGTGCTGGTGATGGTGCTGCCCAACAACGACTTTCCGCTCGCAGGTCCGGCCCAACCGGATGGGCGCTGGGCGCCGCGGCTGGAGGGGGCCTATCCGAACTACCGCGTGACCTATCCGGACCGGGGGTTCGAGCCCCGGCCGCGCGACTGGAAGCGCTTCCTGGTCAACCTGCCCGGCGAGTTCTGGCTGACCTACCGCACCGGCATGTTCGCAGTCGCCTACCTGTCGGCGGTCAAGGCGCACAACGCCGGCACGCCGGAGGGCGGCGCGGTGGAGCGGTCGCGCTATTATACCTACACCCCTGAGGAGTTCGGCCGGCTGCGCTATGCGATCGAGCAGATCGCCCGGGAGGCCAAGGGCCGCCCCATGCTGGTGGTGACCATCCCCCGCCCCGACGACTTCGCCGCCGCTGCCACGGGCAAGCCCCCGCCGCTCCCCGCCGAACTGGCGAGGGTCGCTGCGCAGGCGGGGATCGACTACCTCGACCTGCTGCCGGCGATGCAGCGGGACGCGGGCGGCAAGCCGGCACGGTGGTTCCTGACCTGCGACGGGCACTGGTCGGCAGCCGGCCATGCCGAGGCGGCGAGGGTGATCCGCGAGGGTTGGCGCTATTATTCCTTCCCGGCAGGAGAGGAACCGGCGCCTCCATTACCGCACCCTTAACCTTCCCGCGCTACACCGCTGCGCCATGAGCGCGCAGCATGATCCCCGGCCCGTCAGCGACGTGTCCGCAGGCGTGGGCCTGGTGGGCCTGGCCGGGCTGTTCGCCTGGATCCTGATCTGCCGCGAGTGGGCGGCCATCGCCGAAATCTTCCATCTCGCCACCCCGCGCGAGCCGATGGCCGGGCCCTATGCCGCGCTGGCCGCGATGCTGTTTTCCGGCCTGCCGATGGTCCTGTGGTCGCTGCTGGTCGACAAGGTCCACCGCCGTGCCTCAACCGGCATCGACTGGAGCTTGCGCCGCAAGCTGTCCGACGTGGTCGAGGTCTCGGTGGTCAAGCTGGCGGGCCTCTGGGCGACCTGGGCGGGCATCGCCGTGCTCTACTGCATCGCGCGCTATTACTGGCGCGGGAACTACCTCTTCGCGATGGACGTGATGGCCATGGCGGCAATCCCGCTGTTCGCGGCGTCGGTCCCCTACGTCCTCTGGCTCGACCGCTACCTGGTCAATCCGCGCGACGGGGCCTGGCACTTCGGCGCGATGCTGATCGGGCGCGAGGCCTATGACCCGCAAGAGATCGGCCACCACCTGCGCGCCTGGGCGGTCAAGGGCTTCTTCAGCGCCTTCATGATCTCGATCCTGCCCGGCGGCTTCCAGGGCATCGTCACCTACGACTTCGCCGGCTTCACCAGCGATCCCGTCCGCTTCGCCGGCACGCTGATCGAGCTGCTGTTCCTGATCGACGTTCAGATCGGCTGCGTCGGCTACCTCCTCACGATGAAGCCCCTGGACGCGCAGATCCGCACCGCCAATCCCTACCTCCAGGCCTGGGTCGCGGCCCTGATCTGCTATCCGCCGTTCATCCTGATGGGCGATGGCGGCGTGCTCGACTATCACCCCGGCACTTCGGACTGGGCCTTCTGGCTGCAGGGGCACGCGGCGCTGCTGTGGCTGTGGGCCGGGCTGCTGGTGGCCCTGACCGGGGTCTACGCCTGGGCGACCGTGGCCTTCGGCATCCGCTTCTCCAACCTGACCTACCGCGGCGTGCTGACGAACGGCCCCTACCGCTGGACCCGTCATCCGGCCTACCTCTCCAAGAACCTGTTCTGGTGGCTCTCCACCCTGCCGTTCCTCGCGACGACCTCCTCGCTGACCGACACGATCCGCAACACCGTCCTGATGGCCGCGGTCAGCGGCGTCTACTACTGGCGCGCCAAGACCGAGGAACGCCACCTCGGCGGCGCCGACCCCAAGTACCGCGCCTACTCCGCCTGGATGGACCGCAACGCGCCGATCACGCGGGGGCTGAACAAGCTGGTCGGACTGCTGGCGCCGCGCGGGCCGCGGTTGCAGCCGGCGGAGTAATTCAGAGAATTTCAGCGGCGGAGATCGTGTAAGCGGCCATATCCCGGTCGGTCATCCCGAACTCCGCGCGCTCACGCTGCCATTGCTTCATATGCGCCGCCTCGAAGTGCGTGGCTAGCGCCTCGCGGCCTTCCCACTTCTCGCTGACCCGGATGAGGCCCGGCTCCAGCAGGTCCTCGGCATAGGCATAGTCAAGGCAGCCGGGTTCGGCGCGGGTCGCCTCGATCACCCGGCGTAACGCCGCACGCGCCTCGGCGAGCCGGTCCGGCGGCAGGCGGAACTTGCCCGTCACCAGGATCATCAGAAGCTCTCTTCGTAGACGCGGCTGATATCGCCGCCCCACTCGCCGTGGAACTTGTCGAGCAGGACCTGCGCCGGAACCTTGCCCGAGCGGACGATCTCTTCGAGCGGGTCGAGGAAACCGGCCTCGCTGTCGCCCGCCGCGTTCAGGCGGTTCCGGGCGACCAGGCCCGCGCGGGCGATGGCCAGGACTTCGCCGGCGACATTCGCCAGCCTGCCCCCGCCGGGCAGCGGCGCCTCGAGCCCGCGCTTGGGCACCGCGGCGCGCAGTTCCTCGCGGCCGGCCATGTCCCAGCCCTTGACCAGGTCCCAGGCGGCGTCGAGCGCGGTCTGGTCGTAGAGCAGGCCGACCCATAGCGCGGGCAAGGCGCAAATCTTGTTCCAGGGGCCGCCGTCGGCGCCGCGCATCTCGAGGAAGGACTTGAGCCGCACCTCGGGGAAGGCGGTAGAGAGGTGGTCGGTCCAGTCGCTCAGCCGCGGCTTTTCGCCCGGCAGCACCGAGAGCTCGCCCTTGAGGAAGTCGCGGAACGAGAGTCCCGCGGCGTCGATGTATTTCCCGTCGCGGAAGACGAAGTACATCGGCACGTCGAGCATGTAGTCGACATAGCGTTCGTAGCCGAAGCCATCGTCGAAGACGAAGGACAGCATGCCCGTGCGCGCCGGATCGGTATCGGTCCAGATATGGCTGCGATAGGAGAGGTAGCCGTTGGGCCTGCCCTCGGTGAAGGGGGAATTGGCGAAGAGCGCGGTGGCCAGCGGCTGCAGGGCCAGCGACACGCGAAACTTCCGCACCATGTCCGCCTCGCTCGAATAGTCGAGGTTGGTCTGGATGGTGCAAGTCCGCAGCATCATGTCCAGGCCCAGGCTGCCGACCCGCGGCATGTGCCGCAGCATGATGTCGTAGCGGCCCTTGGGCATGATCGGCAGCTCTTCGCGGGTCTTGTCGGGCCACATGCCGAGACCGAGGAAGGCCGTGCCGGTCCGCTCGCCGATTTCCTTGACCTGTTTGAGATGGCGGCCGGTTTCGGCACAGGTCTGGTGGAGGTTTTCGAGCGGGGCGCCCGACAGTTCGAGTTGGCCCGCCGGTTCCAGGCTGACTGCGCCGTCGCTGCCCGAGAGGGCGATGATCTTGCCGCCTTCCTCGATCGGCTTCCAGCCGTAGTCCTGCAACGAGACCAGCAGATCGCGGATGCCGCCCTTTTCCTCGTAGGACGGCGCGCGGTGATCGGCGACGCGGTAGACCAGCTTTTCATGCTCGGTACCGATCCGCCAGCGCTCGCGAGGTTTCTCGCCACCGGCCATCGGCGCGGCGAGTTGGTCGCGGCTCTCGAGGATCGGGTCGTCGCGGTCGGAAGCCTGCCGGGTGCTCATGCCGCGCCGTTAATGGAGCGCGGCGTCGCATGCCAGCTAATTGTGCCAATCCCCGGCCAGTCCCATCCACAAGGCGGTCGCGGCGATGGTCGCGGTCTCGCCGCGCAGGATCCGCGGGCCGAGCGAGATCGGGCGGACCTGGGCCACGACGCGGATTGCAGCGCGCTCGGCATCATCGAAGCCGCCTTCCGGGCCGATCAGCAGGGCGGCGGGCCCACGCTCGGCGAAGGCCGCGGCGGCAGGCTCGCCCCCGTTCTCGTCGGCGAAGAACAGTAGGCGGTCCTGCGGCCAATCCCGAAGGAGCGACTCCAGCTTCACCGGCGCGACCAGTTCAGGCAGGGCGGTTCGAGCGCATTGCTCGGCAGCCTCGGTGATGATCGTCCGCGCTCGGTCCAAGTTCAACGCATCGGCCACGCAGCGCCGGGTGATCACCGGGAGGATCCGCCGCACGCCGAGCTCGGTCGCCTTTTCCAGCACCAGGTCGAAGTTCGGCTTCTTGAGCAGAGCCGCGCAAAGCGTGAAGTCGGGCACCTGCTCCCGCTCCCGCCTGCAGGTCTCGGGCACCACGACGACCTCGCGTTTGCCGACAGCGCCGACGCGGGCGATCCACTCGCCGGTCGCATCGTCGCAGAGCACAACGGCATCGCCTTCGACCAGGCGCATGACACGCGAGAGATAGTGCGCCTGGTTGCCCTGCAGCACAACGGCAAGGCCTTCCCCGAGCGGCCCGGGGACGAACAGACGCGGGGCGCTTTTGGGAGGCCAGGCGGGGGTAGCGGGCATGCCCATTGCATTACCTGACTCGTAGGTTAGGGCAACCGCATGTCCGACGCCGCTAGAATCGTCCCCGACAGCGAGCACCGCGGCCTCGTTGCCCTGCTGCCCGAGCGCGTGCGCAACCTGGCGCTGCTGGCACGGTTCGATCGGCCGATCGGCTGGTGGCTGCTGTTCTGGCCCTGCGCCTGGGGCGTGCTCCTGGCGGGCGGGGCCAAGACGATTTCGGGCGCTCGCTGGGACCTGATCCTCTGGCTGCTGCTCGGGTCGATCGCGATGCGCGGCGCGGGCTGCGTGTACAACGACATCGTCGATGCCGATCTCGATCGCCAGGTCGCCCGCACCGCCAGCCGACCGGTGGCGAGCGGCGCGACCTCCAGGAAGCTCGCCTGGGCCTGGCTGCTCGCGCTGTGCCTGGTCGGGCTGGTCGTCCTGCTGCAATTGCGCTGGCAGGCGCAGCTCGTGGCCCTGGGCAGCCTGGCTCCGGTCGCGGTCTATCCCTTCATGAAGCGGATCACCTGGTGGCCCCAGGCCTGGCTTGGGCTGGTCTTCACCTGGGGCGCCCTGGTCGGCTGGACCGCGCTGACCGGCGAGCACCTCGAGGTGCTCGCCGCGCTCTACCTCGGCGCGATTTCCTGGGCGATCGGCTATGACACGATCTACGCCCTGCAGGATGTCGAGGACGATGCCCTGATCGGCATCCGCTCCAGCGCACGGCGCCTGGGAGCGCGAGTGCGTAGCGGCGTGGCCGGGTTCTACCTGGCGGCGGTGGCGCTCTGGGCCCTCGCCTTCTGGTTGCTTCGGCCGGACTGGATCGCCCTCCTGGCACTGGCCCCGATAGCGCTCCACTTCACCTGGCAGGTCGCGACGCTCCAACCGCAGGACGGCGTCAATGCCCTTGTCCGCTTCCGCGCCAACCGTTTCGCCGGCCTGTTGATGGCTCTGGCCTGCTGGGTCGTCGGCAACGCCTGATCAGCCTGCGGATCGAATGGCGATGTCGAGTCGCCCGATGCCGCCGATTTCCAGCGCGACCACGTCGCCGACTTCGGCCGGGATGGCGCGACCTGGCCCGGCCATGAGCAGATCGCCCGGATGGAGCGGCATCACCGACGATGCGAAGGCGACGAGCCGGGCGATGCCGAACGGTCCCTCGATGATCCGGCCGCTCGCGCCTGGCGCATCGCCTACCCACAAGCGGTAATCGAGCGCAGCCGGATCGGCGATCTCGTCGGCCGTGACGAGCCATGGCCCCAGCGTCACGCGGGCATCGAGCGAGATGCGCGTGGCGGCGTTTCCCGACCCGGCGCTGCTGTCGAGCACGCAGCAATAGCCGGCGACATGATCGAGCGCCTCCGCCTCGGCAAGGTCCGTTCCTGGCCGACCGATGACGATCCCCAGGGCCGGTTCGTGCAGCGTCGGCCGCGCCGGGCCGTGGAGCCGGAACCCATCGCTTGGCCCGGCGATCATGCTGGTGACCTTGCCCGTCAGCTTGGGCCGGTCGATCGTCGTGGTGCAGACGATCTTGCCGGGATTGGCCACGGGCGACAGCATCGCCACCTCGTCGCAGGCATAGGCCTGAGCTCGCCGCGCGCTCGCTTCGATCGGTCCGCGCAGCCTGGATAGATTGGCGATGAGGTGATCGCCCGGCGGCACGGGCCAGCGCAAGTCGGGCAGTCCGCCTGTCGCACCGGTCACGTCGCGAATCATGCCGGCCGCATCGACCAGCCCCAGACGCGGCGCCTTGGCCGTTTGGCCAACCGCATCGCCAATAGCGTCCGGCACCAGGCCGAACCTGCAAATCCGCATCTTCCCCCCCAGGAATTTTCCTCGCATCTACGCCCGGAACGCCCCCCCAGCAAGCCGGTTGAGGTTGCCACGCATCCGGCATTGAGACAAAGACTCGGCAATGGCGCACTATGGCTTGATCGAAGGCGGCGGTACGAAGTTCGTCCTCGGCGTGGCCGGTGCGGACGGCACGATATTCGCCCGTCATCGAGTGCCGACAACCAACCCGCACGAAACGCTCGGTGCCGCGCTCGCCTGGCTGCGCGAATACGGCTCCGCACCACGCGCGATCGGCATCGCCTGCTTCGGCCCGCTCGAGCTCGATCCCGCCGCGCCGCTGTTCGGCCATGTCACCCGCACGGTAAAGCCGCACTGGAGCGGCATCGACATCGCCGGCCCCTTTCGCGAGATTTTCGCCTGCCCGGTGGGAATCCAAACCGACGTCAATGGCGCTGCCCTCGCGGAGAGCCGTTGGGGCGCCGGGCGGACGGAGCGTTCGTTGCTCTACGTTACCGTCGGTACCGGGGTAGGTGGCGGCTTCGTTGCAGACGGCACCTTGCTGCGCGGCGCCTCGCACCCCGAGATGGGCCACATCCGCGTGCCCCGCCATCCCGAAGATCAAGGCTTCGCCGGCCACTGCCCGTTCCACGGCGATTGCCTCGAAGGCCTGGTCGCCGGACCGGCGATCGAAGCGCGCTGGGGCGAATCGCTTTCCGTGCTCGGCCCGTCGCACCCCGCCGCACGGATCATCGCCTGGTACTTGGGCCAGGCGATCGTGACCTGGCAGGCGACGCTTCAGCCGGGACGGATCGTGCTGGGCGGCGGGGTCATGGCGACGCCCGACCTGCTGAGCCGCGTTCGCGAGGCGGCCGCCCTGGCTGGCCAGGGCTACTTTGCCGGCAATCCGCGCGACATTGTCGTCGCACCGGGTCTCGGCACCGATTCAGGGCTGCTCGGCGCGCTTGCCGTAGCCCAAAGCGCGGAGGCCGCATGACCGAGCTCGTCACCGTCGACATCGGCGGAACCCATGCACGCTTCGCGCTGGCCCGGATCGCCGACGATGGCGCGATCCACCTCGGTCCGCCCGAAACGCTCAAGACCAAGGATCACGCCAGTTTCCAGACCGCCTGGGAGGCCTTCGCCGCAAGCCAGGGCCGCCTCCTTCCCGCTGCCGCGGCTATCGCCATCGCCGGGCCGGTGACGGGCGAAACGATCAAGTTCACGAACAACCCCTGGATCATCCGTCCCGCGCTCATCCCGGAAAAGCTCGGCGCGACGCGCTTTACGCTGATCAACGATTTCGGTGCGGTCGGCCATGCCGTCGCCCGCGCCGGACCCGAGCATTTCCTCGACCTCGCCGGCCCCGACACGCCGCTCCCGGCCGAAGGCACGCTCAGCGTGATCGGCCCGGGTACCGGCCTCGGCGTCGCCCACGTGTGGCGCGACGGAAAGGGCGGCTATCGCGTCCAGGCGACCGAGGGCGGGCATATCGACTTCGCGCCGCTCGACGCGCTCGAAGACGCGATCCTTGCGCGGTTGCGGCAGCGCTATCGCCGGGTTTCGGTCGAGCGGGTGGTCTCGGGCCCCGGCATCGTCGACATCTACGAGGCGCTCGCCGCGCTCGAAGGCCGGGCGATAACTCCGGTCGACGACCGGAGCTTGTGGCAGAGGGGCATCGCTCCGGTCGGCGAAGGCGGCGATAGCCTCGCGGCCGCCGCGGTCGACCGCTTCTGCCTCTCCCTGGGCGCGGTCGCCGGCGACATCGCCCTGGCCCAGGGCGCGAACGGCGTGGTCATCGCCGGCGGCCTCGGCCTGCGCATCCGCGATACCCTGCTGCGCTCGGGCTTCGCCGAGCGGTTCCGCGCCAAGGGCCGTTTCGAAGGCTTGATGGCCGCGTTGCCGGTCAAGCTGATAACCCATCCCCAGCCCGGCCTGTTCGGCGCCGCGGCCGCCTTTGCCATGGAGCATTCCCGATGACTGCAACTATCGACCAGATCATGCGCACCGCCCCGGTCATCCCGGTCCTGGTGATCGAGGACGCCGGCCATGCGGTCGCCATCGCCGAGGCGCTGGTCGCGGGCGGCCTGCCGGTGCTCGAGGTGACGCTGCGCACCGCGGCGGCGATCGAGGTGATCAAGGCGATGAAGCAGGTCCCCGGCGCGATCGTCGGTGCGGGCACCGTGCTGAACCCGCGCGACTTGGACGCCGCGCTCGACGCGGGCAGCGAATTCATCGTCTCGCCCGGTCTCACCCCCGCGCTGGGCGAGGCTGCGGTGAAGAGCGGCGTGCCCTTCCTGCCCGGCACGGCCAATGCCTCGGACGTCATGCTCGGGCTCGACCTCGGCCTGACCCGCTTCAAGTTCTTCCCGGCGGAAGCCTCGGGCGGGACCAAGGCGCTCTCGGCGATCGCCGCGCCGTTCGGCGCCGCGCGGTTCTGCCCGACCGGCGGGATCACCCAGGCGACCGCGCCGACCTGGCTGGCGCTCGACGCCGTGCTCTGCGTCGGCGGCTCCTGGCTGGTCGGCAAGGGCGCGCCCGACGTCGCGGCGATCGAGGCCGCGGCCCGCGCCGCTTCCGCGCTCGCGGGATAAGCCATTCTGGACCATTGCGGTTTCCACATAAGTGGCACAAACCGTTGATGGGGAGGGCGAATCGTTCAGGCCGGTTTCATCTGCGGGGGCAGATAGGCTTGAAACAATTCGCTTTCGATGAAGGGCGAGGAAACATGGCGATCAAGCGGCAGGGCGCGGCCGGCGGGCCTGGGGGAGCGAATCGACAGGGCTCCGCCCCCTGTGTAAGGGGCGCCCGATGAGCGACCTGCCTTCCACCCCGCTTCTCGACACGCTGTCCTTGCCTGCGGATTTGCGGCGTTTGGAGCCATTGCGGCTGCGGGAGGTTGCGGACGAGGTACGCGCGGAGATGATTTCGGCGGTGGGCTCGACGGGGGGTCACCTGGGTTCGGGTCTT
>JBQCGM010000093.1:0-22838 GCA_051955585.1 Novosphingobium sp.
GCGATGAGCAAGAAGCGCAAGGCGGCCAAGCTGCCCAAGAAGTTCCTCGGGGTGAAGATCCCGAAAGCCACGCGTAAGCAGGTCAATGGCCTGCTGAAGACCATGCCGGCCGCGAGTTCGAAGCCGCTGCTGGGTGCTGCCGTGGGGGCCCTGATGACCGCGCTGGCTGTCCGGCTCGAGCAGCCGATCACCGACCTGATCGAAAGCTACGCCGATCCCAAGCAGGCGCGCCGCCGCAAGGCCGAGATGGCCGCGACAGCGCACTAGTCTTCGAGGATCAGGCTCGCCGCCTTGGTATCGCGCATCCGCACGTAGACGATCAGCGACAGGCCGATCATCGCGGTGACGTACCAGTAGAACGCGCTCTCCAGGCCCTCCGCCTTGAGCCGCAGCGCGACGTATTCGGCCGTTCCGCCGAACAGCGTATTGGCCAGGGCATAGGGCAGGGCCACGCCCAGCGCGCGGATGTGGGCAGGGAACAGCTCGGCCTTCACCACGGCGTTGATCGAGGTGTAGCCGCTGACGATCACCAGGGCGACGAGCGCCAGGCCGAAGGCGGCGAAAGGATCGCGCACCGTCTCCAGCGTGCGGAAGATCGGATAGGTGAGCAGCACGCCGAGCACCCCGAAGGCCGCCATCACCGGCTTGCGCCCGACCCGGTCGGACAGCGCCCCGACCAGCGGCTGCAGGCACATGAAGACGAACAGCGCGGCTGCCGTGATCCGCGTCGCGACCTCGGCCGAGAAGCCGCTCGTATTGACCAGGAACTTCTGCATGTAGGTGGTATAGGCGTAGAAGGCGAGCGTACCGCCGGCGGTCAGCGCCATGACCAGCAGTGCCTGGCGCGGATGATCGCGAAACAGCGAGAGCCCGCTCGAGCGGGGCTGGTCGGCAGCTTGCGCGTTCACGAAGCTGGCCGTCTCGGACAGGCGGCGGCGCAGGTAGAATACGATGACCGCCAGGGCCGCCCCGACCAGGAACGGAATCCGCCAGCCCCAGGCCTTGAGCTCCGCCTCGGGCATGACCGCCTGCAGCACCAGCAGCAGGCACAGCGCGATTAGCTGGCCCGAGATCAGCGTGACGTATTGGAAACTGGAGAAGAACCCCCGCCGCTCGCGCCCGGCCATTTCCGAGAGGTAAGTGGCTGAGGCGCCATATTCGCCGCCCACGCTCAGCCCCTGCATCATCCGCGCCAGCACCAGGATCGCCGGGGCCAGGTTGCCGATCGCGGCATAGCCCGGGGTCAGCGCGATCAGCAGCGAGCCCGCGCACATCAGCGAAACGGACAGCGTCAGGCCCGCCTTGCGGCCCCGTCGGTCGGCATAGATCCCCATGACCCAGGCGCCGATCGGCCGCATCACGAAGCCGACGGCGAAGATCGCTGCGGCATTCAGCAGCTGGGCGGTGGGATCGCCCTGGGGAAAGAACACCGGCGCGAAATAGAGCGTGAAGGCCGAGTAGGCGTACCAGTCGTACCACTCGACGAGGTTCCCCGCCGAGCCGCCGATGATGTTGCGCAGGCGCTGAGGGTTGTCGGTCGGCGCGGTCATAGGCGGGTTATGCTGGGACGTGGCGCAGCGCGCAATGTCGGTTATCCGATTCATGGAAATGGGACAGTCGTGGCGGGCAGCGGGTCATTGGGTTGTCCCGTTTCGACCGTTCCAAAGTGCGCGTTTTTGTATGTATCGCGAGCAAAACGCGGTAGATTGACGTCATGTACAGGGGGATCAAAGGCGGGGCGTTCCTGGCGGGCGTGGGCTTGGCAGGACTTTTGCCCGCGACGGCGTTCGCCGACCAGCCGATCGATCATCAGACGGACGGTAACAGCTCGTCGGAGATCGTCGTCTACGCGCATTCCCCCGACCGGGGCATATTCGTGGGCGTAGCTCCCGAAAACGAACTGACCCAGGCCGATATTGCCGCCTATGGAGCCGACACGGTCGGGGACTTGCTCGATCAAATTCAGGGGCAGGTGGATGGCTCGGTCGATGGACCGGTGATCTTGATCAACGGACGCCAGGTTGCCGGCGTCGACGATGTCACCGATCTTCCCACTGAGGCGGTGAGCCGGATCCAGGTCCTGCCAAACCGCGTGGCGGGCCAGCTTGGGCAAACCCCGACGCGCCGCGTGATCAACGTGGTCGTCAAGGATAACCACCGCCAGATCACGGGCAACTTCGAATTCGGCTTTGCCACCGCGGGCGGGGGCCACAGCTATGTCGGCGAATTGAATCTGTTGCGGATCAAGGCGGGCAACCGTGACAGCCTGGTCATGAAGGTCCAGCAATACGACCCGCTGCTGGAGAGCGATCGCGATATTACCAGCGAGCCGACCGGAGCAGCCTACGACAGGGTCGGCAACGTCGTGTCCTATCCTTTCGGCGGGGCCGAGATCGATCCCGCGCTAAGCTTGGTCGCGGGCCGGCCCGTCAGCGTCGCCGGCGTACCTGCGGCGATCATTGCCCCTTCGCTCGCGGCGATCGCGGCCAATGCCGACCGCGCCAATGCTACCGACGTGCGCCCATTCCGCACGCTTTCGCCGGAGCGGCGCGTCTATTCGGTAAACGGCAACATGACGCGGCGGTTCGGCGAAACCATTGTGTCGCTCAACGCCCGTGGCGAATGGACCCGGACCAGTTCGCTATCGGGTTTGGCCGGAGCGGTGCTGGGCTTGCCGGTAAGCTCTCCGTTTTCGCCGTTTTCCCGCGCTGTGGGCGTCGCCCGCTATGTCGGCGATCCCCTTCGGCAAGACGGGACCTCGTCCACCCTGAACTTCAACGGAAACCTCAGCACGCCGCTGGGAGGCTGGCGGATGCAAGCGATCGCGATCCTGTCCCACCGCGTTTCGCGCGGTAGCAGCGACGTTGCTTTTGATCCGGCTCCGCTGCAGGCGGCGATCGATGCAGGGACGGTTAGTCCGTTCGGGAACTTGCCCGCCGCCCTGACCCTTCCGGGCCGAAACTCGACCTATTCGCGTTCCGACAACGCCCTACTTCGTGTGACTTTTGCCGGACCACTGCTGCGAATGCCTGCTGGTCCCGTCCGGGCTGCCGTATCTGCCAGCCTGCGGACCGACCGGCTCCGCGGGAGTTCCCAATTCCTTGGCGTGGCCCAGATAGCCGGATATGCCCGCAATGAAGCGGCGCTTCAGGTCAATCTTCAGGTCCCGCTCCTCGGCGACAAATCCGGGGTCGGCGTCGTCGCTCTCAATCTCAATGGCCTGCTTCGCCAGATCCGGCAGATTGGTACCGTGGCGGACTACGGTACGGAGTTGGTCTGGCGACCGGTGCCGCGACTTAGCCTTCAGGCCTCCTTCAATGTCGAGCGCTTGGCGCCGTCCGCCCAATCGCTCAGCGATCCGATCTTGGTGAACGACAATTACCGGCTATTCGATTTTCTGACCGGCCAGACCGTTCTGGTCCGCTACCTGTCGGGTGGTAACCCCGATCTTCGCCCGGCGCGGCAGCGGACGTTGCAGTTCGGCGGCACCTTCACTCCTTTTGCGCGGATCAACCTGAACCTGAGCGCCGAGTTGACCAGCCGGCGGAGCACCGACGTCCAGGCTTCGCTTCCTCCTGTCGGCGCCGCGGTGCAAGCGGCCTTTCCCGATCGCTTCCAAAGAGACGCCAATGGCGTGTTGGTCCTGGTCGACAGCCGACCCGTGACTTTTGCCTATGAAGACAGCGATCAACTACATTGGCGGATCGACTACCATGGTTCGCTGGGGGGCAGGCGGCCGTCTTCGGTGGGAGCTTCGGGCGGAGATGCCGATCCGGTCTTCTCGAGCGATGGAAGCTTGCGAACGAATCTCACGCTCGAGCATACTTGGACCCTCAACTGGGTGCGCCGGGCGCGGGCGGGCTTGCCCGAGGTCGATCTGCTGGCCGGCGGTGCGGTCGGTTACGGCGGAGGCTTGCCGCGGCACGAGGTTCGCCTCTCGGCAAACGTGGCGGCGCGGGGCGTCGGAGTACAGATCGACGGTTCCTGGCGCAGCGCCACGGTGATCCGATCCGATGTGCTACCTTCGGCCAACGATCTGTTCTTTTCAGCGCGAACGCTGGTGAATGCCCGGGTCTTCGCCGATCTCGGTACGCTCTTTCCCAGGGAGCGAATGCTCAAGGGGGCGCGGCTATCAATTTCCGCCATTAACCTGTTAGACTCCCAGCAGCGCGTCCGCGATGCCACGGGAGACACCCCTTTGCGCTATCAGCCTTATGTGCAGGAGCCGTTCGGAAGGACCATCGCTTTCGGCTTCCGCAAGGCCTTCTAGCTTGGAATGCCGTCCAAAAAAAGGCCGGCGCGTGCGCCGGCCCTTGATCGATTGGCATCTTGCTGTGATCAGATCGCCGGAACCGAGATGTAAGTGCCCTGACTGGTCTGCGACCCTCCGCCCCACGGAGCTTGATTGAACCATTCGGTCGTGCACTTGCTGCCGGTGTAGCCGTTCTGCTTGGTCCAGATGCCGGGCAACTTCTTCGGGGAGATGCAGATCACGACCTGGCCGACGAAATAGTCGCCGGTCACGTCTACTCGGCCACCGTTCTCTTCATGCCCGGTCAGGGAGTCGGTCTGATCCTGGTTGATCGCGGTCTGCGGCACATTGGTCTGCAGCACCGGATTGTCCCAGGATTCCGGCACGGTCACGTCCGGCGTGGCATCTGCAGTCTTTTGGAAGTCGCACTGGCCATGGTCGGCCTTGCTGGGATCGGGATCGACATAGCCCCACCATGGCACGGTGGTATCATTCAGCGAGGTGGGCTGCTGCGCCGTGAATGCATTGCACGACTGCTGCGCTCCTTCCTCATTGCCGTGACCGTCCTCGTGAACGACGTAGATGCCTTGGACCGGGTGGCCAGGAATCACGTAGGACGCGTGATAGGTCGCCTTGGAGATGTCGCAGCTGTATGAATGCGCGAAGGTCGAGTTGAAATTCGCGACATAGTCGTAGGTGCTGGTCGGGAAATAGCCGGCGCTGGCCCGCTGGTTGCCGAACATGTTGACGCTGCCGCCGTTGCGGTACGGATCGCCCGAGATATAGGGCGCCGACGGGACGAAGGTCCCCGTGCCGACGATGTTGGTTTGGCCCGTGCGGACGAGCGGCAGAACCTCGGTCGGGCCTGCAACAAGATCGACTGAGCCGAGCACGACGGCGCCGGTCCAGATGTTGCCTACTCCGACACCATCGTCGTCCAATGCCTGCGCGGCCGCCGTGCAAGCCGCCGACATGGCCGCGGCATTGGCGGGGCTAAGCGGCGCGGCGGTGGGCGTTTGAGTTGCTGTAGCCAAAGCTGGCGCAGCGCTGCCGATCACGAGCGCGAGGGCGGACACGGCCGAAGCGAGCTTACGCATGAGAAAATTCCTCTCAGAAATACGGCAAAACGTCTCATCAGCGCGACGGTCAGCGCCCGTTTCGACTCGCTGCGTATTGACATCGGGAATTTTACGCCTGCGGGAGGGTGTTAACAACGGTTTATTAACCGTTATTCAGGAAGTGCGCGGCGGCGTGCCGTTCTGGCACGCAAAAGATTGGGTAGGACATTTTTCCGGCCCGCCGCGCTTGCCAGGCCCAGTTGCGCTGCGCAGCGGTGCGGTTGCACACGCACCCTGCCGCACGGCCGGGGTGGATATATCACCGACCCGCGACGGGCCAGCGCGTTGTCTGGTTGGGAACCGCTCGGCAGCCAGGGCAAAAGGGCGGCGGCGTCTTGCCGTCCGGACCGCGTACTGCAGACGAAAGACGGCGGCTCAGGCCGCCTTCTTCATCTCCAGCCGTTCCCAGATCTCACTTAGCGCCGCAGTCAGCTCGCGCATCATTTCCTCGGTGTGGCTCGGCCCCGGGGTGAAGCGCAGGCGCTCGGTTCCGCGAGGCACGGTCGGGAAATTGATCGGCTGGACGTAGACGCCGTATTCGGCGAGCAGGAGGTCGCTGATCTTCTTGGCCTTCACCGGAGCGCCAACCATCAGCGGCACGATGTGGGTGGTGGAATCCATCACCGGCAGGCCGGCCTCGCGGAACAGCGCCTTGAGCATGGCGGCGGCAGCCTGCTGGCCCTCGCGCTCGACGCTGGAGCTCTTGAGGTGACGGACCGAGGCGAGCACGCCGGCGACCAGCACCGGCGAGAGGCTGGTCGTGAAGATGAAGCCCGGGGCGTAGGAGCGGATCACGTCGATGATCTTGGCATCGGCCGCGATATAGCCGCCCATGACGCCGAAGGCCTTGCCCAGCGTACCCTCGATGATGTCGATGCGGTGCGCGGCCTCGTCGCGGTCGGTGATGCCGCCGCCGCGCGGGCCGTACATGCCGACCGCGTGGACCTCGTCTATGTAGGTGAGGGCGTTGTACTTATCCGCCAGGTCGCAGATCGCGTGGATCGGGGCGACGTCGCCGTCCATCGAATAGACGGACTCGAAGGCAATCAGCTTGGGCACGTCGGGATCGGCCGCGGCGAGCAGCTCTTCCAGGTGTTCGACGTCGTTGTGGCGCCAGACCTTCTTCTCGCAGCCCGAGTTGCGGATGCCGGCGATCATCGAGGCATGATTGAGCTCGTCGGAGAAGATCACGCAGCCCGGCAGGATCTTGGCCAGGGTGGAGAGCGTGGCGTCGTTCGAGACGTAGCCCGAGGTGAAGAGCAGGGCGCCTTCCTTGCCGTGCAGGTCGGCCAGTTCGGCCTCCAGGTCGACGTGGTAATGCGTGTTGCCGCCGATATTGCGGGTGCCGCCCGAGCCGGCGCCGACATTGTGCAACGCCTCTTCCATCGCCTCGATCACCTTGGGGTGCTGGCCCATGGCGAGATAGTCGTTCGAGCACCAGACGGTGATCGGCTTCGGTCCGTTATGGCCGGCGAAGCAGCGCGCGTTGGGGAACATGCCCTTGTTGCGGAGGATGTCGATGAAGACGCGGTAGCGGCCTTCCGAATGCAGCCGCTCGATCGCCTGGTCGAAAATCTTGTCGTAGTTCACGTTGGAGTGATCCTGCCGATGTCCTGCGAAACGTTCGCAATGGGCGGTTTTCCGCGCCTTTCGCGAGGCCCATACGCGAACGGCGGCTCATTTGCCAGCAACATCTGGTCGCAGCGATGTTACAAAATCTCCATACGGTTTAGTCCGTATTGCGCCAGCGCGGGGCGGACGGCCTCGACCTCCGGTCCGCTGCGGGTGAACAAGGCAAGGTCGGGCTCGGTGCGGGAGAAGTCCTGACCTTGCGTCAGGTGCGCGACGCGCCGGGCAATGCCCTCGGCACCGTGGACGAAGCGGACGGCCGGGCCGAACGCGGCGGCCAGTTCGGCCTCGACCAGCGGGAAGTGGGTGCAGGCGAGGACCACGGTATCGATCTCGGCGCCGCCCGGTTGGTCGCGCAGGCCGGCGGCGGCGCGGGCGAAGATTGCAGGATCAGGCGTCTCGCCGCGGAGCTTGGCCTCGGCGGCGGCGACGAGCTCGGGCGCGCCGTGGCGGAGGAGGCGCTTGCCCGCGGCAAATTCGGCCTCGAGCCGGTCGACGTAGCCCTGACGGATCGTCGCCGGGGTGCCGAGCAGGCCGATCGCGCCGGTTCGGGTGAGCGTGGCGGCGGGCTTGATCGCCGGGACCGTTCCGACGATCGGCACCTCAAGCACTTCGCGGACCATGCCGAGCGCGATGGTCGAGGCGGTGTTGCAGGCGATGCAGACCAGGCGCGGGCGGTAGCGCTCGGTCATGCGCCCGAGCAGGCCCGATACGCGGGCGGCGATCTGGGCCTCGGTTTTGGTGCCGTAAGGCAAGCCGCCGTTGTCGGCGGCGTAGATGACCGGGGCCTGGGGGAGGAGCTTGCGCACCTCGGCGAGGACGGTCAGTCCGCCGACACCGGAATCGAAGAGGAGGACGGGGGAATTAGATTGCACCATTTCAAACCAATCCGTCCGCCCTGTGGTTTCCTGGGCGCTTGCCCTATCCGCCCCAAGCCATAGAGAGGTATGCGGGCTTTCGACAAGCTTGGTGCGGACCTTCGGGGGGACGAGATGAACTGGATTGCCGCTCTCACCCTCGGCTATGCGCTGGGCTCGATCCCCTTCGGGCTGATCCTGACCAAGCTGTTCCAGGCGGGCGACCTGCGCTCGATCGGATCGGGCAACATCGGCGCGACCAACGTGCTGCGCACCGGGCGCAAGGGGCTGGCGGCGGCGACTTTGCTGCTCGATCTCGGCAAGGGGCTGGTCGCGGTGCTTGCCGCCCATGCGCTGTTTCCCGAAGCGGCGAGCCTGGCCGCGGCCGCCGCGATCGTGGGGCACTGCTTTCCGGTCTGGCTGAAGTTCAAGGGCGGCAAGGGCGTGGCGACGCTGATGGGCGTGGCTCTTGGCCTCGCCTGGCCGATCGGGCTGGCCTATGCCGTCACGTGGCTCGGGCTGCTAGCGATCACCCGCATCTCTTCGTTGGCGGGGATGAGCGCTGCCGTGGTGGCCCCGATCGCCGCGCTGGCCACCGGGCACGGCGAGTACGTTCCGGTACTTGCCCTGCTGGCGCTCCTGGTGCTCTGGCTCCATCGCGCCAACATCGCCCGGCTCCGCGCCGGGATCGAGCCCAGGGTCGGCGGGAAGCCGTGACCCTGTCGCAGGACGAGGCCTTCGCCCGAATCCGCCTGCTGCGCTCTCCGAACATCGGGCCGGTCACCTATCGCCAGCTGCTCCTGCGCTTCGGTGACGCCGCAGCGGCCCTGGCTGCCTTGCCCGATCTGGCGGCACGGGGAGCCAGCCCTTATCGGCCCGCTCCGGAAGGCCGGATCCATGGTGAGATCGCCGCCACGAAGCGAGCGGGTGCTCGCTATCTGTTTCATGATTCCCCGGATTACCCGGCGCTGCTGGGCGAGGCCGAAGGAGCGCCACCGATCCTGACCCTGCGCGGCGACACGGCTGCTCTGAAGAAGCCCGCCGTCGCGGTGGTCGGTGCGCGCAACGCCTCGGCCGCAGCCATCAAGCTGGCGCGCGATTTCTCGGTTGCCCTGGCCGATGCCGGGTTGACGGTGGTGTCAGGCCTGGCGCGGGGGATCGACGGGGCAGCCCACCGCGGAGCGCTGTCCGCCCAAGGTTCTGGAGGGACGACGATCGGCGTGATCGCCAGCGGGATCGACGTCACCTATCCGCCCGAGCACGCCGATCTCCAGGAAGAGGTCGCCGCCAAAGGCCTGCTGATCGCCGAACAGCCGCCAGGCACCGAGCCGCTCGCCCGTCACTTCCCCTCGCGCAACCGGATCATCGCCGGGCTCGCCGCCGGCACTCTGGTGGTCGAGGCGGCGCCGAAGTCCGGCTCGCTGATCACCGCGCGGCTGGCGGGCGATTACGGGCGAGAGGTCATGGCGATCCCCGGCTCTCCGCTCGATGCCCGCTCGCACGGCTGCAACCAGCTGATCCGCGAGGGCGCCGTGCTCGTCCAGAGCCCGGAGGACGTGATCGAGCTCCTGGCGGGCTTCGGCGGGCATCCGCGCTCGACCTTCCGCGAGCTTGTCGCCACGCCCTCCTGCGATCTCGCTGCAGCCTCCAGTCCCGCCGAACTATCGGCCTTACTGACGACCGCCCCGGTCGCAGTGGACGAACTCATCCGCCAGAGTGGCGAGAGCGCGGCGGCGGTCCAGCTCGCGCTATTGGAAATGGAACTGGGCGGGGGGCTGGTGCGGCACGCGGGCGGAAGAGTCAGTTTGGCCGCCAGAGAGGCAAGCTGATGCGGCTTGCGCTTGGCTTTCTAACCCTATGCGTGGCCATGATCGCATACGAGGCCACGGATCAGTATCGCTTATTTTCGGATCCGCTGGGCTCGATTTTGCTCGTGGTGCTCCTGGGTTTCTTATCGACTGTGGTGCACGAATTTGGCCATGCGTGGGCGAGTTGGAAGTTGGGCTATCGAGTTCACCGTATTGCGGTGTTCCCAATCGAATTCGATCTAGAACGAGGGCGCTTTGTGAAAGCGCGCATTCCGGATAGTTCGGACATTGCGGGCTATGTAGTCGCTGATGCGCCCGAGAATGCCAGGCATACGGCCATGGTCGCGCTTGCCGGGCCGGCGCTCGAAGCCATCGTCGCAATCGCGATCTTCTTGGCGGCATCCATATATGTCGATCGCCAACGCTCGGGTTGGGAGGCGGGTTGCTCCATCTCGGCATCGGTGGGACGGACGCCCGAAGTTGTTAGCCGTCTTCCGTCCGATGAATGTCTTCAAGAGGTGGCCGAACGTGTTCGGAATCTCGATCTGGCTCGCATCGTGGATGGAGTTGTCCATGTTTTCGCCATCGTGGCGCTCGGTGGAGCGCTGATCAACCTAGTCCCGATCAGCGGCAGTGACGGGCAACAAATCTTGCTGGCAACTCGGCGGCACGTGACGTCAAAGCGCCGATAGTTGATAGCTTCGAGGTGATGACCAAAAAGATCAGAGCCCGGTTCGGAGCAATCCAATCATAAGTCGCTTCCGAGCCCAATTTCATACCTGGCTTGACGCCGGCCCAAAGACCCCGCCACCCTCGTACACGCACACACGTACACGTAAGGCCCGTTCAACACCATGCAGCTCGTCATCGTCGAATCCCCGGCCAAGGCCAAGACCATCGAGAAGTACCTGGGCGCGGACTACAAGGTCCTCGCTTCCTACGGTCACGTCCGCGACTTGCCGCCCAAGGACGGCTCGGTCCGCCCCGACGAGGACTTCGCGATGGACTGGGAGCTCTATGGCGACAAGCAGAAGCAGGTTAAGGCGATCACCGACCTGGCCAAGACGGCCGACCGCCTGATCCTCGCGACCGACCCCGACCGCGAGGGCGAGGCGATCTCGTGGCACGTCCGCGAACTGCTCGCCAAGCGCAAGGCGCTGCCCAAGGAGGTCGAGCGCGTCACCTTCAACGCCATCACCAAGCAGACGGTGACCGAGGCGATGAAGCAGCCGCGCGAGCTCGACCAGGACCTGATCGATGCTTACCTGGCGCGCCGCGCCCTGGACTACCTGTTCGGGTTCACCCTCTCGCCGGTGCTGTGGCGCAAGCTGCCCGGCGCCAAGTCGGCCGGCCGGGTCCAGTCGGTCGCGCTGCGCCTGATCGTCGAGCGCGACCGTGAGATCGAGGCGTTCAAGCCGCAGGAATACTGGTCGGTCCTGGCCAAGCTGGAGCAGGGCGGCACCGAGTTCGCCGCGCGCCTGGTCAAGTTCGAAGGCCGGAAGCTGGAGCGGCTGTCCATCGGGGAGGAGGGGACCGCCTTGCGCGCCAAGGCTGCGGTGGAGAGCGCGACCTTTCGGGTCGAAGACGTCGAGACCAAGCCGACCCGCCGCAATCCCTATCCGCCGTTCACCACCTCGACGCTGCAGCAGGAAGCGGCGCGCAAGCTCGGCTTCTCGGCCAGTCACACGATGCGGGTGGCGCAAAACCTCTACGAGGCCGGCGCGATCACCTATATGCGGACCGACGGCGTGCAGATGGATCCTTCGGCGATCTCGGACGCGCGCAAGGCGATATCCGATCGCTACAATGGCCATTATCTGCCTGAGAAGCCTCGGCATTACGAGACAAAGGCGAAGAACGCGCAAGAAGCCCACGAGGCGATCCGCCCGGTCGACTTCGCGAAGGATCGCTACGGCAGCGACGACGCGGCGCGGCTCTACGAGCTGATCTGGAAGCGGGCGATCGCGAGCCAGATGGCCTCGGCCAATATCGAGCGGACCACCGTGACCCTGCGCGAAGGGACCGGCCAGACCGAGCTGCGCGCCACTGGCCAGGTCGTGAAGTTCCCCGGCTTTCTGGCGGTCTATGAGGAGGGGCGCGATCAGGCCAAGGACGGGGACGAAGACGAGAGCGGCCTGCTGCCGATCCTGTCCAGCGGCGATACGCCGGCCAAGAAGGGTGTCGAGGCCAGCCAGCACTTCACCCAGCCGCCGCCGCGGTTCTCCGAAGCCAGCCTGGTCAAGCGGCTCGAGGAACTCGGTATCGGCCGCCCGTCGACCTATGCCGCGACGCTGCAGGTGCTGAAGGATCGCAATTACGTTAGAACCGAGAAAAATCGTTTCTTTGCAGAAGAATCAGGTCGACTTCTTACGGCGTTTCTGGAGCGGTTCTTCCCGCGCTACGTCGCCTACGAGTTCACCGCCGGCATGGAGGAGGAGCTCGACGATGTCTCGGGCGGCCGCGCCGAATACAAGGACGTGCTCGAGGCTTTCTGGAAGGACTTCAAGCCCAAGTCCGACGAGGTCATGGAACGCAAGCCTTCGGAGGTGACCGAGGCACTCGACGAGTTCCTGTCCGACTACCTCTTCCCGCCCAGGGAGGACGGTTCCGACCCCCGCCTGTGCCCGAAGTGCGGCGAGGGCCGGCTTAGCCTTCGCGGCGGCCGCTTCGGCGCCTTCATCGCCTGCTCGAACTATCCCGAGTGCAAGTTCACCCGCAAGTTCGCCCAGCCCGGCGGCTCGGCGGACGGCGCCGAGGACGGCGAGATCGGCAAGCATCCCGAGACCGGCGAGGTCATTACCCGCAAGGCCGGGCGGTTCGGTCCCTACATCCAGCTGGGCGAGGGCAAGGATGCCAAGCGCAGCTCGATCCCCAAGGACATTCCCGAGCTCGACCTCGACTGGGCGGTCCAGCTGCTGAGCCTGCCGCGCGCCGTGGGCAACCATCCCGAGACCGGCGAGCCGATCACCGCGTCGATCGGCCGCTATGGGCCCTATCTGGCGCACAACGGCAAGTACGCGAAGTTGCGGTCGACCGCCGAGGTGTTCGAGACGGGCATGAACGCCGCCGTGGTCAAGCTGGCCGAGGCTGCGGCTGGCGGGGGCAGGGGCGCCCGCGCTGCCGCCGAGCCGCTCAAGACCTTCGGCCCCCACCCCACTTCGGGTGGCGAGATGAGGCTGATGGCCGGCCGCTATGGGCCCTACGTTACGGACGGCACGACCAACGCCACCTTGCCGCGCGACAAGCAGCCCGAGGCGCTCACCGCCGAGGAAGCGATCGTCCTGATCGACGAGCGCGCCGCCAAGGGCCCGGCCAAAGGCAAGGGCAGGAAGACTGCGCCGAAGAAGGCGGGCCCCAAGAAAGCTGCCCCTAAGAAAGCCGCCCCCAAGAAGGCTCCGGCAAAAAAGGCAGCCGGCAAGAAGGCGGTCGATGCGGAATAGTGTCGTCGCCCGGGCATGACCCGGGCGGTCGGCATGCTCAGGGCGGACAGCGGCGGAACGGTTGGGCGCGCGCCCTATCGAGCGCGCCTGCGTCCTTCCCTTTTTCGTTTTCCTACATCGGTTCCTGCCATTATCTGATCGTTCCTCTTTTGTTCAATGGAGGAATCGATCATGATACGAGATCGAAAGGCCGCGCGCGCAGTTCGTAGCGATGGGTGGACGCCGGCCCGCCGCCTTCGCTTTCTTGCGGTGCTTGCGGAATGCGCGGACGTTTCGGTTGCCGCCAGGGCTTCCGGCATGTCTCGCCAATCGGCCTATGTGCTACGCCGCCGTGACGATGGTTTCGCGCGGCAATGGGACGAGGCTCGAGCTGAGCTCGCCGCGCGGCAGGATCGCGAATTCCAGGCCGTCGTCGCCGAGTTGCTGGCACGCGCCGCCGCGATCCAGGAGGCCCGGGGAATTTTTCCTCAGGACACTGTCAATGCATCAATCTCGCGTCAACTTCGCCGGCCCATGCTAGGCTGACCAGCGACGAAAGGACCGGATCATGCTGTCACGTCTCGCTTCCGTCTTTGCGATTTTTCTTCTCGCCGCGATCATGCCCCCTGCCTTGGCCCAACCGGCCGGGACGCTGGTTTCGGCCGATCCCATTCTCGATCCGCCGCCGGACATGCAAGCCTGGAAGGTGCGCTATCGCACGACCGCGCAGGACGGCGCTCTGCGTGAAGCGACCGGAATCGTCGCTGCCCCGCGCGGGGCGCCGCCGCAGCGGCCGCGGCGCGTCGTTGCCTGGACGCACGGGGCCTGGGGCGTGGCCGAAAAGTGCGGCCCGTCCCTGGCGCCGAACTTTCTCAGTATCAGCCCGGCGCTCGGCGAGATGGTCGGGCGCGGCTATGTAGTCGTCGCGCCGGACTATCCGGGGCTGGCCAGCGGCGGCCAACATGGCTTCCTGGTAGGGCGCGAGACGGCGCAGTCTGTGCTCGACGCAGTGCGCGCCGCGCGGTCCATCCCGGGCGCGGCGGCCGGATCGTCCTTCGCGGTATGGGGCGAGAGCCAAGGGGGGCATGCCGCGCTGTGGACCGCCAGCGAAGCGCGGCGCTATGCGCCCGACCTGACCCTGGTGGGCACGGCGGCCGCCGCGCCCCCCACCGACCTCGCGGAGAACCTGCGCCAAGGCAGCAACGCCAATATCCGGGCCATGCTGACCTCCTTCGCGGTCTATTCCTGGTCGCAGCGCTTCGGCGCTCCGCTCTCGACCCTGGTCAACCGGACCAATGCCGGGGTGGTGACACGGCTCGCGCAAAACAATTGCGTCACGCTCGATGCCAAGCCGAAGCTGGGCACCGCGCTCGGCGTGCTGTCGGTGCGGACTGCGCTCAAGAACAAGGACCTTGGGACCATCCAGCCCTGGGCGCGGATCGCGCGGGATAACAGCGTCGCACCGCGCAGCGTTCCCGGTCCGCTGATGATCGCGCAGAGCCAGGTCGACGCGGTGGTCGCGCCGACGGTAACGCTGGCCTTCGCCCGCCGCTATTGCGCCCTGGGCCGCCCTCTGCGCTACCTGCGCTTGACCTCCACGCCCCATGAACATAGCGCCCGCGACAGCGCCTCCGCCACCCTCGACTGGATCGCCGCCCGCTTCGAGGGCGGGCGCGAGGTCAACGACTGCCGCGGGCTTTAGGATCGAAATATGGCCGACAAGTTCGAAAAGCACCGTCAGCCCTGGAAGAGCGACGAGCTACAGAAGCTTCAGACCCTTGCCGGCAAGGGCAAGGGTCTGAAGGAGATCGCCAAAGCCCTGAACCGCAGCGAGGAATCGACCAAGGACAAGGCCAAGGAACTGGGCATCGGGATCGCGAAGCTGCGATAGGCTCCTTCGGCTTACCGTCGCCGACCGCCTAGTCGTCGCAAAAATCGGAACACCGGCTTCGGCTAACCGCTTTTCCGGGCGGACGGGTCGCCGGCTCACCCCGGCGAAACGACCGGAGTGGAAAAGATGAAAACCTTCCGAAACGTTCTTTGCGGAATTGCCTTCATCGCAGCGGGTATGACGTTCAACCCCGCCCTGGCCCAGAACGGCGACATCGTTGTGGCCGGACCCTACGTCGAGTTGCCGGACGGCCGCATGCTGTCGTCGCAGGTCATCAACTATTCGGACCTGGATCTCGGCTTTTCCAGCGACCGCCTGGAGCTGCGCCGCCGGATCACTTCGACGGCACGGGATGTCTGCAACACGCTGCGCCGCCACAGCGACTACATCTCGCTATCGAACGACTGCGAGAATGGCGCCATCAGCGGCGCGCTCACCCAGGTCCGCGCGGCGGAAGGCGACTGGGCGGTGCGTCCGTGACGCAAGGCGGAGCGGGGCCGGGCGCGGCCCCGCCCGTCTAGCCGCCGAGCTTGCGGGCCAAGGCGTCGGCCAGGGCTCTCATGCCGGCGGCATTGGGATGGTAAGGCGTCCCCGGCGCGGTGCCCGGTGATCCGACCATCCAGGGCTGGGCATCGCACGGCGAGTGGTTTCGGGAGAGTGCTCCGGCGTGCAGCACCTCGGCACCTTCGCCGCGCGCCGCCATGGCCGTCACCGCTGCGAGCCGGGCGGCCTGGCCGCGCATCGTGGTCAATCCGGCCGTATCGAAGGGGACTGCCGGACAGGTCCGGCCGCGCGGCACGACCGTCTGATAGTCGACGAAGATCACTCGGGCGGCAGGTGCCTTGGCGCGGATCTGACGAACGATCGCTCGCAGGTTTGCGGCGAGCTTTGCCCAATCCGCCTCGCCGGGCAGCCGCGACGGCGTGCATCTGGCTCGGGCTTCGGCGGTCACGGCTTTGCCGGCACATTCGGCGCCGTAGAGGTTGCGGACGAAATTCACGTCGTTGCCGCCGATCGTGATCGTGACGAGCCGTGTTTCGGGCGAGACGGCATCCAGCTGAGCCGGGAGTTCGTTCCAGGGGCCAAGGATGTGCGCGGTCGTCGCGCCCCCGCACGTCGCGTCGACCAGGTCGAGGTGCAGGCGCTGGGCTAGAAGAGTGGCATAGTTGGCTTGGCTGCGGCCGCATCGCGCCGGCGTGCCTGGCTTGATTTCGCCGGTCCCGGGGCCGGCGGCATAGGAACTGCCCATCGAAACGTAGCGCGCTCCGGCCGGAAGGGCGGGCTTGGCCGCTGCCGTGCCTGCCGCGAGCAGGCTCAGGGCGAGGGCGATGCTCCAGATCATCTTGCTCATTTCACCCATTCCAGTCCGATCTGTTCGTAGATCTCGCGGTCGTCGGCCCAGTTCTCCTCGACTTTGACGTGGAGGAAGAGGTGGACCTTGGTGCCCAGCAGGTCGGCCAGCTCCTTGCGTGCGGCTTCGCCGATCGCCTTCAGCTTGGCGCCGCCCTTGCCCAGTACGATGCCCTTCTGACTGTCGCGGGCGATGACGATCTGCTGGTGGATCTCGATCGAGCCGTCCTTGCGGCTCGTGTAGCTCTCGGGCCGCACGGCGCTGTCGTAGGGCAGTTCGTCATGGAGCTGGCGGTAGAGCTGCTCGCGGGTGATCTCGGCCGCGAGCAACCGCTCGCTGGCGTCGGAGACCTGGTCCTCTGGATAGTGCCACGGCCCCTCGGGCATCAGCGCGGCGAGGCGGGCCTTGAGCTCGGGCACCCCGTCCCCGGTCAGGGCGGAGATGAAGAACACCTCGTCGAACTGGCCTTCCCCAGCGAGGGACTGGGCCGTAATCAGGAGCGGTTCCTTGGGGGTCTCGTCGACCTTGTTGAGCACCAGGATCTTGCGCTCGGACCGATCCTTCAGCGCTTCCAGGATGGACTCGAGATAGTCGAGCTTCTTCTTGCGCCCGTCGACGACCAGCAGCACGGCATCGGCCTCCTGCGCGCCTTCCCAGGCGGCGGCGACCATCGCCCGGTCGAGCCTGCGCTTGGGCGCGAACAGGCCAGGGGTGTCGGCCAGGATGATCTGCGTTTCCCCCTCCAGCGCAATGCCCATCAGCCGCGCGCGCGTAGTCTGCGCCTTGGCCGAGACGATCGCGACCTTCTGCCCGACCAGCGCATTGACCAGCGTGGACTTGCCCGCGTTGGGCGCGCCGAGGACGGCAACGAGGCCGCAGTGCTGGGTCATCCGAACCTCTTCATGAATTCCTTGGCGGCCAGGGTCTCGGCCTCCTGCTTGCTGTTGCCGACCGCCTCCGCCTCGCCAATCCCGCCCACGCTGACGGCGACGGTGAACCTGGCGGCATGGTCGGGGCCGGAGCGATCGACGATGCGGTATTCGGGAGGCTTGCGCTTGTTGCCCGCGGTCCATTCCTGGAGCGCCGACTTGGGATGCTTGGCCTTGCCCGCCTTGCCCTCGAAGGCCTGGGCCCAGAGCTGGCGGACCATCGCGCGGTTCGGTTCGAAGCCGCGGCTGACGAAGCTGGCGCCGATCAGCGCCTCGACCACGTCGCCCAGGATGTTGTCACTGTCGCGCCCGCCGTCGTCGCGGGCCTGCTTGCCGAGCACGATGTGCGGGCCGAGGCCGACCTGGCGGGCGATCGAGGCACACATCGTGCGGCTGACCAGGGCGTTGAGGCGCTGCGAGAGCGTGCCCTCGGCGCTGCCGGTCATCTCGTGGAGCCATTCGGCCACGACCAGGCCGAGCACCCGGTCGCCCAGGAACTCGAGCCGCTGGTAGTCGCGCGCCTCGCCGGTGCTGCCGTGGGTCAGAGCCTCGCGCCAGAGCGCTTCGTCGGTGACGGGTTCCCCCGCCAGCCCCGCGAGGAATTCCGCGGTTTCGGGATCGAGCCGGGGACCGCTCAAAAGGTTCCCCCGATCCGGCTCCACCGCGCGGCGGTGAACCAGGTCCACGGCTTGAACCACGACGACGAGCCGTCGGTGGAGAACATCATGATCGTGGCGCGGCCGACGAGGTTCTTCTGCGGGACCATGCCGATCCCGCCGCCGGCCTCGGCGACGAAGCGGCTGTCCATCGAATTGTCGCGGTTGTCGCCCATCAGGAACAGCGAGTCCGCCGGGACGACGGTCGGCGCATAGTCGTCCTGCGGGGTGCGGAAGAGGTCGAGCACGTTGTAGCTCACCCCGCTCGGCAAGGTCTCGCGGTACTGCGGATAGCGGCAGACCACGGTGCCGTCGGCGCGGGTCGCCTCGAAGATCGAGGAATAGCACTTGGTATTGGCCGAGACCGGGATCTCGAAGTCCGCGATCCGCTGCTTGGGCACGGGCTTGCCGTTGAGGATCAGCGTGCCGCCGCGCATCTCCACGGTGTCGCCCGGCAGGCCGATGACCCGCTTGATGTAGTCGATGTCGTTGAGCGGCGGCTGCTTGAAGATCACCACGTCGCCGCGCTTGGGCTGGCTCGGCAGGATGCGGCCCGGGATCAGCGGGACGCTGAACGGCAGCGAATACTTCGAATAGCCATAGGGCCACTTGGCGGCGAGCAGGTAGTCGCCGTCCTGCAGGCGCGGCAGCATCGATTCGCTCGGGATGTTGAACGGCGCGAAGATGAAGCTGCGGAACACCGCGACGATCACGATCAGCTTGATGAGGAAGACGAAGAAGCTGTCCTCCTTCTTCGCCGGCTTGGCGGGCGCGGGGGGGGCTTCACCGGCCGGTTCGGTGACGGGATCAGACGTGGTTTCGGTCATTGCGGCGTCCATGTGGGGGAGAACCTCGCTCGTCAAGGGAAGGCCTCAAAGGAAGGGATGTCTCAGCCACCCGATCGGTAGGACATGACCAAGTCGACAAAGTGCGCAGTGTCCAGAGGAAAAATTCCCGGGCTCCGTCACCTTGCGCGATCACCTGTCCCCGAGCCTCGGGTGCAGGTCGAATTCTGTAGCATTGCGAGAGCACCGCTTGGCTGAATGTCCTTGGCGGGGCATTACGCGCTTGCAGCAATGTAGGAAAGGCGATTCATGGGCGATCAGGTACGAGCGGGCTGGGATCGGCTGGCGGCGCTGCCCCGGCTGAAGCTGACGGACCTGTTCGCGGCGGACGCGGCGCGGGTCGAACGCCTGTCGGCCACGCTGGAACTGCCCGGCGGCAAGATTCTGTTCGACTGGTCGAAGACGCACCTCGACGCCGCGCACCTCGAAGCCTTCGCAGCCCTCGCCGAGGCTACCGGCTTCGCCGAGCGCCGCCGCTCCCTGTTCGAGGGCGAAGTGGTCAACGCCACCGAGAACCGCGCCGCCGAGCACACCGCGGAACGCGGCCTCGGCGCGGAGGCCAGCGTCGAGCAGGCCGCCGCTCTGCACGCCCGAATGCACATGCTGACCGAGGCGATCCACCAGGGCGCCCTGGGCGAGATCAGGCACTTGATCCACATCGGCATCGGCGGCTCGGCGCTGGGTCCAGCGCTGGCGATCGATGCCCTGGCCCGGGACGGCGCGATGGTCGAGGTCCACGTCGTCTCCAATATCGACGGCGTGGCGCTGGAGGCCGCTTTCGCCAAGTGCGATCCGCAGACCACGCTGATCGCGGTCGCCTCCAAGACCTTCACCACCACCGAGACGATCACGAATGCCACCAGCGCGCTCGATTGGCTGCGCGAGAACGGGGTGAGCGATCCCTACGGCCGGGTCATCGCGCTGACCGCGGCCCCCGACAAGGCGGTGGAGTGGGGCGTCGACGAGACTCGTGTCCTACCGTTTTCCGAGACCGTCGGTGGGCGCTACTCGCTATGGTCGTCGATCGGCTTTCCCGTCGCCATCGCGCTGGGCTGGCCCGAGTTCGCCGAGATGCTCGAAGGCGCCGCCGTGGTCGACCGCCACTTCCTGGACACCGACGGCGCTGAAAACCTGCCGCTCCGCGCCGCCTTCGCCGACCAGCTCTATAGCCGCCTGCGCGGCTGCCAGACCCGTGCGGTCTTTGCCTACGACGAGCGGCTGGCGTTGCTGCCGGACTATCTCCAGCAGCTGGAGATGGAATCGAACGGCAAGGGGGTAACCCTCGACGGCAAGCCCGTTTCCGGCCCGACCGCGCCGGTCACCTGGGGCGGGGTGGGCACCGACGCCCAGCATGCGGTGTTCCAGCTGCTCCACCAGGGTACCAACCTGGTTCCGGTAGACTTCATCGCCGCGATCGCGCCCGGCGATGCGCTCGACCCTGCCCATCACCGGATCCTGCTGTCCAACTGCTTCGCGCAAGGCGCGGCGCTGATGGCGGGCAAGGAGAGCGACGATCCGGCCCGGGCCTATCCCGGCGACCGCCCGTCCGCGACGATCCTGTGCGACGAGCTCAATGCCGCCAGCCTCGGCGCGCTGATCGCCTTCCACGAGCATCGGACCTTCGCCAATGCCGTGCTGCTGGGGATCAATCCGTTCGATCAGTTCGGCGTCGAACTGGGCAAGGAGATCGCCAAGGGCATCGAGCAGGGCGGGGTCGAGTTCGACCCGAGCACCACGGCGTTGCTGGCGGCCGCCGGGATCGGCTGATGGCCTCGGCGACGCGGGCGACCAAGGCGCTGGAGGTGGCGCGCGTCGCCTTCACCGTCCATTCCTACGACTACGATCCCGGTGCCGACCGCGTCGGGCTCCAGGCCGCCGAGGCCCTGGGCGAGGCGCCCGAGCGAGTGCTCAAGACGCTGATGGTCCTCCTCGATGGCAAGCCGGTCTGCGCGATCCTCCCCTCGAACCGCGAGGTGGCGATGAAGAAGCTCGCCGCGGCGCTCGGCGGCAAGTCCGCTGCGATGATGAAACCCGCCGATGCCGAGCGGCTGACCGGCTACAAGGTCGGCGGGATATCCCCCTTCGGCCAGACGAAACGAGTGCCCGTGGTGGTCGAGGCGGCGGTGCTGGAGCACGACCTGGTCTACATCAACGGCGGCCAGCGCGGATTGCAAGTTCGACTGGCTCCGGGGGATGCGGTGGCGGTGCTGGGGGCAGTGGTTGCTGCAATCGCGGCCTGAACGGGGGCAGGGCGAGGTGATGACAAGTCAGGCATCCCCGCCCATATGCCCCCTCGCAACAGGAGTGCATGATGGCCAAGATCGAACCCGCCTACGACTACGACCTCTTCGTCATCGGCGCAGGCTCCGGTGGGGTGCGGGCTAGCCGCGTTTCGGCGGCGCACGGCGCCAGGGTCGCGTTGGCCGAGGAGCATCGGATTGGCGGCACCTGCGTGATCCGCGGCTGCGTGCCCAAGAAGCTGCTGGTCTACGGTTCGCACTTCGCCGAGGAGCTCCAGGACGCCGGGCACTATGGCTGGACCGTCGAAGGCATGAAGTTCGACTGGCAGGTCCTGCGCGACACCGTGCTGCGCGACGTCGACCGGCTCGAGGGGCTCTACGGCCAGACGCTCGACAACAACAATGTCGAGCGCTTCCTGGAGCGTGCCACGGTCACCGGGCCGCATTCGGTCAAGCTGGCCAGCGGGCGTGAGATCACTGCCAAGGTCATCCTCGTCGCGGTCGGTGCCTGGCCTGTCGTGCCCGAATTTCCCGGCAACGAGCACTGCATCACCTCGAACGAGGTGTTCCACCTGGAAAGCCTGCCGCGCCGCATCGTCATCCAGGGCGCGGGCTACATCGCGCTGGAGTTCGCCGGCATCTTCAACGCGCTGGGCTGCGAGGTGACCGTGGTCAACCGCAGCGACCAGATCCTGCGCGGCTATGACGAGGCGCTGCGCGACCGCCTGCTCCAGATCACGATGGCGCGGGGGATCACCTATCGCTTCAACTGCCCGATCAACCATGTCGAGAAGCTCGAGACCGGGTGCCTGCGGGTCACCGTGGGCAAGCACGATCCCTTCGAGGTCGACGCGGTGATGATCGCCACCGGCCGCAAGCCCAAGACCGACGGACTCGGGCTGGAGACCGCCGGGATCGAGCTCGGCCCCAAGGGCGAGATCCCCGTCGACGAATACAACCGCACGACCTGCGAGAGCATCTATGCGGTCGGCGACGTGACCGACCGGGTCCAGCTGACCCCGGTGGCGATCCGCGAGGGCCAGGCCTTTGCCGACGGCGTCTTCGGCGGCGCTCCGCGCAAGCTCGACTACGATTGCATCCCCAGCGCCGTGTTCTCGCAGCCCCCGCTCGCCGGCGTCGGCCTGACCGAGGGCCAGGCCCGGCAGAAGTACGGCAACGTGCGGATCTACACCTCGGACTTCCGTCCGATGAAGAACGTCTTCGCCGAACGCCACGAGCGCGGGCTCTACAAGCTGGTGGTCGATGCCAATACCGACAAGGTGCTCGGCGTACACCTGATCGGCCCAGAGGCTCCGGAAATCCTCCAGGCCGCGGCGATCGCAGTCAAAGCCGGGCTGACCAAGGCGGACTTCGACGCGACCGTGGCGCTGCACCCCAGCATGGCCGAAGAATTGGTGCTGATGCGCTAGTTATTTTGCCTAGGCCGAGGGTAAAGTCTGCGACAGGGTGTTGCACAGATGCCACTGATACAACTTGTTACGTTGTGACAGCGTTTTGCTGCTTGCATTGTGGTCGGCGCCCGAGCAGGTGGGCAGGCAAGTAAAGACAATGATACTAGGAGAGAGGGCTGGCGCGGGGCGCCTACTTTCTAGATTTTCTCGATACGCGGCGGCGAAGATCGCCCAATAGAGGTCAGCAAAGTCAGATCGATCGTCACAGCCTTGGGCTGGAGTGCTGCGAAAGCGGAAGTTTTCGGCGGGCCGGATTATCGTATCCATCGCCGATTGTTGCCGGCTATGTGATTTTATAAAACATTTATTTGAAAAAAATTCCAATCATATTTCAGAAAACGGATGGGGAATGATTGCTATGAGAGGTTCTG
>JBQCGM010000094.1:0-16405 GCA_051955585.1 Novosphingobium sp.
CATGGCGCATGGTGTCTCGACTTCGCTCGACACGAAACGGTTGCGGATTAATCCAATCCAGATTCCGACGGCGAGCTTTCCTACACAATCCCCCTTGGTTATGTGTTGTGCGTGAACAAGCCCAAATGGATCATCGCGGGATTGCGGCAGTTGACACTTTCTGTCGGTCCTTCATGCCGCCTTACGGAAGTGACCGCTTTTTTCTCCTGGACACTGTCCACCGTGTCCACTTGCTCCCTCCGTAGCCCGGCCGGCAACTGGTCAAATCGGCGGGAAGAGCCTATATGCGCGGCATGACTCAGTACCAGACCGTCGCCGATACCGAGACCGTCCTGCGCGACGGCACCATCAAGCTGCATGGCCCGGGCGCCTTTGCCGGTATGCGCGCCGCGGGCAAGCTCGCCGCCGACATCCTCGACACTCTGGCGCCGATGGTCCTGCCGGGCGTCACCACCGGAGAGCTGGACGACGTCGTGCGCCGCATGACGCTGGAAGGCGGGGCGGTTCCCGCGACGCTAGGCTACCGTGGCTATCAGCACTCGTGCTGCATCTCGATCAACCACGTGGTCTGCCATGGCATCCCCTCGGCCGACCGGACATTGCGCGACGGGGACATCGTAAACATCGACGTTACGCCCTTGCTCGATGGCTGGCATGGCGACACCAGCCGGATGTACCTGGTCGGCGACGTGCCGCTCAAGGCCCGCCGCCTGGTGGACGTGACCCACGAATGCCTGATGATCGGGATCGAGCAGGCCAAGCCGGGCAACCGCCTGGGCGACATCGGCGCGGCGATCCAGAAGCATGCGGAGGGCCACCGCTACGGCGTGGTCCGCGAGTTCTGCGGCCACGGTCTCGGCCGCCTGTTCCACGACGCGCCCGAGGTGATCCACGCCGCCCGCGCCGGAACCGGACCCGAGCTGAAACCGGGGATGTTCTTCACGATCGAGCCGATGATCAACCTCGGCAAGCCACCGGTGAAGCTGCTCGACGACGGTTGGACGGCGGTCACCCGCGACCGCTCGCTCTCGGCCCAGTTCGAGCATTCGATCGGCATCACCGAGGACGGCTGCGAGATCTTCACGCTGAGCCAAAAGGGCCTGCACAAGCCGCCTTATCTTTAAGTTCCTCCCCGGTACGGGGAGGAACTAGCTTCTGCCGCTCCGCACCGCCGCCCCGGCGGCGAACGGGGCTACCGCCACCAGCACCAGGCTGGCCGCCCCGGTCAGCGCGATGCCGCTCGTGCCGCCGGTCGCCAGGGCTCCCGCCCCGAAGATCAGCAGCGGCACGGCCAGCGGGATCACCAGCAGCCCGGCGAGCGCCATGCCGCCGCGCAGGCCCGCAGTCAGGGCCGCCACCGTCACGCCCAGCGCGGCGAGGCCCGGCGTTCCGGCGAGCAGGCCTAGCTCGACCAGCCGCAAGGTCTCGCCCGGTAGGCCGAGCAGCGCGGCGGCGGGCAGGGCGGCGACCATCAGCGGCGGGCCGAAGCTGAGCCAGTGCGCGAGCACCCGCACCGCGACGATCGCCTCTTCGCTGAGCCCCCGCAGCGCGAGCTGATCGAACGTGCCGAGCTCCAGATCGGGCTCGATCAGCCGATCGAGCGGCAGGATCGCGGCGAGCAAGGCCGCGACCCAGATCACCCCGCCGCCGGTCCGGGCGAGCAGCGGTCCGTCGGGTCCGACCGCGAAGGGGAACAGCATCGCGACCGCCAGGAAGAACAGCAGCGGCAGCATGGTCCCCCCGCGCCGCCCGCCGGGCAGCAGCATCGCCAGGTCGCGGCGGAGCAGGAGGAGGAGCTGGCGGATCATGCGGCCACACCCGCCAGGTCGATCGTCCGGACGCCGGGCAGCGCGAAAGGCTGATGCGAGGCGATCACGGTGATCCCGCCTCGCGCGCGGTGGTCCCCGGCCAGGCTTTCGACCGCTGCCACCGCATCCCTGTCGAGGCCATTGAGCGGTTCGTCGAGCAACCAGATCGGCGCTCGCTGGCCGAGCAGGCGGGCCATGGCGGCGCGCTTCTTCTGGCCGGTCGAAAGGTAGCGGACCGGAACGTCGATGAGATCGGCGAGGCCGAGCGGCGTCAGGTCGGCCGCGTGGCCATCGATGCTCTCCCAGAAGTGCAGCGCCTTGCCCAGCGGCAGCAGCGGGTCGAGCGCCGGGCGCTCATCGAGCAGCGCGGTAGCACCCTCTCGTTCGACCGTGCCCGCATATTCAGGCAAGAGCCCGGCGAGGATCCGCAGCAGGCTCGACTTCCCGATGCCGTTGGCCCCGCGCACGTGCAGCGCCTCGCCGGGAGCCAGTTCCAGCGACAGGCCGGCGAACAGCACGCGGTCGCCGCGGCGGCAGGCCAGGTCACGGGCAGCGAGACGGCACGGTTGCATCGTCTGGCGCGATAGGGGAAACCCCCCGCAGTGCCAAGGAGGCTACGATGGCGATCCCCCAGCTGACCCCAGCCGAGCGCGCCGCCGCGCTGGCGGAACTGACCGACTGGACCCTGCGCGGCGACGGCCTCGCCATCGAGCGCACCTTCAGGTTCGCCGACTTCTCGGAAGCCTTCTCTTTCATGACCCGCGTCGCCCTGCTCGCGGAAAAGGCGGACCATCACCCCGAATGGGCGAACGTCTACAATCGCGTCGAGATCACCTTGACCACCCACGACGCCGGCGGATTGAGCCGGCGCGACGTGGCCCTGGCCAAGGCGATCGGAGCTCTCCTGTGAAGCGTCTTGCTCTGCTCGCCGCGCTGGTGCTGTCTCCTTCCGCGCAAGCCGCGCCGGCCTGGCACGGGGTATGGCAGGGGACGATCGGCACTCTCCCGGTGCGCGCCTGCCTGCAGCAGCGCAGCGAGGACTACAGCAACGGCTCCTATTATTATCTCTCGCGCCTGCAGCCGATCCCGCTGTCGCGCGAGGACGACGGCGGCTGGAGCGAGGAGAACGGCAGCGGCCGGTGGACGGTGACGAGCGCCGGAGACCGCCTGACCGGCACCTGGCGCGGCGGGGGCAAGAGCCTGCCGATCGCGCTGACCCGGGTCGCCGTGGCACCGGGTGATGAGGACCCCTGCGGCAGCCAGGCCTACATCGCCCCGCGCCTGCGTCCGGTGAAGATCGTCACGAAGCCCGCGCGCAAGGACGGGTTTGCCTATTCCGAGCTCGTCTACGACGTCGGTTCGAGCTTCCCCGAGGTGGGCATCTCGAGCTTTGCCTATCCGCCGACGCGGCCCGGCGACGCCGCGATCAACGCGGCCTTGCGACTCGATCCGACCAAGCCGGAGGGCGAGGCCGACTATCTCGGCTGCATGAAGATGGCGCTTGCCAGCGGGGGCCGCGACGGAGACTTCCAGTTCTCCTATGCTCCGGACCTGGTCACGCCGGCGTACCTCTCGGTCGCGGCGAGCAGCGGAGGGTTTTGCGGCGGGGCTCACCCCGACGAGAGCCTGTGGCACCGGGTTTTCGACCGGGCCAGCGGCAGGCAAGTCGACCTGGCCGGCTGGCTGACGCCCCGCGGCGTAGCGCCGGGGGACGGGGAGAGGAACAGCTCGATCCGCCTGATCACGCCGGCCTTGCGGGCCTTGGCGCTCAAACATTTCCCCTTCGGCCGAGGTGAGGATGCCGATTGCCGCGAAGCGGTGTCGGACGAGGACTATTGGGAGATCGCGCTGACCCGCCGGGGCCTCGCGTTCACCCCGTCGCTGCCGCACGTGGTCCAGGCCTGCGAGGACGCGGCGGTCGTGCCATTCGCCGACCTGGCGCCGTTCCTCAGCCCGGCGGGCCGGACCGGCATCGCGCGGCTAGCCCGATAGGGGCCTGGCGAGCAGTTCCCGCGCCCGCTTGCGCAAAAAGCCCGGCGCCCAGCGCGCGGCCAGCCTCATCTGGCGGGCGGTCTTCCCGACCGGGGTGTGGACCGCCTTGCCGTGTACCGCCGCCCAGGCTGCCGCGGCGACCTGTTCGATGGGCGTGAACTCGAGTCCCGCGGCGACCACGGCGTCGCGCTTGGAGACGTTGCTGGCCGCGCTGGCCGGGCCGTGGAGCAGGGGGGTGTCGATGAAGCCGGGCATCAGCGAGCGGACCTTGATGCCGTCCGCCGCCCATTCGCCGTCGAGCGCCTCGGTCAGTCCGCGCACCGCGAACTTGGTTGCGGAGTAGATCGCGAGGCCCCCGGTGCCGTAGATCCCCGCCGCGCTGGCGGTGTTGAGCAGGCACGATCCCGGTGCGCTGGCCTTGAGCCAGGAGTAGGCCGCCTGGGCGCCGTAGGCCACGCCGCGCAAATTGACGTCGATCAGCTGGTCGATCTCGCCCTGGCTGTTCCCTGCCAGCGGCCCGCCGTGGGCGACGCCGGCATTGTTGAAGACCACGTCGATCCGGCCGGCGACCGCGGCGAATTCGGCCAGCGCCGCATCCCAGGCCGCGCGGTCGCGCACGTCGAGGCGGTGGCTCGAGCTGCGCCCCTCGGGCAGGAGGGCGGCGGTCTCGATGAGGCCGGCGCCATTGATGTCGGCCAGACCGACGAACCATCCCTCGGCGGCGAACTTCTGCGCGACGGCCCGGCCGATGCCCGATCCGCCGCCGGTGATGAAGATCGCGCCCGCCATAGTCACAGCGCCGGGTTGTTGTAGCAGTGCCAGGTCAGCAGCGTCACCGCGCCGCGGTGCGGGCGCCACGGCTCGGCGAGGGAGCGGACCTCTTTTTCGCTGGTCCGGGCAGGGAGGCCTAGCAGCTTGTGCAGCCCGGCCTGGACGGCAAGGTCGCCCGCGGCGAGGATGTCCGGCCGGCCCTCGGCGAACAGCAGGTAGATCTCCGCCGACCAGCGGCCGATGCCCTTGATCCGCGTCAACTCGGCGATCGCCGCCTCGTCGTCCTCGGGCAGGGCGGAGAGATCGAGCGCGCCGCTGGTCACCAGTTCGGCGAGGGAGCGGGCATAGCCCTGCTTCTGCCGCGACAGGCCGCAGCCGCGCAGCGCGTCGAAGTCGGCGGCGAGCAGTTTCTCCGGCGGAACCGTTGCCCCGAGCAAGGCCTCGAGCTTGTTCCACACCGACGCCGCGGCGGCCACGCTGACCTGCTGCCCGACGATCGTGCGCAGCAGGGTTTGATAGCCGCGCGCGCGAATCCGCGGCTCCGGATAGCCGACGCGCTCGAGCGCCCGGGCGATTGCCGGCTCACTTGCGGAAATATGATCCAATGAATATCGTATCGTTTCCGCGCTCAGTCCCACGCTCTATGGTCCTTATCGATCAAACCAAGGTTGCATATCACCCAAGCAGCGATTAGCAGCCGCGCCAAAGCGCGGATAGAGCGCAAACCTTCCGGAGATATCGTCACATGCCGCAGATCACCGTTGTCGACCAGTCGGGCCAGTCCAAGGCTCTCGAGGCCCCCGAAGGCCGTACCCTGATGGAAGTGATCCGCGACAACGGCTTCGACGAGCTGCTGGCGCTGTGCGGCGGCTGCTGCTCCTGCGCCACCTGCCACGTCCACATCGACCCCTCCTACATGGACAAGCTGCCCCCGATCTCCGACGACGAGAGCGACCTGCTCGACAGCTCGGACCACCGCAACGAATACTCGCGCCTGTCGTGCCAGGTGCCGGTGACGTCGGCCCTCGAAGGCCTGACCGTCACGATCGCCCAGGAAGACTGACGAGTACCCCTCCCTGCGGGGAGGGATGTTTTCAGCGGGGCAAGATTTGCCCCGCTTGCGGCGAGCCGCCGGGCACTCTACTTCCGCTGCCATGACAGCACCGACCGCGCGCAGATCCCTCGACCTGATCGGCAACACGCCGCTAGTTCTGCTCAAGGGGCCGAGCGCGGCCGCGGGCTGCGAGATCTGGGGAAAGTGCGAATTCGCCAACCCGGGCGCCTCGGTCAAGGACCGTGCGGCGCTGTGGATCGTCCGCGACGCCGAAGCGAAAGGCTTGCTTGAGCCCGGCGGTACGATCGTCGAAGGGACGGCCGGCAATACCGGCATCGGCCTGGCGCTGGTCGCCAACGCGCTGGGATACAAGACGGTCATCGTCATGCCCGAGACCCAGAGCCGCGAGAAGATGGACACGCTACGCGCGCTCGGCGCCGAGTTGGTCCTGGTCCCGGCCGCGCCGTTCTCCAACCCGGGCCATTTCGTCCACACCTCGCGCCGCCTCGCCGAGGAGACCGAAGGGGCGATCTGGGCCAACCAGTTCGACAATACGGCCAACCGCAAGGCGCATATCGACAGCACCGCGCCCGAGATCTGGGCGCAGATGGAGGGACGGATCGACGGCTTCACCTGCTCGGCGGGGACCGGCGGGACGATCGCCGGGGTCGGCATGGGCCTCAAGGAATTCGACGAGGACGTGGTCATCGCCCTGACCGATCCCTACGGCGCCGCGCTCTACAACTACTATGCCCACGGCGAGCTCAAGGCCGAGGGCAACTCGGTGGCCGAGGGCATCGGGCAGGGCCGGATCACCTCGAACCTCGAGGGCGCGCCGATCGACACGCAGTTCCGCATCTCCGACGAAGAAGGCCTCGAATGGGTTGGCCGGCTGCTTCAGGAGGAAGGGCTCTGCCTCGGCCTTTCGACGGGAATCAACGTTGCGGGCGCCGTGGCGCTGGGCCGTCAGCTCGTGGCCGAGGGTCGAAAGGACGTGCGGGTCGCAACGATCCTGTGTGATACGGGCTTCCGCTATCTCTCCTCGCTCTACAACGCCGAGTGGCTGAAGGCGAAAGGCCTGCCCGTGTTCCCCTGGCTGGCGTGAATTCGGCTCGCTTGATCCGCTTTCGCTGATCGGCTAGCCTTGCGCCGATGCCAACGGTCCAAGACCAGAAGCTGGGGCAGACGGTCGCCGCGCCTCAGCACTATGCTCCCGCCACCGCACGCGAACTGCGCGCGCAGGCGGTGCATCGCCTGCAGATCGGGGTGTTCGGCCTGGCCGCCATGCTCCTGATCGTCGGGCTCGCCAACATTATCATGGAACGCGCCCGCCTGGGCGAGGATGGCGCTGCCTCTCAGGTCAGCGCCACCGCGACCACTGCAGCCAGCGATCCGCTGGCCGACATCGGCGTCGTCCCCGCGCCGGATCCCAGCGCCTCCCCCAAGAACCTCCGTCCGCATTGATCCTTTCGACTGCGCGAGCCCCCAGCTCGCCACGGAGTCGATTGGGGATTTTGCGGGAAAGCCTTCCGCGTTGGGCATCGCCATGCGGCAAGTTCTTGTATTTTCACCTAGAACAAATAGAGAATATCTACGGTATCCGTGATGGGTGATAAATAGAAATCAACGCTTTACCGCTTGTACCCGCATTTTCCCGCGTTTTTCCCTTCCCTCCCGTCTGCAAGAGGGTTAAGGAAAGTTCTCATCGGAAACGATTTTCCACGCCGCGCCCACGACGGGTGAGCTGGCCGCGAGGGTGCGCGGACAGGCGGGGAAGGTTGTTGCTGGCAAAGGATTTTCCCAAGCGGGCAGGGGTCGGGGCACGTGGAGGCTAGGCAGCCAATAATCTACAGCGGTCAGGGCTTTTCGCTTCGCGGCGAAAAGGGCCGCTTCGTGCTGCCCCCGCAGTTTCGCAAGGTCGTCCGCGAATCCAGTGCCGGCAATCGCACCCTCTGCATCGCCAAGCACGAGCGCTGGAAGTGCCTCACCGGCTTCGGCCTCTCGCGCAAGGAAGATCTTGCCGCCCAGATCGACCGCGAGGAGATGCTGGCGATTCAGGCGGGGAAAGACTTCGATCGCGACTTGCGCGCTTCGCAGCTTTACGGCTTCTCGGAAGTACCCTTCGATGATTCCGGTCGCTTCGTAATTCCCGATCACCTGCTCAGCCTTGCCGACGTCGGCGAGGGTCTCTTCTTCAACGCTGCGGGCGGGTTCTTCACCCTGTGGAACCCGGACGAACTCGCCCGGCTCGGCGCCGGCTGGGAAGGCGCGCAGGCGGCCTGCGCCAGCCTCGTCGCCGAAGCGAAGGCGCGCAAATGACGAGCCCGGCGCCTCACATCCCGGTCCTCCTCGACGAGGTGCTCGCCGCGCTCCAGCCCGCCCCGGGCATGGTGATCGTCGATGCGACCTTCGGGGCGGGCGGCTACACCCGCCGCCTGCTCGATGCCGGGGCGACCGTCCACGCCTTCGATCGTGACCCCGATGCCGTCGCCGCCGGCCTGACCTGGCCCGAGACCCGCGAAGACCCGCCGCGCCTGGTCATCCATCCGCGCCGCTTCTCCGAGATGATCGCCGCTTTGGCCGAGCTTGGAATTGCCCAAGTCGATGGCGTGGTGATGGACGTTGGGGTTTCCTCGATGCAACTCGATCAGGCAGAACGGGGCTTCGCCTTTTCGAGCGATGGCCCGCTCGACATGACGATGTCGCAGAGCGGCCCCAACGCTGCGGACTTCCTCAATACCGCGGCCGAAGGCGACATCGCCGACGTACTCTACCAGTACGGCGAGGAGCGTCAGTCCCGCCGTGTTGCCCGCGCCATCGTCGCTGCGCGTCCGCTGACGACGACCGGCGAGCTCGCCCATGTCGTCCGCAAGGCGCTCGGTCATCGGCCGGGGGCGCCAAAGGACCCCGCGACGCGCTCGTTCCAAGCGATCCGCATTCACGTCAATGCCGAGCTGGAAGAGCTTGAAGCCGGCCTCGATGCGGCTGAGGCGCTGCTCAAGGCAGGCGGACGGCTCGCTGTGGTGAGCTTCCACAGTCTGGAAGATCGCATCGTGAAGCAGTTTCTCCGCGACGCCAGCGGCGCGGTCGCTTCCACTTCGCGGCACCTGCCTCCGACGGCGCAGGCCCAGCGTCCGGTCTTCGCGCAGGTCAGCAAGGCGATCCGTCCGGGCCAGGCGGAGCTCGACCGCAATCCCCGCGCTCGCAGCGCGACATTACGCCACGCCACCCGCACCGACGCCTCTGCCAGGAGGGCCGCATGAACCTCACTCGTGATCGCGCGCGTTCGATCGGCTGGGCCGTGATCCTGATGGTCTGCCTGGCGCTGACCGTGGCCCTGACGATGAGGGTCAATGCGGTGAAGAGCCAGGTCGCTCTCGCCGAGCGCAAGATCGTCGCCCTGCGGCTCGACAAGCAGATGCTCGAGACCGAGTTCGAGACCCGTGCCAACCAGCAGCAGCTCAAGGCGCTCAACGACGTCGAATTCGGTTACCAGGCCCCGACGCCGGGCCAGTATCTCGAGGGAGAGCGGCAGCTCGCCAGCCTGGCCAAGGAACGCGGCCCGGGCGCGCCCACCCCGATCCGGGTCGCCACGGCGGCGACCGCCGAAGTGCCGACTTTCGTCGCGATGGTTTCGCCGCTGACCGGCAAGGCCCTTGCCGCCGAAGCCAAGGGCGCCGAAACCCGCGCCGCCAAGCCCGCCGGCGCGGCGCGGCTGGCCGACCGCCTGTCCCAGCTCGATCACGCGAAGGCTTCCCAGGAATGACCTCGCTGACCGTCTCGACCGTGATCACCACTGGCCGGGTCGAGCTGGTCAACGTCCGCCACCGCCTGTTGTTGGTGGCGAAGGTCCGGCTGCTGTGGGTGCTATGCATCTTCGCGCTGGTCGCCATCCTGGCGGTCGCCCGGATCGGCTACCTTGGCGCCTTCGAGCCCAACCGGGCAGGGCGTTCCCTGGCCGACGCTCTCTTGCCGTCACGTGGCGAGATCGTCGATCGCAACGGCGTGCCCTTGGCGCGGGCATTTCCGGCCTATGCCCTATGGTACAATCCCAAGGTGCTGGGCGAGAACGGCCCGCCGCTGGTCAAGTCGCCGGCCGAGGTCGCCGCCGCCTTGGTCCGCATCTTCCCCGACGAGAGCGCCGCACGCCTGACCAAGCTGCTCGCCGCCGGCAAGCCGGCCTACCTGCGCCGCCGGATCATGCCCGAGGACGCGAACAAGATCCACGCGCTGGGCGAGCCCGCCCTGGAGTTCCCGCGCGAGAACGAGCGCTACTATCCGCAAGGTTCCATGGCGGCCTCGGTCCTCGGCTTCGTTACCGCCGACGGTCATGGACGGGTTGGCATGGAGCAGGTCTACGACAAGCGCCTGACCGATCCTGCCACCCGCGGCACCCCGGCGGTCCTGTCGATAGACACCCGTGTCCAGGGGGCGTTGGAGGATGAGCTCTACAAGGGCATGGCCGACAGCAACGCCAAGGGCGCGGCCGGGATCATCCTCGACGTCGACACCGGCGAGGTGCTGGCGCTCGCCTCGCTGCCCTCGTTCAACCCAAACCTGATCGACCAGGCCGGCGCCGGCAACATCTTCAACCGGGTGACCAACCAGGTCTACGAGCTCGGCTCCACCTTCAAGCCGATCACCGTCGCCGCCGCGATCGATGCGGGCACGGTGACCAATCTCGCGCGGCGCTACCAATCGAACCAGCCGATCGCCATCGGCGGCTTCCATATTCGCGACAGCCATACGATGGGCGCATCGATGAACGTGCCCGAGGCCCTGATCCATTCGTCCAACATCGTCACCGCGCAGGTCGCCGACGAACTCGGCGGCGCGCGGCTCAATGCGACGATGAAGCTGCTCGGCTTCAACGCCCGTCCCGAGATCGAGCTTCCGGCCAAGGGCTTTCCCCTCTGGCCGCGCGGCGAATGGTCACGGATCACGACGATGACCGTCTCCTACGGGCACGGTATCGCGGTGACCCCGCTGCACCTCGCCTCGGCCTATGCCGCGCTGGTGAACGGCGGGGTCTGGCGTCCGGCGACGCTGGAGAAAGTCGACCCCGCGCACATTCCGACGGGCCGCCGCGTGTTCAAGGCCTCGACCTCGGCACGGTTGCGCCAACTGCTCCGCCTGATCGTCGACATCGGCACGGGCAAGAAGGCCAATGCCGCGGGCTACCGTGTCGGTGGCAAGACCGGTTCGGCCGAAAAGCCCGGCGCCGGCGGCTATCAGCGCACCTCGCTCGTCGCGACCTTCGCCGCGGCTTTTCCGATGGACCGGCCGCGCTACGTGATCATCGCCATGCTCGACGAGCCTCAGGGCACTGTCGCCACCTCGGGCCAGCGCACGGCGGCCTGGAATGCGGCCCCCGTGGTCGGCCGCGTGGTGCCGCGGATCGGGCCGCTGCTGGGCGTGATGCCCGATGCCAGTCGCGATGTGGACATTTCCGACCTTGCCCCGCTCGTCGCCAATGGGGAAGGGGAGTGAAGCTGGGCGCGCTCGGCCAGGCCGCCGGGATTCCGGTTTCGGCGGGCGAGGCTGCCAACGTCACCGGCTTCGCCATCGACAATCGCAAGGTCGCGCCCGGCACGGTCTTCGGCGCCTTCCGCGGGGCGCGCTTCAACGGCGAGGACTTCATTGCCGATGCCGTTGCCGCGGGCGCCGTCGCGGTAGTCGCTCGGCCGGAAGCGAAGGTCTCCGGGGCGGTCCACATCGCCGATGCCGAACCGCGCCGCGCTTTCGCCCGCCTTGCCGCCGGGTTCTTCGCCCCGGTGCCCGAGACGATCGTCGCCGTCACCGGCACCAATGGCAAGACCTCCACGGTCGAGATGGTCCGCCAACTCTGGCGCATGGCGGGCAACCACGCCGCCTCGATCGGCACGCTCGGCGTTACCACCTCCGACGAAACGGTTTCGACCGGTCTGACCACGCCCGACATCGTCACCTTCCTTGCCAACATGAGCGGTCTTGCCCGCGAAGGCGTTACCCACGTCGCCTACGAGGCTTCGAGCCACGGCCTCGACCAGTTCCGCAACGAAGGCCTGCGCGTCGCCGCCGGCGCCTTCACCAACCTCTCGCGCGATCACCTCGACTACCACGCGACGATGGACGACTACTTCGCGGCCAAGATGCGCCTGTTCGACGAAGTTGTGGCCGATGATGGCGCCGCGGTCGTCTGGGCCGACGACGAATGGTCCCAGCGAGCTGTCGAGCGGGCGTCGAAGAGGGGTCTCCGCCTGCTCACCGTGGGCGAGAAGGGGGATTTCATTCGCCTTCTCGCCCGTAGGCATACCCAGCTTGGCCAGACGCTCGAAATCGAGTTCGAAGGCCAGGTCAAATCCGTCGAGCTCCCACTTATCGGCGCCTACCAGGCGGCCAATGCGCTGGTTTCGGCAGCCCTGGTCGTAGCCGGCGGCGGCGACGGTGATCGCACCCTGGCCGACCTTTCGCGCCTGCAGCCGGTCCGCGGCCGGTTGGAACGGGCCGCGATCGCGCGCTCCGGCGCCCCGGTCTATGTGGATTACGCCCATACTCCCGATGCCCTCGAAGCCGCCATCGCCGCGCTTCGTCCCCACGCCAAGGGCCGCCTGATCGTGGTCTTCGGCGCCGGCGGCGACCGCGACCAGGGCAAGCGGCCGGAGATGGGCCGCGTCGCCGCGGCGCAGGCCGATCTGGCGATCGTCACCGACGACAATCCCCGCGGCGAGGATCCCGGGGAAATCCGCCGCATGGTCCTTGCCGGAGCGCCCCGCGCGCGCGAAATCGGCGACCGGCGCGAGGCGATCGCCGCGGCCATCGCCGAGGCGGGCCGGGACGATATCGTGCTGATCGCCGGCAAGGGACATGAGCAGGGACAGGTCGTCGGACGGGGCGAGGCAGCGCGGGTGCTGCCGTTCGACGATGTGACGGTCGCCAGGGAGTGCGCAGGATAATGGCCAGTTCACCGATCATCGCATGGCCCGCAGAGCCCGAGGACGACCTGCCGCTCGCGCTGTGGGATGCGGCGTCGATCGCGGCGGCGACCGGCGGGGTCGCCAGCGGGGATTTCGAGGTGTCGGGCGTCGAGATCGACAGCCGCGACGTGATCCCCGGCGATCTGTTCTTCGCGCTGAAGGGCGAGACGATGGACGGCCACCGCTTCGTCGAGGCGGCCTTTGCCAAGGGCGCGGCGGCGGTCGTGGTCGATCGCCCGATCGAGGGCCCGCACGTGCTGGTCGAGGATACCTCAAGGGCGCTTGAGCTTCTCGCGAAAGCCGCACGAAACAGGGTCTTGGGCAAGATTGTTGGCGTTACGGGTTCGGTCGGCAAGACCAGCGTCAAGGAAGCGCTGTTCGCCGCCCTCGACCGGTCGAGCAGCGGTGGCGCGCACCGCTCCGTCAAGAGCTACAACAATCATGTCGGCGTGCCGCTGAGCCTCTCGCGCATGCCGGCGCGGAGCCGTTACGGCGTGTTCGAGATGGGCATGAACCACGCCGGCGAGATCGCCGCGCTGACCGTCCAGGTCCGCCCGCAGGTGGCGGTCGTCACCACGATCGCTCCGGCGCATATCGAGAACCTTGGCAGCGAAGAGGCGATTGCAGACGCGAAAGCGGAGATTTTCGGGGGGCTAGAGCCCGGCGGTGTCGCGATCATTCCAGCAGACAGCCCCCACTTCGCGCGGTTGAAGGAGGCGGCACAGCGTCATGCGGGCGCGGTCGTCTCCTTCGGCCGTGCTGCCCACGCCGACGTCCGCCTGCTCGACGCGGTAGCCGCACCGGGGGGAGGCTCTCTGGTCACCGCCGAGATGCGCGATCCGGTGGGGGGCGACCGCCGCCTTTGCTACACGATCGCCGCTCCCGGCGAGCATTGGGTGACCAATTCGTTGGCGGTCATGGCCGCGGTCCGCGCTATCGGCGGCGACCTCGGCGCGGCGGGCCTGGCCCTGGCCGAGATGGAAGGCCTTGCCGGACGCGGCGCGCGGATCGAGATTGCGGCCGCGAACGGCGGCAAGGCGCTGCTGATCGACGAGAGCTACAATGCCAATCCCGCGTCGATGCGCGCCACCCTCGCGCAGCTCGGCCAGACCCGCGCCGCGCGGCGGATCGCCGTGCTCGGCGCGATGAAGGAACTCGGCGACTTCGGTCCCGGCCTCCACGCAGCCCTGGCCGAGCCCATCGCTGCCGCGGGCGTCGACTATGCGGTGCTGGTGGGCGACGAGATGACGGCCCTGGCCGACGAACTGGGGAAACAGACGGGTGGCACGCTTGGCAAAGCGGTGCGCTTCGCCCATTGCCGGACGCCTGCGGAGGCGCAAGTCGCCTTGGCGGATTTCGGCGTGGAGAACGGCGACGCGATCCTCGTCAAGGGTTCGAACTCGGTGGGGCTGGGCAGTCTGGTGGCAGCTCTGACCGGGAAACAAGGTTAGGCGCTAGATGCTCTATTTGCTCGCCGAGTGGTTCAATTTCCCCGGCCTGGCCAACCTCGTCCGCTATCAGTCCTTCCGAGCTGGCGCGGCCCTTTCGACCGCGCTGGTGATCGGCCTGATCATCGGGCCGCGGTTCATCAACATGCTTCGCGTCCGCCAGGGCAAGGGCCAGCCGATCCGCGAGGACGGGCCGCAGACCCATCTCGCCAAGCGCGGCACGCCGACCATGGGCGGGCTGATGATCCTGATCTCGCTGGTCCTGTCGATGCTGCTGTGGATGGACCTGACCAATCCCTTCGTCTGGGCCTGCCTGGCCGTGACCCTGGGCTTCGGCCTGATCGGCTTCATGGACGATTACGACAAGGTCACCAAGCGCAGCCACAAGGGTGTCTCGGGACGGGTGCGGCTGCTGCTCGAATTCGCCGTGGCCGGCATCGCGGCCTACATCATCGTCAGCCAGATCAGCACCAACCTGTACATCCCGTTCCTGTCGGGCCGGGCGATCCCGCTGGGGCCGCTCTACTACGTCTTCGCCGCGGTGGTGATGGTGGGCGCGGGCAATGCGGTGAACCTGACCGACGGGCTCGATGGCCTGGCCACCATGCCGGTGATCATTGCCGCGGGCACCTTCGCGATCATCGCCTACCTCGCGGGCCGCGTCGACTATGCCCACTACCTGGGCATCCCGCACGTGCCGCGTGCGGGCGAACTCGCTATCCTCTGCGCCGGGATCATGGGGGCGGGCCTCGCCTTCCTGTGGTTCAACGCGCCGCCCGCCGCGGTGTTCATGGGCGATACCGGCAGCCTCGCGCTGGGGGGCGCGCTCGGCGCGATCGCGGTGGCGGCGCATCACGAGATCGTGCTGGCAATCGTCGGCGGACTCTTCGTGCTGGAGGCCGCCTCGGTGATCATCCAGGTCTTCTGGTTCAAGCGCACCGGGCGCCGGATCTTTCGCATGGCGCCGATCCATCATCATTTCGAGCAGAAGGGCTGGGCGGAATCGACCGTCGTCATCCGCTTCTGGATCGTCTCGATCATCCTCGCCGTCATCGGCCTGGCGACGCTGAAGCTGCGGTGATCACCAGCCCCGCCTTCTCCGGCAAGCGCTACGCGGTTCTCGGTCTCGCCCGCTCGGGCCTGACCGCGGCCGAGACGCTGCTGGCGAGCGGGGCGCAGGTGACGGCCTGGGACAACCGCGAGGAACCGCGCGGGTTGCTGGCGGGGCGCGCGGAGATCGCCGATCCGGCTTCGATCGACCTGACCGGCTATGCCGGGGTCGTCGTCTCTCCCGGCGTGCCGCTCAACCGCCATCCGATCGCGGAGCATGCCGCGCAATACGGCGTTCCGGTGGTCGGCGACATCGAGCTCTTCGCCCTGGCGCGCGATTACCTGCCGGCACACCGCGTCGTCGGGATCACCGGCACCAACGGCAAGTCGACCACCACCGCGCTGGTCCACCACCTGCTGCAGAACGCGGCGATCCCGGCGCGGATGGGCGGCAACATTGGCCTGCCGATCCTGGGCCAGAAACCCTTGCCGGCCGGCGGCGTCTATGTGCTGGAGCTGTCGAGCTACCAGATCGACCTGACTCAAAGCCTGGAGTGCGACGTCGCCGCCTTGCTCAACGTCACGCCGGACCATCTCGACCGCTATGCGGACTTCGCCGCCTATGCCGCCTCCAAGCAGCGCCTGTTCTCCCTGCAGCGGCCGGACCAGCAAGCCGTCTTCGGCATGGGCGACGCCGAGACCGCGCAGATCGCGAACCACGAGCTCGCCCGCCGCGCGGCGCAATATGTTCACGTCGTCACCGGCGGCGACCTGGCTGCGCTTCAGCCCGACTGGCCCTCGCTTCAGGGGCCGCATAACCTCCAGAACGCCGCCGTCGCCGTGGCTATCGCCACTGCGCTGGGCCTGACCGAGGCGCAGTGGCGCCCGGCGCTGCCGACCTTCCGCGGCCTCCCGCACCGCATGGAGCGCGTTGCCGAAGTGGACGGCGTGCTCTTCATCAACGACAGCAAGGCGACCAACCCGGCCTCGGCCGCCCCGGCGCTGGCGGCCTTCCCGCCGGCGCTCAGTCCCTATGGTCCCAAGAAGCGCATCCACTGGATCCTGGGCGGCTTGCCCAAGGGCGACGACCTCGACGAATGCGCGCCGCATTTCGGCAATATCGCTGCCGCCTATACGATCGGCGATGCCGGACCGCGTTTCGCCGAGATCCTCGAGCCCTATATGCCGGTCCGCCGCAGCGAGATGATGGTGGAGGCGATCCGCCAGGCGATCGAAGCGGCGAAGCCCGGCGACATCGTCATGCTCTCCCCCGCCTGCGCCAGTTTCGACCAGTTCCGCGACTACGAGGCACGGGGCGATGCCTTC
>JBQCGM010000095.1:0-46658 GCA_051955585.1 Novosphingobium sp.
ATGATGCTTGGAGACGCCGCTCAGAGAGATTTCCACACGACTGAGTCGTCGGGAAGTCGGCACGCAGTCGTTGCTTGCCCGCCTAATCGAGCAGTGACCCGGGGCTGACCTCGAGCGGCTTCGCCAGCTTCTTCACCACAGTCACCGTCGGATTGCGCCGGCCTCGCTCGATGTCGCTGACAGAGGTCCGGTGGATGCCGGCACGGTCGGCATAGTCCTCTTGGCTCCAGCCCTTCGCCTCGCGGAGGCGACGTACGTTTGATCCCAGGCGAGCGCGTATGTCCACGCTGGCCTAATGACGCCCGTGTCGGCGATCGATCTACAGACGATGAGTGACAAAGCACTTGATCTTGGCGCTACTTCGAGCATGTCAGTGTCACTGATAATCGACATGGAGCGCTCTAGTGCTGCGAGATCTTCTTCCCATCCTTTTGTCGGCGAGTTGCATCGCGCCCGCCGCTGCGGCTGATCGGGGCGCCAAGGAAATGGTGATCGAGCCTTCCGAAAAGCAGTTGAAGATGGTTGCGGCGCTGACGCCGGAGACAGTCGCAAACGGGGCCAAGATCACCGACGATAGCCTCGAGACGACTGCCACCATCACGACCTTCGACGCATATCGCAGCAATGGCGGATTCACCGACCCAGTCAGGTCCGACAATTTTCTGCGAGCCTTCGTCGACAAGCGCACCGGCTCAGTGCGGTATCAAGTCTACCAAAACATCACTTACAACTGGGATTGGCGCCATTTCACTTACGTCAACTACGCGAGTGGCACGGGCGTCGAGGAAGAAGAGCTGACGAATATCGCGCGCGATGTCGTGGCCTGCGCGCCGGGCATTTGCACCTACCGCGAAGTCGTCGGCTTTTCCGTAGGCGAGGAGGAGCTTCGCAAGATCGCCGGGCAATATTTGCCTGGTCGCGCGGCATTCTGGCGCTTTCGCTTCAAGGCTCGGAACGGAATTGACTGGGAGGATAGGGTCAGCGCGGCCGAGGTCTCTGGACTGCTGATCGCGGTCGATCGTTTTCGTGCTGCCCGCGGGTGGACCGAAAAGCAGTGAATCGCGATCGCTGATGCTCGATTTCAAAGCTTTGCTCCACGCGGTCGAGATCGATCCGGCCGATACGCTCATCGTGCGCCACGTGCCGATCGAAAAGGCCTTGAAGCGTGTCCTTCCTTGTATCGTCGTCGAGCGGCCCGACCTCTGGCTGACCTACCAACGCACGCAATGGCGGACGCTGGAAAAAGCCATGACCCGCGGTCGGTTTCTTGCATCGTTTATCGGCCAGGACCCCGCGCAGGCTACGTTTGCCGGCCTCTACCACATCGGTAAATGGGAGGCCCTGGACTATGCCGGCTACCGGAATTTCCCCGGCAATGCCGAACTTGAGGACCTCGGCATGTCCGGCCGGCCCGCAGACATGCCGGACTGCCTAGCCTTCGAACTGGAGCACTTGGGCCACTATACCGAATGGATCGGACGCCTGACCATCACTTGGCCGAAGCCATATCAGCAATGGTGGCGGTGGGGCGGAAGAGGTGAGTTCCCGATAGCAACCATCGATGCCGAAAGCCGGTTTGTCCGAGGAATGCCGGATTGGAAGCACTTGGTGTTGAACTGGAGCGAACTGCAGGCTTTGCCCGCATCGTGGACTGCTGCCTTGGCGCAATGGCGCGGAATCTATCTGATCTACGATACGGTCCGGCGTTCCGGGTACGTCGGCTCTGCATATGGAGCCGATAACATTCTGGGTCGTTGGCGGAGCTACGCCAAGACCGGCCACGGCGGAAACGGTGAGCTGCGGGCGAGCAGTCCCGAAAATTTGCGCTTCAGCATCCTCCAGCGCACTTCTCCTGACTTGGAGGCCGCAGACGTCATCCAGTTGGAGGCGAGCTGGAAGCAGCGGCTGCACACCCGCGAGTTCGGCTTGAACCGAAATTGATTGCTGTCCGCATCAGAGGATCCACGGGCCTTCGTGTTGACCCCACTCTCCATAATCTTCGTCTTCGCTAGAATGCGAGACGCCAAAGTCATCGGTCCAAAACAATATCGGACCTGCAAGCATGGGCGGGTCGATTGCGTCGTTCTGCCGAATCCAGCCCATCAACTGCGACAGCGCATCTACCTGATCGTCAAACCGGCTGTTTGGAAAGCCGATGAGTTCCGCTTCAAATTCGGCCAGCCAGGCCGCGTCCTTCGGGAGAAAGAGCCGTCCGCTCTCGATCATCGCGCTCATGCCGAGCGCTCGGGACACCTTATCGCTGTCGGGATGCCGCCCGATGGGCGACGACGCCGGACCATTCGATTCCATACGTAGCAACTGGAGCAGCTGGGTGCCCGACGCTTGATCCTCGATAAGCAGGGCAGTCGGCCGATACTCTGCCGCGAGCGAGGACGCCGTCGCGCGCAGTTCCGGCATCTGCATCCGCTTGCGGAAGACATCGATGATGTAGATGTCTCGCCCGCGCATGACAGCGGTGACGCACACCGACCAATCGTTGTGCGGGTTGTCCTTGCTCGCGGTATCCCAGGACTGGATCACCGTGCCGGGCGAGCGCTGGAAATTCGCCAGGTCGAAGCGCTTGAACCACTCGCGCCGCACGATGTTGCCGACCTCCGGGACGGGGTCCTGCTGATACTGCGCAGCGAACGCCAGAGAGCCCATCGAAGCCTTCTGGTTGTCGAGGACCTGCTGGGATTCGCTGGCGGGATGCAGAAGGTCACTGGCCTTGCGGTGGTGAACGCGGCCGCGGGTCAGCGGGATGGTCTCGTCTTCGACCGCGATCGCCGGGATCTTGAGCTGCTCCCAGCCGCCGGCCTCGAGCAGCATCCCGGCAAGATCGTATTGGTGCAGGCGCTGCATCACCAGGATGATCGCGCCGGAGTTCTTGTCGTTAAGCCGGGACGCCAAGGTGGACTGGTACCAGTTGTTTACCGCCTCGCGGGTCGTCTCAGAAGTCGCCTCGTCGGGCTTGATGACATCGTCGAGAATGATGATGTCGCCGCCGCGGCCCGTCAGCGTGCCGGTGACCGAGGTCGCGAGCCGGCTGCCGCCGACGGTCGTCTCGAAGTCCATCGCCGCCGAGCGCTTGGCCGAGATAATCGTGCGGGGGAACAGCTCGCGGTACCAGGGCGACTGAATGATCGAGAGGCAGTCGCGCGCCAGTTTGCCTGACAGCTCGTTCGAATAGCTGACCCCGACGAAGTTGAGCTTAGGGTTCTGCCCCAGCATCCAGGCGACCCAGATCACCGAGATCGTCTTCGACTTCGCGTTGCGGGGAGGGATGGTGACCATCAGGCGCAGGTTCTCGCCTTTGGCGACCCGTTCGAGCTGGTAGGCGATCGCGTCGAGATGCCAGTTCCACGCGATCGGCTCGCCTGCACTGACCCAAGCCCAGGCCTTGCGCGCGAACGCCGCAAAATCCCGGCGCAGGAGTTCGTGCAGCAGGAGAGCCGGATTATCGGGAGGTGGCCGCTTAACCATCGGTCGTGTCCTCCTCGGGCGGCTCCTCGGAAGCCGGGCTAGCCGAATTCGCGTCGCCAGCCGCCGCCTCGTCGGTGCTGTCCTGGTCGGCCACCGTCTCCAGGATTTCATCGAGCAGGGCCTGGTCTTGCGAGGACAGCTTGCGGCCTTCACCGCCACGATCATCGACGCCGAGCACGGTCAAGATCAGCGGCAGCAATACGGCGGCAGCTTTCACGTCGCCGGTGGCGGCCCGGGCGGTCAGCGTGCGGAACATCAGCCGCTGCTTGGTGCCCTTGATCGGCTGGCCGTTGACGCTGGTCGTCCAAGTAGCGTTGAGTTCGGCAGCAAGGTCGGTCTTGACCCCGCGCGCGCCCTTGGGACGCCCGCGAGGATTTCCGGACTGGCCCGGCTTGAACTGGGAGTGACGAGGCGGCTTGCCGAAGCCGCTACCGTTGGGATCGTCGGACATCGCTCAGTCCTCCTGCTCTGCGCGGCGCGCCGCGGAAATCTCCGCGAAGCTGCGCCCGTCACCGACGAGAATCAGGGTAAGCCCGGTGGCGTCGGACAGCCGGCGCAGCGCGGTATCGACGTAGAGCGGATCAAGTTCGATGCCAGCGCCGCGGCGGCCGGTCTTGTGCGCCGCGAGCAGGGTGGTGCCCGAGCCCACCGTCGGATCCACGATGAGTTCGCCGGGGTTCGAGCAATCGAGGATGAAGTCGGCGACGAGCGCGGTGGGCTTCACCGTGGTGTGGTCGGCCAGATCGCGGGCGCGGCCCCTGCGGAAGCTGTTGGCGCCGGCGTAGCGGACCACGTTGGTCCGGTACCGGCCCGTCTCGCCGAGCCCGAAGTTGTTGGTGTGCTTGGCCTTGCCCGACTTGAACACGAAAACCAGCTCGTGCTGGCTGCGGTAAAACGCGCCCTGACCGCCGACGCCCTTGTCCCAAACGATCTGCTGCTTGAACGCCGTGTAGACGCCGTCGCTGCATCGAGGATTTCGCGGGTGTGCCGCCAGTCCATGCAGTTGAAACTGATCGCGCCGTCGGCCAGGAAGCGGACGCAGTTCTTGAAGATGCGGCGGATGAAGCCGGTGAATTCCGGCGGCGTCATCTCGCCTGCACCCTGGAGGAACTCGCGGTGGCGAACCGAGCCGTTCCCCGACACGAAGCCGGCGATGGGCACGTTGTAGGGAAGGTCCGTGAAAGCCATCGCGGCCCGTTCGTCGCCGAGCAAGGCTTCCCATACCGCGGGATCGGGCAGCTCGACCCGCTCGGGCTTACCCTTGACCGGTTCCGGAATCGACAGATCCAAGTCGGCAGTCGTGAACCCGGTGATCTCGAGGTTGCCGCCTTCGAACAGGAACGCCAGCTCCTCGCCGAGCAGGTCTTCGTCCCACCCGGAGAGCTGCGCGATCCGATTCTCGGCGAGAGCGAAGGCGCGGCGATCAGCGTCGGTCAAAAACGCGGTGCGGACGACCGGGACTTCCGGTAGCTTGAGGCGCTTGGCCGCGAGCCAGCGCCCGTGCCCCGCCGCGATCATGTTCTGATCGTCGACGACGATCGATACCAGGAAGCCGAACCGCTCGATGCTGGCAGCGATCTGCATGATCTGCCGGTCGGAGTGGGTGCGCGCGTTACGCGGATTGGGCTTGAGGGATCCGATTGCCATCGGACCGCTGCACGGGTGATTGACCTTTTTCAGTTTCATTGGCTTGCCTTTTCGTAAGCAAGCCATCCATCTATCTGCCTCCGCCGCCGATCTTAAGGAAAGTAAATCGGGATATTCGGCTCGAATTTCTCGACGCGGAAGCCCACGGAAGATTGCTCGCCGCTTTCGAGGGATCCCGGGGGCAGCCCCTAGAGTGGAAAGAAATCGCCAAACCGGATCGCCTTGCTGGCGTATTTCCGCCGAGCGAACTTGACCATGGATGCCAATGTGGTGGTTAAGATACTGGGATCGAAATTCTGGAAAATCTGCACGAGCAATTCGCCCGCCGCGTTTCCAGGCTGGGGATCGTAATCGTCGTCTCTCGCGAGGCGAATGAGCACCGGCGTGCCCGTAGTTTGTTGGATCAGAGCCATCATCCCTTCGACGTGATATCGAAGCAAGGTTTGCCGGCCGCGGCCCGGACGCTTTTTCAGGACAGCATGCGCCTTTCTCGCACCAGCGTTGGCATCTTCCTGCGTGACTACCGCATCCGCAGATCCGAGGCGCATTTGAGCATTGTCTTGGGCGAACTTTGTTATTGCCATCTCGACTTCGGGATGAGCTCGCGTACCGCGCCTCTTGGTCGGCCGAACACGCTGCAAAGAGCGCTCAAGCTTTTCCAGCGACCGGTTGTGGGCCCTGTCGTTGCCTAAGGTGGCAAGTCCGACGTGATAGTGGCGAATTATGTAGGCTGCTCGCCGCTGAAATTCTGCGATGACTTCGGCCGAGCGTGCGGGGTCGGTCAGGGTTGGTGGATTGTCGGAAACACCTAATGGATCATTGGTTCGCGGCCGAGGCATGACTCATCCTTCGCGTCGCACCTTACCGTCGCCCTGATCTCGAAGGAAGGTTGCCTGCTCGCGTCAAATTTGTTCCCTGTTATCGCGCTAGGGAAATCGAGTAGTAGAACTGCAGATTTGCGGGGCTGCCGTCGATCCAAGTGGCCCTGGGTCGCATGATTTCCCTGTAAATTCCCTGTTATGCAGGGAAGCGGAGCAGAGACTAATGACCTATGGACTGTCCACACCTCCACCTTCCGCATTTCTACTGTTTAAAGTCAGTGGTTTATGCGGATTTTATGTCTAACCCTGGGGCCGGGTTAGACGTTTCGCACTCGACCAGACGGGCGATTGCAGAGTCGGCGAGGCGCTCCTGGTCGACGGCTCCGCTGTCCCGCTTCCTGCTTCAGGACGTGGCAAAATCCACATCCAGCCGTTAGAGGCCCTCGCCCCCCACCCAATGGGCATTGGCAAGGTAGCGCGCCAAATCCCATACTTGGCGGCGGATATCAGGGACTGCGACGATCTCCCAGGCTTCGCCCTTGGTTATCGGGCCGACGGCAAATAGGCTGTCGCTTGGCCGGCCATCGGTGCCAAGCAGGCGGCCGAGACGGTCCACGTCCAGTCCGACGCGGTGGGGGTCCGGCCGGACGAGGCCTGATGCCAGCAGACCGGCAAGGAGGCCGTCGGCGCCGCGGAGCAGGTCGTTGCGCGGGCCGGTACAGTTGATGATGACGTCGGACTCCATGTGCGTCACGGTATCCTTGCCGCGTGGCCGCACCGCCAATCGCACGCGTCCGCCCTGGGCGTTCGCCGTGACGATCTTGCCGGCGACGAATTCAAGCGCCCCAGTGGCGACCAGCTCCTCGATCCGAGCGGCTACCGCCGGGGCGAGGCGGTGGCGATGGACATCCCAATAGGCACGGGCGTGGCGCAGGAAACGAGCCTGTTCGGCGGCCGAATGGCTTCGCCACAGCTGCTGGGTGTGCGGGCGCAGTTCATCGATGGCGCTGTGCCAACCGACCTGGTCGCTGCGCTGCCGGATCCCTCTCAAGAGCTGCGATCCCCTGGCCAGGGGAACGGCGGAGGGGCGGATGGCCGGCCCCTCGTCGGCGTGGCGGCGAGGCCGCAGTCCACGCCGCGACAGGGCGGTTATCTTTCCCCTGAAGCCGCTGCCATGCAAGGAAAGCGCGACGTCGATGGCGGTCAGTCCGGTTCCGACTAGGATTGCATGGTCCAGGCGCGCCAGGCTGTCCAGCGCGGCCTCCCGCCACGGATCGTCGAGCAGCAGGGGGGCGGTCAACCGTTCCAGGCCGGAGAGCGGTGCCGGCGGGAAATTGCCCAGGGCCAGAATGACTGAGCTGCATGCGATCTCGTCGCCATCTGCCATCCGCAGGACCGTAGAATTAGCCCCGACCTCGGCGTTGATCGCCTCGCCGGCCCGCACCGCGCCGATTTCGGGGGCCTTGGCCAAAGCGTCGATCAACTGATCGAGCAGATACTGGCCGTAGGTCAGTCGCGGGACGAACCGATTGGTCTGGTCGGTGCCTGAAAAGCCCATCCACCGCGCGAAATGGCCAGGATCGTCGGGATAGGCACTCATGTTCGCAGCACGCACGTTGAGCAGGTGCTCCGGACGCCTCGTGCCGAAGGCCTGGCCCTTGGCCAGCCTTGCGGGATCGCGCTCGATGAGCACGACCCGCTTGCGCTGGCGGATGAGGTTGATCGCCATCAGCGTTCCGCTGAAACCCGATCCGACCACCGCGATCGGCAATTCGTCAATCATTCCGGCGATCGAGATAGGTGGCGATCAGGTGGGCTTAAAGCGCCTGCGCTCGGCGATGTCGTTCTGGACCAGGCGGCCCTCATGGACAGTGACGACCAAATTGCCGAACGCCAGTTCGGCCAGTGAACCGCGAACGACATCGATGCTATCCCCGCCCGGCACGCCCTTTGCTTCTCGATGGCTCGACACCTCGAACGCTGATCGAAGCGTCAGGCCGGGGCATACTCGCGGGCGAAGGAGCGGCCCCGTTCGAGCAGCCCGGTGCGCTTCCACTGTAGGTCGAGCGCGCCTTCGGTATAGACTTGGGCGCCGCCGATCTGGCCGGCGATCGACTGGATTCGAGCGCTTTCCTCGATCAGCAGGATCAGCTGCGCGGTCGGCAGAATGCCCTTGCCCCAGAAGTTGGCGCCGCCGTTGCTTTCGAGAAGGCCGGGCGGCGGGGCGAGGTCGGGATAGGTGTCGAGCCGGTTGCGGATCGTCTCGAGTACCGAGATGCGGCGCTCCAGGTGGTTCGGGATCTCGCGCGCCAGCAAATGGCGCTGGGCCGCGACGTAGAGGATCGGGAACGGCTTGTGCGCCAGCGACCAGGCCGCGAGGTGCGGGGTGTGGGCGTGGATGAGGGTATCGGCCTCCAGACGCTCCTCGTTCAGCACCGAATCCTTGCTCTCGGAGAAGCGCGAGGTGGTGATCTTGATCTCCTTGTCGCGCGACCAGGGCGCGGGGAAGCGTACCGAAAGGAGCAGGTCCTGCCCGGGCACGCGGTGGGCGACGTTGAAGATCAGGCTGGCGGTCAAGGTGCCGCTATCCTTGAGGAACTCGAAGGCGTGGGTAGCATCGCTGCGTACCTGGGCGACATAGTCGGCAAGCTCGACGGCGGTGAATTCGGTCATGGGATTTGTTCCTTATTCGGCGGCGACGGCGGTTTCGGCGGTGAGCAGCGCCTCGGCCTCGGCCAGCGGGCCGTGGTCGATCCAGGCAGCGATGTCGAAGTCCTTAGCGAGGAAGCCCCATTCCAGCAGGAAGTCCTTCTGCGCGGCCAGGCCGTCGATGTAATCCTGGGTCAGGCGCGGACGCAGGCTGGTGGCATAGCGCGGGAAGGTCGCGGCGATGATCTCGGAGGTCGAGCGGCCGTCCTCGCGGGTCAGAGCCTCCAGGGCGCCGGCCGGATTGGCCTCGGCCCATTCGGCGGCGCGGAGCAGGGCGCCGAGATAGCGCACCACGATGTCGCGGTGCTGGTCGAGGAACGAGCGGTGGACGGTAACCGGGCGCGGCGTGCCGTTGTTGATCCGGTGCAGCGGGTTGGGTTCGTCGGTCAGGCGGACCAGTTCGCGTAAGGTCTCGCGGTGTTCGCGGAACAGGGCGAGGCCCGAGGACTGGCGCAAGAAGACCACGTCTACACGGCCGTCAAACAAGGCTTCGATCTCCGCCGTGCCCGAAGGTTGGCGCTGGCCCTCGGGTATGGCGATGTCGACGAAGGTCACGTCGTTCCGGGTCAGGCCGGCGAGGGCCAGCCCGTTGGCGAGACCGTGGAAGTTGGCACCGCGCTGGAAGTCGATGGTGATTCCCTCATAGAGCGGCACGGCGAGCCGCTTGCCCTTGAGGTCGGCGAGGTTGCGGATTTCGCTGTCGGCACGGGCCACGATCGACTGGAATTCGTCGACCCAGGAGATGCCGACCACGACCGTATCGACGCCCTTGGCGCGGGCCCAGATCGGCGGGATGTTGCCGCCTTCGCGGAACATGGAGGGGATCGAGTGATCGAAATGGCTCTCGCGGATTGCGCGGTCCTGGGTCTCCTGCAGCGCGTGCAGCACGGTGTCCTCGCCGGAGAACTCGTCTTGCAGGAACTTCTCCTGGATCGCGATGGTCGAGGCCGTCGCGCCGCCGCAGCGGGTGTACCAGATGTCGGTAGGCTGGGTCATCGTCAGTCTCCTGTAAGGGTCAGGCGGGGATGGGCTCGCGAAAAGGGCGCACTTGGTCGGCGGGCCAAAGGTAGTCGTCCGGCACGTGCTTCAGGGCGTGGGCGTGGTCGGCGGCCACGAACTTCGGCACGTCGAAGCCGTGGTCGAGGTCGAGCAGCGGCAGCAGCAGGTCCGCGACGCGCTGAGCCTCGGAAATCAGGGGCCAGCCGGAAATGACGAAGACCTCGGTGCCGTTGGCGTGGAACTCGTGGATACGCTCGGCGACGTTCTTGGCGCTGCCGACGATCCAGGTGCCGGCCCAGGGGTAAAGGATGTCGAAGCCGAATGGGCTCGGACCGACCCAGACGTTGGGATAGACCTCGAGATCGCGAACATCGGGGAGGCGCCCTTCGCGCAGGGCCTGGATCCGCTTGTGGACCAGCGGGTCGTCACTCTCGATCCGACCGTGAATGCCCTCGGGACCGAGTTGGCGCGAGGCCAGGCGGATTGCGGTCTCGACGCTGGTCTGGTCGAGCAGCCACTGGGCGTGGGCCCAGGCCTCTTCCTCCGTATCGCGGACGATGATCTGGAGGCGTGTGCCGAAGCGCGGCTTGCGGCCGTATTTGGCGGCGCGTTCGCCGATCTTCTTGAACTTCGCGCCCAGCTTGGGCGGGGTATCTGCGAAGCTGAGGTACTGGTTGAGCAGCTTGGCCGAGAATTCGACGCCCGGTTCCGAAGTGCCCGCGCCGGAGAGATAGAATTCGTCCTTCTGCGCCGGCTGGATCGGCCCGCGGCCGGGCTGGGTCGCACGCGGCGCCAGCTTGATGTACTGGCCGTCGTAGCCTTCGTTCGAACCCGCGTAGAGCTTGCGGAAGGAATCCCAGTACTCGAAGCTGAACTTGTAGCGGTCATCGTGCGGCACGTGCATGCCGAAGCCCGCCAGCGCCGTATCGTTGCCGTTGACCGCGTGGAAGATCAGCCGGCCGCCGTGGAACTTGTCCAGCGTCAATGCGGCCTGCGACAGCTTGGTGGGCGAGATCAGCCCGGGATGCAGCGCGGTGAGGAAGGTCATCCGCTTGGTCAGCGGCGCCAGCGTGGCGGTCAGGGTCAGCGCCTCGTGCTGGTCGGTCGCGACCAGCGAGCCCCAGAAACCCAGGTCGTCGATGTTGCGCGCCTGGGCCTTGAACTGGTCGTAGGAGTTGGTCCAGCTGCCATGTGCTTCCCACGGCACGGAGCCGTCGGGTCCGCTGATGTACCAGAGTATCTTCACGCCCATCGCATTCATCCCTTTGTGACGGGATGGGATCAGCAAGCTCCGTGCCAGACCGCCGGCGGCCCAATTGTGCGGGCTGCGCGCGGTTCGGCCTTTCCGGTAGTGCTGCGGATTGCACAGCGGCGAGGCGGTCTGGTGATTTTCGGGCAGTCCGTCGCGGCGAGAACGGCGGAAACCCGCGCTGCGGCGCTGGCACCCTTCTTGCTTTGACCGGGACAGGCAATTCCAAATCCGAGGAGCGTCCCATGCCAGTCGAATTCGTTGGCGGTCTTTTCCCCCGCAACCAGCTGAGCCCGTTCAGCGCCTATGGGCAGGCGCCCGACCTCACCTACCTGCGCGACCTCGCCCGGGCGCACGAGCATGCGGACTTCGACCGCGTGCTGATCGCCAACGGCGGAGCCGACCCGATCTTCCTGGCCGCCTATGCCGCCTCGCAGACCGAGAAGCTGGGTTTCATGATCGCCCACCGCCCGGGTCTGACCCCGCCGACCGTCGCCGCGCGCGCCTTCGCCACGCTCGACCATACCACCGGCGGCCGCGTTCGGCTCCACGCCATCACCGGCCATGCGCATGAGCCAGAGCATGGCGAGAACCTGGCCGACAAGGCCGAGCGCTATGCCCGCGCCGACGAGTACCTGGAGATCGTCCGCCGCGTCTGGACCGAGAGCGCGCCGTTCGACTTCACCGGCAAGTACTACGACGTGAGGGGCGCCTTTTCGCCGGTGAAGCCGTTGAGCAAGCCGCACGTGCCGATTTCGGTCGGCGGCACCTCGGACGGCGCCTATCACATCGCGGTGCGCCATTCGGACCTCTATGCCGTCTGGGCCGAGCCGCTGGTCGATACCAAGGCGCGGATCGACAAGCTCCATGCCTTTGCCGCCAAGCAGGGCGTCGCCGCGCCGCGGGTCAGCCTGTCGGTACGGCTGATCATCGGCGAGACCGAGGGCCAGGCCTGGGCCAAGGCGCGGCATATCGTCGAGCAACTCAAGGCCGGCCAGGCCCAGCGCGCCGTGGGTTTCCGCGGGGATCGCGGGCAAAGCGGCGGCGGCCAGCGCCAGCTCGCCCTGGCCGAGAAGGCCGAGGTCTTCGACCGCAACCTGTTCCTCGGCACCTCGACCGCGATCGGCGGGGGCACGGATTCGACCTCGCTGGTCGGCACGCCCGACCAGATCGTCACCTCGCTGCTCGACTATTACGATATCGGGGTCACGACCTTCCTCAGCCGCGGCTACGAACCGCTCTACGATGCGGTGGACTACGGCCGCTACATCATCCCGGCGGTGCGCGAAGCCGTCCGCCAGCGCGAGGAAGCGGCGCGCCGGCTGCGGGCCTGACATCGACCACAGGGGGACATAATGAAGGCATTTGTAATGGCCGCGGCGCTGGTCCTGTCGACCGGCGCCCAGGCCCAGGATGCCGTGCGGGTGAAGACCCCGCGCGGCGCCGAGGTCGAGGTGATCGCCGAGAAGCCGGCGGGGAAGGGACCATTCCCCGCCGTCATCCTCGGCTCGGGTTCGGGCTATGCCATGCGCCAGCCGATCCTCGCGCGGCTGGCGCAGGATCTCGTGGCGAACGGCGTTGCGGTCTACCGGATCGACTGGGCCTACCGCGTCGCCGGCACGCCCTTCGCCAACCAGCCGCGCGATAAAAAGGCCGAGATCGAGGATATGCGCACGGTCCTCGACCTGGCCCGGCGCGATCCGCAGATCGATCCGGCGCGGATCGCGCTGGCGGGCAAGTCATTGGGCTCGGTGATCTCGTGGCAGCTGCTGCGCCAGGAACCGGGCGTGAAGGGCGCGATCCTGCTGACCCCGGTTTGCGATCCCGAGGAAAACCCCGATGCGCCCGCGCGGTTCTATCCCGAACTCGGTGCCGAGAAGCGGCCGCGGCTGTGGATCATGGGCGATGTCGATCCGGTCTGCCCCGTGCCGCTGTTCACTCGCTACCTCGCCGACGGCGGGGCCGGCGACCGGCTGGCGGTGATCGCCGGCAACCACTCCTACCAGAGTCCCGACCACCCCGGCCGCGACAAGCGCGCACTCGACCTGGCATCCCAGCTGACCGTCGACTTCGCGCTGACCTTGCTGGTGCCGGCGTCGGACGGGCGATAAGCGCCGCACTGCAATGTCGGTCGAACTATTCGAGCGTCGGCGGTGGGACGGCGACCGGCCGATCAGCATCGTTGGGCCGGGCGGTGCGGGCAAGACGACGCTCGGTCGTCATCTCGCCCCGCTGCTGGGGCGCGCCTTGCTCGATCTCGATCGGCTGTTCGATGAGCGGATCGGACCGATAGACGCCTACATCCGCGAATCCGGCTATGCGGCCTACAAGCGCGCGAATAGCGATCTGGCCGGCGAACTCATCGATGCTGCCGAGCGTCCGGTGCTGCTCGTCACCTCCTCCGGATTTCTGGCGGAGGACAATCCGCATGAGGTGCTGACCTGGAACCGGCGACTGGTCGCGCGCACCTACAGTTTAAGCCTGCTGCCTTCGGGCGATATCCGCGAAGCCGCCGAGATCCTGGTCGCGCGCCAGCTTAAGCGCGGCCTCGGCCTCAATGCCGCCGCCGAAATGCGCAAGGCCGAAGCGCGGTTTCCGACCTACGCCGTAGCTGGCGACTTGCTGGTGATCTCGCGGGCCCCGCCTGAGCAGATCGCTATCAGCCTTGCGCCTTTGTTGCGTTAGGGCTTCACCCCTTCAGCCACACCCGGTCGAAGCGCCAAGTCGGGAAGTGCGAGCGTTCGGGCTTCACCCCTCCGACCTTGGGAGAAATGCCGTCGAGGGAATTCTGGAAACCCCAGACGATCAGGCCGCCGCGTTCGTGCTGGATGGCCTGCGCCTCGTGGAGCAGCGGCTTGCGTTGGTCGAGGTCGGGGGTGTGCATGGCCTTGAGGATCAGCTCCTGAAAGCGCGGGTCGCGGAAATTGGTGCGGTTGGTCTGCGAATAGGGGCCGTCGTTGCTCATCGCCGCGGCGAGGTAGGGCTGGCCCAGTGTGCCGGCAGTGCTGAAGGCGAAGTCGTTCTTGCGCGGGCCGGAGAACGTCGGCGCATCGACCTGCCTGACGTTGATCGTGATGCCGATCTTCGCGGCCTGCTCGGCCAGGACCAGCGCGGAACTGGTCCCGCCGGCGTCGGCGGTCAGTTCGACGGTCAGGTTCTCCTTACCCGCCTCGCGCAGCAGGCGGCGGGCCTGTTCGACGTCGTGCGGGCGCTGCGGGATCGTGCCGGCGAAGGTCGGATCGTGCGGGGCGTAGAGGTCGTTGCCGATCCGGCCCTCGCCGTGGAGCACGCGCTTGACCAGGTCCTCGCGGTCGATCAGCAGGCGGAAGGCCTGGCGCACGCGGACATCGTCGAACGGCGGCTTGGTCACGTTCATGTTGAAGCCGCGCCACCAGTTGGTTTGCGAGCGGACCAGCTTCAGCGCCGGACTGCGGGCGAAGAGCGGTGCCTGCTCCGGCGCGAGACCGGGGGCGAGATCGATCTGCCCGGCGATCAATGCCTCGAACCGCGTGACCTGGTCCTTGAAGTCGATGATCTCGACTTCGTCGGGATAGGGCGCGCCCTCGCGGAAGTAGTTTTCGAAGCGCGTGAACAGCGAGCGGCGGCCGGGCTGGAAGTCCTTGAGCTTGTAGGGTCCGGCGCCGACCGGGTTGGCGATCGGGTGATAGTCGGGCGGAACGATCCCGCCGAAGTTCACCCAGGTGTCGGGTAGGGGCAGGAAGCCCAGGCCGTCCCTGATCGGGATGACGACGGTGCGCTCGTCGAGCTTCTTCACGCGGGTGCGGTCGATCAGGCTGACCGAGGCGCCGTTGGGCGAGGCGAGCGTGGGGTCGGTCAGGCGCAGGACCGAGAAGATCACGTCGTCGGCCGTGATCGTCTTGCCGTTGTGGAATTCCAGGCCCCGGCGCAGCCGGATCGTCCAGGCCGTGGCGTCGGCGTTGGGCTCGGCGAATTCGGCCAGGGCGAGCTGGGGGAACATGTCGTCGCTCCACTCCCACAGCTTGGCATAGAGCGCGAAGCCACGGATCGTGGATGAGGTGCCGGTCGGCTTGTGGGCGTCGAGATTGCCGGTGCGCGACGGTTCGATCACCCCCATCCGGATACGCCCGCCGCGGCGGGGCGGGCCGTCGGCCAAGTCCTGGCCATTGTCCCGCCCGCAGCCAGCCAGGCCGGGGAGCAGCAGCCCCGCGCCCGCCGCCCCTGCCAGGGCGAGGAAGTCGCGGCGGCTGCTCTCCCCGCGCATCAGAAGTTGTACCCGATCTGCGCCGTCACCGACCGTCCGCGCATCGGCTGGAGGAACGCGTTGGTCGATCCCGCCAGGCCGCTGACGAAGTTGAGCTGGTCGGTCAGGTTCTGGACCTGCACCGTCAGGTTCCACCGCGGCTGGCGGTAGGACACCGCGAGGTCGAGGTTGTAGCTCGCGGGAATGCGCACGGTCTTGCTGAGGTTGAGGTACCAGGCGCTGGTCCACCAGCCCGACAGCTCGACGCCCAGGCCCGAGGGGTGCCGCCAGTCGATGTAGCCCGACAGATTGTACTTGGGGATCTGCACCGCGTCGAACCGGCCCGAGGGCAGGGCGTTGAGCACGTTGCTGTCGCTGAACACCGTGCCGTTGTCGGGCACGAAGCCGCGGGGGGCGAAGCCCGATTGGCTGGTGTATTCGTTGTAGGCCGACAGGTAGTTGAAGTTCACGCCGGTGCGGATCCGCTCGCTCGGCTGGTAGCGCAGGGTCGATTCCACCCCGGTGATCCGCAGGCGGGCGATGTTGTTGAACTGGTCGGGCGCCTGATCGCGCGCCTGCTTGAACCAGGCGAGCGTGGCGAACAGCTTGCCCGCGATCGGTTCGGCCTTGATCCCGACCTCGTAGAGTTCGGACAGGCTGGTAAACTGCAGCGGGTTGAGCAGGTTCGCCGTCGCGCCGGAGCCCCAGCTGAGGGTATTCGCGAAGCCGCCGGTATTGATCGCGATCGAGCGATCGTAGGTGAAGTAGAGCGTGGTGTTGGCGGTCGGCTTCACGAAGGGGCTGACCTGGACCGAATAGAGCTTGGCGAGCCGGCTGTCGGCCCGGTCGCTGGCTCCCGCGAGCGGGAAGGGGTTGCGGATCGAGGCGTCGACCCAGCTATGGCTGGCGCCGACGTTGAGCCCGCCGGCCTCGCCGAACTTCAGGTTGTGCTGGGTGAAGATCGTGGTCGTGCTCCACTTCGCCTGCGAGGTGTAGGAGGCGACGGATTCCGCGTAGAGGCTGTTGCCGGCGTAGTACATCGGCGGCAGGCTCAGATAGCCGAAGCTGGTCTGCTGCGGCACGCCCGCCGTCCCGATCCACGCCGCGTTGCCGCCATTGGGATTGAGGTTGGTAATGCCGAGCAGCGTGCCCGGGTTCTTTGTCGCGGGATCCAGCGTCAGGTCGTAGGCGTAGATGTTGAAGAAGCTGTTGTTGGCGGCCAGCGAGAGATTGGTCTCGCGGCGATAGATCACGCCGGTGTTGCTCTCGTCGCTGATGCCGGTGCCGAACAGGTTCTCGAACTTGTGGCGCAGCTCCAGGCGGTTGTCGAAAATCGTGTCGTTCGACTGGACTTGAAACGAGCCGGTGGCATCGGTGGTATCGTCCGACCGCTGGTAGAAGGTGGAGTTGACCAGCTTGGTGTTGGGCGAGAACTCGTAGGCGAGACGCAGCTGCGCGGTGATGCGGCGCGAGGTGTTACGGTCCTGCGCACGCTGCGAGCGCTGGGGCGAGAGCGGGACCAGGCCGTTGCCGGGGAGGGTCGGGTCATAGACCCAGCCGCGCAGCGTGCCGGGGCTGCCGAGCGTGTTGGGCGAGCCCGCTTGGAGGCTGCCCGGTACCACGACGAACTGGCCGGCGGCGTTCTTGGCCCGCTGGACCCAGCCGGTGATCGCGGAATCGGCCGCACCCGAGGCGAAAACCGGCGACCAGTAGGTGCTGCCGTTCTGAATGATCGGCGTCGCCCGGCCGGCTTAGTACTGGCCGGAATCGACGAGTTCCTGCGTTGCGCGGTTCCAGCCGTGGGTGACGTTCCAATCGTAGTAGTCGTCATAGGCGAAGTTCAGGTCCGCGGTGAACTTGCTGTCCGGCTTCCACGAGAGCGCGGCGTAGATCGCGTTGAAATTGTTCTCGACGTTGTCGTAGTAGTCGTTCTGGCGCTGGATCGTGCCGCTGATGCGGTAGGCCAGGGTGTCGCTGATCGGCCCGGTGGTGTCGGCACTGATCGTGAAGGCCCCCTTGGAATCCTTGCCCGGGTACCAGGTACCGAGCCGTGCGGTCACGCTGGTGTGCTGACCGTCGAAGGCCGGCTTCTTGCTGATGTAGTTGATGTAACCGCCGCTGCCGGTGACCGAACCGAAGATAACCGAGGAGGGGCCGGCGACGATGTCGGCGCTTTCGTAGGCGTTGAAGTTGCTGGGGTGGCGCACGGAATAGCCGCGCTGGCCATCCTGAAAGATCTCGGTGCCCTGGCCCCGCAGCTGCGGGGCGATGCCCGCGTTCTGCCCGCCGCCACGGGTGATGCCCGGGGTATACTTGGCAAGATCGTCCGAGCTGAGGATGATGTCCTTGGTCAGCTGCTCGGAATTGATCTGGGTGACCGAACGCGGGGTGTCGAGGATCGATTCCTCGGTGCCGTAGATGGAAGTCGGCTTGCGCACTGGGACGATCGAACCGGCTTCCTTGGTGCGTTCGCCGGTGACGACGATGTCGGACGCTCCAGGCGCGCTTTCGGCAGCATCGGCTTCGGCGTCTTCCGCGGCAAGAGCCAGGCTGGGAATGGCGAGGGCCCAGGCGCTGATCCCCAGGAATAGGTGTGCGGACTTCATGTGGTGGCTCCCTGTTGCCGGGCGGGGGGGTGGGCCCCGACCGGAATGACGATGCTGTCATCTGCTAAGCAAACGCTGTGCCACCTGAAATTATTGTTAGTTTATAATGGTTTATTTCAATTTGTGTCGATTGCGGCTGTGCTGTTCGCAGCACGGTGGTTGGAAATGCTGCACTCGCGAGATGTCACGAGAGAAAAAGACCCGCGCACCACCGGAGGTGCGCGGGCCAGTGGTCCCCGCCGGAGCGGAGGCCGTCCAGGATCCGATCAGAACTTGGCCAGCAGCGAGAAGCCATAGGTCCGCGGCTCGCCCAGGTAGCGCTTGTAGCTGCCGTTCGAGGCCGGGAGCGTGTGGATCTTGTAGTCCACATCGGCGACGTTGTTGATGAAGAAGGTGCCGGTCAGCTTGCCCTCGAGCAGTTCGGCGCCGACGCGGATGTTGCCGACCCAATAGGGCTGCACGTCGAACTCGGGATTGTTCTGTGTCAGGGCATTGAGGCGAAACAGCGAGTTGTAGCGCCAGTCGGTGCCGAACAGGATCGCATGACGCCCGACCGGTATGCGATATTCCGCGCCGAGATAGGCGGTCAGGTGCGGCGCGCGGGCGAATTCGTTGCCGGCGAGTTGGACGCCATTGTTGACCAGGTCGGTGTAGAGAGTGTCGAGAATACCGATGTTCGCCGAGAGACGCAGGTTCTCGAGGGGGGTGGCGACCAGTTCGAATTCGGCACCCTTGACCCAGCCCTGGGCGTCGCGGACTTGCGAGACCGTGCTCGCCGGCGGGCCCGCGATCAAGGTGGTCACCGTGGTCTGGATGTTCTTGTAGTCGTAATAGAACGCGGTGGCGTTGAAGGTCAGCTTGCGGTCGATCAGCTGGGTCTTGAGCCCGAGCTCGTAGGAGTAGACCGTTTCCGGCTGGATCACGTTGGGCAGCGTGCTCGGCGGGGCGATGTTGCCCTGGAAGTTGCCCGAGCGATAACCGCGCGCGAAGCGGAAGTAGGCCAGGATATTGTCGTTGAGGCGCAGCTCGGGGCGGACCTCGAAGCCGAGGCTCGACCACTTCTGGGTATCGACCTGCGTGGCGAAGGTGCTGAGCGGCGAGGTGACCGTGCTCGGTAGCCACCAGTTGGTGGTATCGCCGAAAGTGATGGGCGCGGTCGCGCGGCGCGAGAGCAGGTCGATCGACAGCGTGTCCCAGGTGTAACGAAGGCCGCCGTTGATCGAGAAATTGTCGTTGAAGCGATAGGTCGCATTGCCGAACAGCGCGACGCTGGTCGTCTTCTGGGTATAGGCTGTATAGTAATAGGCGCGAGTTGCCGCGGCGGGTGCGCTGGGCAGCGTGGCCGAGGCGCCGAACGAATCCAGCTTGTCGTGGAAATAGTAGGCGCCGGCGATCCAGGAGAACGGACCGTCGCCGTTCGAGGTCAGGCGTAGCTCCTGGCTGAATTGGTTCACGTCGGTGGCTGAATAGCCGCGGGACACGTCGTTCGGGGTCTTGTCGCTGTCGGTCAGTTCGGTGCGTTCCGCACTATCGTAGGCGGTGATCGAGGTCACCGTGACCGGGCCGAGATCCCAATCGATCCGGGCGAGGCCGCCGGCACTTTCGACCTTGGCCAGGTCTTCGTAGTTGTACCGCACATGCTTGCGATCGGTCGGCGTGGAATAGCCGTAGGTATCGGTGCCGCCGGCGCCGGTACCGATCGTGTAGACCGCGTTGTTGCCGCCTTCGAAATTGCGGTAGTGGCCGCTGAGCAGGATCGTGAGGTCCGCGTTCGGCTTGTACTGTAGCTGCAGGCGCCCGGCGAAGTCGCGGACCTTGCCGACATCGTTCCCGGTCACGTCGTTCTTGGTGAAGCCGTCGCGGCGGTCATAGAGGAACGAGGCACGAGCATTCAGGCCGTCGCTGATCGGACCGCCGAATGCGCCCTCGAACAGCCGAGCGCCGTAGTTGCCGACCGTGGCGCGCAGGTAGCCTTCGGCTTGGTCGGTCGGACGGCGCGAGACGAACGAGAAGGCGCCGCCGGTGGTGTTCTTGCCCCACAGTGTGCCACCGGGGCCGCGCAGGACCTCAACGCGCTCGATGTCGAACAGGGGGAAGCCCTGGAGCGAGAAGTGGTTGAGGTAGACCTCGTCGTTGTAGACCGCGATCGGGCTGACGACGTTCGAGCTGGCGTCGTTGGAGCCGATGCCGCGGATGAACCAGCGCGGGCGCTGGCGGCTCTCGGTGCCCCAGGCGTTGGTGTTGGGCGCGATGCGCGCGGCATCGAAGGCGGTGCGCAACTGGAGCTTGGCAAGCGTCTCGCCCTCGGCCGCGGTCACGGCGAGCGGAACGTTCTGCAGGCTCTCCTCGCGGCGGGTAGCCGTGACGATGATGTCGCTGCCGGCATCGGCGTCGGCAGCGGCAGGAGTCTCCGCAGCGGCGTCTGCAGCGAAGGCGGGTGCGGCCAGCGCTACGGCGCTCAACAGCAAGGATGCGCGAAGTGAACGCGCGGCGACGGTAGTGAAGACGGACATTTTGATAACCCCATTCGTGCGGCCCGCCCCGACGATGAACCTCGTCGGCATCCGGGAGCGCCTCCGCCACCTCGAAAGCAGGGATCGTGCCATCTATGTAAATTGCTGAAAGACAACGCTCTGTTCCCGGCGTCGGGAGCAGTTGTAGTGCAATTTACAACAGGAACTGCTGCGGAATGCACAGGCGCATATCGCTTGGATGCGGGGTGTGCGGATTTGCACAGCGGGCAGCGTTGCAGTGGTGAAAAATGCGAGGTTTGACCGGCCGATTCCGCATGCAGAGGGAGGCAGTGGCGGCTTTCCGGGGTTGGCACACCTCTTGAAAGCAAGACCTCGAAAGAGCCGCGGGCGGCACTCAATGGGGTATCGAAGCATGCCGGTAGAATTCGTCGGGGCCCTCGCGGGCCAGAACCAGTTCCGTGGCCCTCCGGGCGGCGGGCCCAACGGGCTGGAATATGATTTCCTCCGAGAGCTGGCGATCGCGCACGAGCATGCCGGTTTCGACCGCGTGCTGATGCTGGGCGGCGGCGATCCGATCGTCGCCACTCAGTTCGCCGCCTCGCACACCTCGCGGCTCGGCTTCATGATCCCCTACCGTCCGGGGCTGTCGACCCCGCAACATGGCGCCAAGCAGCTCGCCGTGCTCGATCATGTCACCGGCGGCCGCATCCGCGCCCATGCGATCACCGGCATCACCGCCGAGTCCGGCCACGGCGACTTCCTGACCGACAAGGATGAACGCTACGCGCGGGTGAGCGAATACCTCGACATCCTGATCGGCGCTTGGAAAGCGGATCAGCCGTTCGACTACGAGGGCAAGTACTACCAGGCGAGGAACGTCTTCACGCCCATAAAGCCGCTGCAGCAGCCGCATGTCCCGGTCTCGTTCGGCGGTTCGTCGGACGCCGCCTATCACGTCGCGGCCAAGCACTGCGATCTCTACGCGCTCTGGGCCGAGCCGCTGGAGGATGTTGCCGAGCAGATCGGCAAGCTGCGCGCCGCCGCCGCGGCGATCGGCAAGCCGGCTCCGCGGGTCAGCCTCTCGGCGCGCCTGATCATTGCGCCGACCGAGGAGCTCGCCTGGGAAAAGGCGTACGACATTGCCAATCGCCTGGCCGAGGGCCGGCGCAACGCCGCGCCGAATCCTCTGTTCCACGGGGTCCAGGGCACCGGCACCAAGCGGCTTCTGGCGGCCGCGGAGCGCGGAGAGAAACACGACCGTTGCCTATGGATGGGCACCGCCACTGCTGTCGGCGCGACCCATGACGCGACTTCGCTGGTCGGCACGCCCGACACGGTGATCCAGGCGCTGCTCGACTATTACGACATCGGCGTCACGACCTTCCTCAACCGCGGCTACGAGCCGCTTTACGATGCGCTCGACTACGGCCGCTATATCATCCCGATCGTACGCGAGGAGGTTCGCAAGCGCGAGCTCGCCGCCGCGGAACGCTCCGCGAAGACCCTCCAGACCGCCTGAGCCGGAGCCGACCGAATGACGATCCACTATCCCACGCCGCGGCGCCTTGCCTCCGAAGCCGAAGCCATTGCCGCCGCTCACGAGGCCGCGCGCGAGATCGCCGCTCTCGCCAACGACGCCTCGTTGAACGATGCCGTGCCCTACCGGGCGGCGGAGATCCTCTCGGCCTCGGGCGTGACCTCGATCTACGTGCCCAAGGAACTCGGCGGGCTCGGCGCCTCGATCGAGACTGTCGTGGAGGTCGTGCGGATCGTCTCGGCGGCAGACGGCGGGGTTGGGCAGATCCTGCAGATCCACAACGTCATGATCCGCGGGGTCTTCGGCCGCCCCGACGACGAATTCCGGGCGCGGTTGGTGGCGGATATCCTGGCCGGCAAGCGCTTCGGCAATGCCCTTGCCGAAGGGCGGGGCAAGTTGAAGGGCGGGCTGACGAACCTGAGCCAGGATGCCGATGGCCAATGGCGTCTCAACGGCCGCAAGACCTTCGCCACTGGCTGCTACCTCGCCGAATGGATATCAATCTCGGCGAGCAGTTCGGATGGCCCCGCCAATGTCCTCCTTCACCGCGATGCGCCAGGCCTGACGCTGCACGACGATTGGGAAGCCTTCGGCCAGCAGCACTCGGTCAGCGGCAGCGTCAGCTTCGAAAACGTCCCGGTGGACGAGCGTTTCGCCCCCAAGGCGGCAAAGGGCGGACCGGGTGATTTCATGCCCCGCACCGGGCTGACCTGGCCGCAGATCCTCCATGCGGCGATCGACACCGGCGTGGCGCGGGGCGCCCTGGAGGCGGCGACCGCCTATATCCGCGACAACATGCGCCCCTGGGCAGAGGCCCAGGTCGAGCGTGCCGCGGAGGAACACCATACCATCCGGCAGATCGGCGAATATGCCGTCGCGGTCCGCGCGGCGGAATCGGCGCTAGGCTACGCCGCGCGGACGTTCGACAGGTTCAAGGCCGATCCGTCGAGCCGCGAGCTGGAGGATGAGCTCATCCTGGCGGTCGCCACGGCGCGCGCCCAGGCGGACGAGGCCTCGCTCTTCGTCGGCAGCGACTTGTTCGCCCTGACCGGAGCGAACTCCACGCTCGATAGGTGGAACCTGGCCCGCTACTGGGCCGACGCCCGCGTCCATACCACCCACGATCCGATCCGCTGGCGGATTTATCACGTCGGCAACTATTACCTGAACGGCGTCCCGCCCGACGAGTACGGGCGCGCCGCGCGCCTGCGCCAGCAGGAGATCGCTCTAGCAACGAACAGCCAGAGCGCCGCAAGTGGCGCCGCAAAGGAGATCACGGCGTCATGAGCCTCGAGCAGGCCACCCTGGCCCCCCTTCCCGACTACCCGACCCTCTCCGACGAAGCTTCGGCCATCGCCGCGGCGCACCAGGCGGCCGCGCAGATCGCCGCGCTTTCCGCCGATCCGGCCGGGCGCAAGGAGGTGCCCTACGCGCAGGCCGAGATCCTCGCCCGTTCAGGCATCACCGCGGTCGCGGTGCCGCGCGAGCTCGGCGGAATCGGCGCCTCGATCTCGACCATCGTCGAGATCGTGCGGATCATCTCGGCGGCGGACGGCGGCGTCGGCCAACTCGTCCAGATCAACAACATGATGCTGCGCGGCCTCATCCGCCGTCCGGCCGATGCGACTCGCGATCGGATCATCCGCGACGTCCTGGCGGGCAAGCGCCTGGGCCATGCTGCGGCCGAGACCGGCGGCAAGACCAAGTTCGACACCAAGACCGCCGCGGTGCGCAACGCCGAGGGCGACTGGGTGGTCAACGGCGCGAAGTTCTATGCGACCGGCTCATTCCTGGCGGAATGGATCTTCTCCTCGGCCAAGACCGATGAAGGATCGATAAGCTTCGTCGTTCACCGCGACACGCCGGGCGTCTTCCTCGACGACGATTGGCACTCCTTCGGCCAGCGCCATTCGATGAGCGGCGGCGTGCGGTTCGAGAACCTGGTCCTCACCGCCGAGAACCTCCCGCCGCCGGGCGCCGCGCCGCAGGGCCGGCCCGAGCGCACCGGGTTGACCTATGCCCAGATCATGCACGCGGCGATCGACGCCGGCATCGCCCGCGGTGCGTTCGACGCGGCGATCCACTACCTGCGCAACAATGCGAACGTGTGGATCGATGCCGAAGTCGAGAAAGCCGCGCTGGAGCCGATGATCATCCGCCGCATTGGCGACTATGCGATCGCCGTCCGCGTCGCGGAATCGCTGCTACGCGATGCCTCGGAACTGTACGACCGCTACATTGCCGAGGGCCAGCCAGAGGCACTGGAGGACGAGCTGATCCTCAGCGTCGCCAGCGCGCGGGCCAAGGCCGACCAAGCCTCGATCTGGATCGGCAGCGACATGTTCTCGCTGCTCGGCGCCAGCGCCTCCTACCGCAAGTTCAACCTCGACCGGTTCTGGGCCAATGCCCGCGTCCACACGACGCACGATCCGATCCGCTGGCGGCTGCATCACGTCGGAAACTACCATCTGAACGGTATCCCGCCGGGCGAATACAACCGCGTCTTCATCCAGGCCCCGGTCACCTAATCATGGGCATGTCCAAGTCGCCGAATTCCCAGATGGCTGGGCGATCCTCACTGGCCGCTCATCCGCTGCTGCGCAGCCTCGCGCTCTATCGCGAGCTGCCCTGGCTGTTTTCGGCCACGATGGTGCTGTTCGTAGTGGTCCACCTGAGCCTGGCCTGGCAGCAGTGGCTGGTCGGCCAGGCGCTCAACGCCGTGGGCAAAGGCGACGGCGCGCGGTTGTTGCCGGATGGTTCGATCGATGCGGGCGCCGCTTGGCACTGGGCCGTCTTGCTGGTCTCGGTAGCCCTGGGGCGCGGGGTGCTGCAATATGTCTCGGGGATGTGCTCGATCCGCGCGAGCCAGGGACTGCTCTCGAACCTGCGCGAGAAGATTCTGGTCCAGGTCCAGTCGCTCCATCTCGGCTATCACGGCAGTCACGGCATGGGCGAGCTGGTCACTCGGACGACCCGCGATTCCGACAAGTTGCGCGATGCTCTGGTCGCCTTCTGGCGGCAGATGGTGGAGACGGCCCTGATCGTCTCGGCGGCCATGGGCCTGCTGTTCTGGTACGATTGGCGCCTCGGCATAGTGCCGCTGCTGCTGACGGCGCTGGGCTGCGCGATCTTCCTGCGCCAGACCGACAGCTTGGTCGTGCTCGACCGGAATGTCAGCGATGCCTACGACCTCGTCAATCAGGACCTGTCCGAGGGGATCAACGGTGTCCGCGTGATCAAGTCCTTCCGGCTCGAGCTGGGGCGGATCACCAAGTTCCGCGGCCACGTCGATTTCTTCCTCGAGCAATCGCGTGAGGCGCTCGCCTGGAGCAGCGCGCGCATTCCGATCCCCCAGGCGATCGTCGCGCTGGGCCACGTCTGGATCCTTGCCTACGGCGCCCACCTGGTGGCGCGCGGCGAGCTCGACGTGGGAGGACTCGTCTCCTCGCTGCTGATCGCGACGACGCTGGTCTTCCGCATCGAGGCTATCGGCCGGGTCATGCGCGTCTTCGCCGATGCGCGGTCTTCGGCGGCGCGGATCTGGGACCTGCTCGATGCCCGCCCAGCGATCCGCAGCGGCAATGCGGCCTTGCCCGAGGGCACGCTCGGCTTTCGGCTCGAGGACGTGACCCTGCGCGCATCGGACGGCGACACCAGCGTGCTCGAACATTGCGACCTGGCCGTTTCGCCTGGTGAGATCGTCGCGCTGATCGGGGCCACCGGATCGGGCAAGAGCTCGCTCGCGGCGCTGCTGCCGCGCCTGGCCGATGTCGACGGCGGCGCCGTCCTGCTGGGTTCCGAGGCGCTGGGCTGGCACGATGTGCGCGGCCTGGCGCTGGATGGCCTACGGGGACGGGTCCATGTCGTGCCGCAAGATATCTTTCTCTTCTCGGACACGCTCGCCGCCAATCTGCGTGCAGCCGCGCCCGAGGCCGACGACGGCGCCTTGATCGAGGCATTGCGGTTGGCCGGGGCGGGGGAACTGTTGGACCTGCTGCCCGAGGGACTGGAAACCCGCATCGGCGATCGCGGCGTCACCCTTTCGGGCGGCCAGCGCCAGCGCCTGTGTCTGGCTCGCGCCCTGCTCAGCGCGCCCGACATCCTGGTGCTCGACGACGCGACCAGCGCGCTCGACGCCGTTACCGAGCGCGAGGTGCTGCGCAACATCCGCGGCCTGCGCCGTCCGCACGGCGGCCGAGTCACGGTACTGCTCGTCACCAGCAAGCTTTCGTCGGTCCTTCAGGCCGACCGTGTCGCCGTGCTCGTCGGCGGGAGGATCGCCGCGGAAGGCACCCACGGCCGGCTTTCCGCATGGCCGCTCTACCGCGATCTGTTGGGAATCGAAGATGCCGCCGCCTAACCGTCAAAAGGTCCTCTCCGACATCGAGATCGAGGAGATGCTGGCCAAGCATGCGCTCGACCGAAGCATGTTCCGACGCCTATTGCCGCTGTTGAGCCCGGTTAAGGGCTCGATCGCCGCCGTCCTGGTGCTGGAAGTCGTGCTCGCCGCGGTCGTGTTCCTGCGGCCTTGGTTCGTCGGCCAACTGATCGACCACGGCCTGATCCGCAGCGACCACGGCTGGACGCTCGACGAAGGGCTGCTGCTGTGGCTTAGTCTCGGCCTGGGGGCGACCTGGCTCGCGCGCTTCGTGTTGGCAGGGGTATCGAGCTACTTCTCCGGCGCAGCGGCAATGCGCGTGCTCAATGAACTGCGCGTGCGGATATTTACCCATATCCAGGCGCTCAGCGTCGGCTATTTCGACCGCACCAAGGCCGGCCGCATCCTCAGCCGTGCCGACCGCGATGTCGACGCGCTGGAAGCGATGCTTGTCCAGGGGCCGCCCGAAGCGCTCGGTGCCGTGCTCCGCTGCGGCGGTGCCACCCTGATGCTTTGGCTGATTTCGCCCTCGTTGCTGCTCGCGGTCGCGACGATCATACCGCCGCTGATCCTCGGCATCTGGTTGTTCAACCGCGTCTCGCAGCGATCCTGGGCGGTGGTCGCCGAGAACCGCAGCCGCTTCACTTCGCACCTGGTCGAGACGGTTTCGGGCGTGCGCATGATCCAGCAGCTAGTGCGCGAAGAGCCCAACCAGAGCCGTTATCGCGAACTTCTGGCCGACTTCGACGGCTCGCTGGTCCGGGGCAACATGCGTTCGGGCTGGTTCGCCCCCTTGAGCGGCCTGCTCAATGCAGTCGGCCTGTCGCTGCTCCTGCTGGTCGGCAGCTATAGCCTGCTGCGCGGGCAGATGACGCTAGGCGAACTGGCCCAGAGCCTGTTCTACGTGAACCAGTTCCTCGGCCCGATCCAGGAGCTCAACGATCTGTTCGAGCGCTATGCCGCGGGCAGTGCCTCGGCGCAGCGGATTTTCCTGCTGATGGACACGCAGCCTGAGATCGTCGACCCGGAGAGCCCGGCCGAGGTGCCCGAACTGCGCGGCGAGGTCGAATTCCGCGGGGTGGACTTCGCCTATGGTCCGCACCTTCCCCAGGTGCTTCACGACCTGTCGCTGCATATTCCGGCGGGCGAGGTCGTCGCCGTGGTGGGGGCGACGGGACACGGTAAGTCGACGCTGGTCCAACTGCTGACCCGCTTCTACGAAGCGCGCGGCGGTTCGGTCCTGCTCGACGGGGTCGATGTTCGTTCGATGCGCCAGGCCGACCTGCGCCGCCATGTCGGGGTCGTGCTTCAGGACAACGTGCTGTTCAGCGGCTCTGTGCTCGACAACCTGCGTCTCGCCAAGCCCGGCGCGGGCGACGAGGAACTGATCGAGGCGGCCCGCGCGCTCGGCGCGCACGAGGTGTTGGAACGCCTGCCGCGCGGCTATCACACGCCGGTCGGCCAACTCGGTGCAGGGCTCAGCCACGGCCAGCGCCAGCTCGTCTGCCTAGTGCGCGCCTACCTGACGAACCCGGCCGTGTTGGTGCTGGACGAGGCCACTTCGGCGGTGGACGTCCATACCGAACGCACGATCCAGAAGGCACTGCGCCAGCTTTACGAAGGGCGTACGGCGATCGTCATCGCCCACCGCCTGGCGACGATCCGCGACGCCGATCGGATCGCGGTGATGCATCGGGGACGGGTGGTCGAACTCGGCACTCATGCTGAACTCGTGGAGTTGAACGGATCGTATGCGGCGCTCTACGAGGCCTACCGCCAGCAGAGCGGGGCCGACGACGATCTGGAGCTAGTGGGATCGGCGGCCTAGTCGGAAGATGGGTCCGGTTCGCCGGCGGCGAGCAGGCCCGCATTCTTGAGATAGGTCCGGACGACGTTGCGCGTGATGCCGAGCGACTGTGCGGTGCGGACCTGGTTGCGACCCGCCAGGGTGAAAGCCTTGTTGACGGCGGCATCGATCATCCGGTCGAGCAGGCGGGGCTCGCCTTGTTCGATGGCCAGGCTTACGATTTCCGGGATCGCCTCGAGCCCTTTGGCCGCAAGTTCGAATGGTGCGGAGACGGACGAGAGGCCGAGGTGGGCAGGCACGACCATCTCGTCGGAGCAGACCAGAGCAGCGCGCTGGACGACGTTCTCCAACTCGCGGATGTTGCCGGGCCAAGAGTGATTGAACAGGGTTTCTTCGGCGGCGGGGCTCAACTGGACTGCCGGCGAGTATACGGTCAGGAAATGACGCGCCAAGGGCAGGATGTCGGCGCGACGCTGGCGCAACGGAAGAAGTGGCAGAGTGACGACACCGAGGCGGTAGTAGAGATCCTCACGGAATTTGCCTGCGCTCACTGCGGTGCGCAGATCGACGTTGGTCGCGGCGATCAGGCGGAAGTCGAGCGAAATCGGGCGCCGTGCGCCGACCCGTACGACTTCGCGTTCTTGCAGCACGCGCAGCAGTTTCACTTGGAGGGTGTAAGGCAGATCGCCTACCTCATCGAGAAACAGGGTGCCGCCGTTGGCCGCCTCGAACCAGCCCTCGCGGGCATTGTGCGCGCCGGTGAAGGCGCCGCGCTCGTGGCCGAACAGTTCGCTTTCGATCAGAGTTTCCGAGAAGGCGCCGCAGTTGATTGCCACGAAAGGCCGGTCGCCGCGGCCGCTCAACTGATGAACGTAGCGCGCGACGAGTTCCTTTCCGGTGCCGGTCTCACCCGTGATCAGGATCGAGGCGTTGCTCGGCGCGGTCCGTTCGATCAACGGCAGCAGCGCCTTGGAGCGTGGATCGGAGAAGATGAAGCTTCGTGCCCGCACCGCCAGCTGCGAAGATATCTCGAACTTGAGGATCTTGTCGCGCATGGCTGGGCTCCGCGGTTCGGGGCGGCCGGTCAGACGACCCGCGGCTGCGGCCGTCACGCCGCTTCCGCGCGGAGCCGCGGCGAATCCGCGACCAGCGAACGCGTGTAGTCGTGATCCGGCGCGTCGAGGACACGGTCAACCGAGCCGTGCTCGACGATCTCGCCGTGCTGGAGCACTGCCACGTAGTCGGCCATCGCCCGAACCACGCCAAGGTCGTGGGTCACGAACAGCACGGTGAGGTTCTCCTGCTGCTGGAGATCTCGCAGCAGGTCGAGGATCGCGGCCTGGACCGAAACGTCGAGCGCCGACGTGATCTCGTCGCAGATCAGCAGTTCGGGCCGGCAGATCAGCGCACGGGCGATGGCGACGCGCTGGCGCTCGCCGCCCGAAAGCTCGCGGGCGTAGCGACCGGCGAGCTTGGGCGGCAATGCCACCTTCTCCAGCACTGCGTTGACTTCGGCCTGCGCTGCGGCCTTCGACATTGGGAAGAAATGCCGCACGGCCGTCGTCAGGATTTCCCGCACGGTATGGCGCGGATTGAGCGCACGGTAGGGATTCTGGAAAATGTACTGGATCTTGCGCCGTTGCTCGCGGGTCCGGCCGCCCGACAGCACGATCGGCGAGCCTGCATAGTCGAAGCCGCCTTCTACTCCGTCGACCAAACCAACCAGCGAGCGGGCGAGGGTGGTCTTGCCCGAGCCGCTTTCGCCGACCAGGGCGGTGCAACGTCCCTCGGGCAGGTCGAGGGCCACGTCGAACAGGACCTGATTGCTGCCGTAGGAAGCGTTGACCTTGTCGATCCGGGCGAGGATCGCCTCTTCGGGGCCAGGGGTGGGACCCGGAATGGGGCGCTGCGGGATTGCAGCGGGGATGAGCTGATCGCGGAAAGGATGGTGGCACGCCGTCAGGCGCCTTTCGCCGATATCCACCAGCGCGGGCTGGGTGGCGCAAAGCTCGGAAGCTTGCGCGCAGCGGGGGGCGAAAGCGCAGCCCAGCGGGCGCTCGTTCAGCGCTGGGGCATGACCGGGGATCGGCCTCACCGGCCGCGTGCCAACGATATCGGGGACGGCGCCGAGCAGCCCCCGGGTATAGGGGTGGACCGGGCGATCGAAGATCTGGTCGCGCGTGCCTTGCTCGACTACGCGGCCAGCATAGAGCACGATCACGCGGTCGACCAGCTCGCCTACCACGGCCAAGTCGTGGCTGACGTAGATCGCACCGATCCCGCGGGTGCGGCATAGCGCGCGCAGGGTGCGCAGGACGCGCGCCTGGGTCGAGACGTCGAGCGCGGTGGTCGGTTCGTCCAGCACGATCAGCTTGGGTCGCAGCAGGACGGCGAGGGCGAGGAGGACGCGCTGCTGCTGACCGCCCGAAAGCTGGTGAGGGAAGCGCCGGAGAAACTCGGCGTCGCCTGGCAGGCCGACGTCCGCGGCGGCCTCGGCGATGCGGATCCGGCGGGCGGCCCCGTCGAGTTCGGGGGCATGGACCAGGAGCAATTCCTCGAGCTGCGAGCCGATCCGCAGCATCGGGTTGAGCGCCAAGGCCGGGTCTTGCGCGACATGGGCGATCACCGGGCCACGCACCTTCTGGCGCTCCTGCTCCGACAGGGCCAGGATGTCGCGGCCATCGACCAGGATCGAGCCGCCGGCGATCACCGCGCCGGCGCGGGCGTCACCGAGCAGGGCCGTGGCGATCGAGGTCTTGCCCGAGCCGCTTTCGCCGACGATGCCTAGAATCTCGCCCGGTTGGACCGAAAAGGCGACGTCGGCGACAATCGCCGCTCCGTTTTCGCTCAGGGTTACCGCCAGGTCGCGGACCTGGAGCAGGGCGTTGGAGATCGGAACGACTGTCATCGGGTTTGCTCCTGCCGCCGGCGCTTGAGCGTGCGCATCAGCGAGCGCTTGGCCGTGCGCACCTTGCGGGTTCCGATCCTCGCTCCGGCGCGCGAGGCGCCTTCCGCGATCAGGTTGGTGCCGAGCGCGAACAGCGCGATCGCTGCAATGGGCGCGAGGACCGCCCAGGGCTGGATCATCAGTCCGGCACGGTTCTCGTTGATCATCAGGCCCCAGTCGGCGGCCGGCGGCGCAACGCCGTAGCCGAGGAAGCTGAGGCCCGACAGCATGCCGATGGCCCAGGTCAGCATGATGCCGAGGTGGACGAGCAGCGGAGTGGCGACGTTGGGCAAGACTTCGCGCAGGACGATGCGGCGTGACGAATAGCCAAGCAAGCGGGCGGATTCGACGTATTCCTGGGAGACCACGCCCAGGGTCACGCCGCGGGCCAGGCGGATCACGCCGGGCACGAAGGAAATCGCGACGGTCAGTACGATCAGCCAGGGCTCGCGGCCGAGCATCGAGACGACCAGCAGGACCAGGATAAGGTCGGGGAAGGCCAGCAGCACGTCGGTGCCCCAGACCACGCTATGGTCGAACCACTTGCGAGAGAGGCCCGCGCCGATGCCGACGACGGCACCTACCGCAAGAGCGATGGCCGAGGCGGCGAAGCTCATCCAGAGCACGGACAGTCCGCCGCTCAGCAGCCGTGACCAGACATCGCGGCCGAGGTAGTCGTAGCCGAGCGGGGCTCCGGTCCCGGGCAAGCCATAGGTGGGCCCGACCAGCGCCTGCGGACCCTGTGGCGCCGCGAACGGCCCGAGCAGGGCGAGGAGCGCCACCGTAGCGGCTAGCCCGAAGCCGAGGCGTACCTGCGGATTGGCGCGGAGCAGCGAAAGCACGGTCATACGCCGCCTGCCTTCAGCTTGAGCTTGGCCCGGGTACCGGGATGGATGCGCGGCCGCTCCGAGGTGCGAAGCTTGGGGGTGGCGAGCACGGTCGCCACGTCGGCGATCAGGTTCACCGCGACGACCGCCACGGCCATCAGCAAGGTGATCGCCTGGATCATCGGCACGTCGCGCAGCTCGATCGCGCTGTTGAGCGCATTGCCGATACCGGGATAGCTGAACACGACCTCGACGATCACCGCGCCGCCCAGCAGCATCCGAGCGGTCATGGCGATGCCCTGGATCGCAGGAATCAGGGCGTTCGGCACGGCGTGGCGCCAGATGATCCGGCGCTCGGGAATGCCGCGCAGGCGGGCGGCGGTGACGTAGTCGGTTTCCAGCACCTCGATCATCGCCGAGCGGACCAGGCGAAGCAGGAAGGGCACGACGGTCAGCACCAGCGTCAGCAGCGGCAGGGCGAGATAGAGGGGCTGGAGGAACGGCGACCTGGCCGGATCGAGCAGCGAGACCGCGGGCAACAGCTGGAACACCGAAGTCGAAAACAGCAGGATCAGCCCGATCCCGAGGACGAAGCCGGGTAGGGCCTTGAAGGCGATGATCGTGTTCATTGCCCAGCGGTCGATCCGGCTGTCGCGGCGGACGGCCAGGGCAACGCCGCCAAAGAAGGCCAGCGGCACCGCCGCGAGCAGCACCAGGATCATCAGCGCCGCCGAATTGCCGAAGCGGTCGCCCACGATCTGCCCTGCGGGCTGGTTGGAATCGAGCGAGGCCCCGAAATCGCCGTGCAGGGCCCGGCCTGCCCAGTTGGCGTATTGTTCGGGGATCGGCTTGTCGAGACCGAGCTGGCGCTGGAGCGTGGCGATGCTCGCCTCGGTCGCGTCGGGGCCGAGAATCACGCGAGCGGGGTCGGAAGGAAGCGCCTGGGTTGCCCCGAAGACCAGGATCGAGATCACAAAGGCCGTGGCGAGCCCTGAGAGCAGCCGTCCGCCGAGCCAGGGCAGCCAAGATGGCAGGAGGGTCCGGTGCGGCGCGGAAGCCTCCGCTTCCGGCTCGGCCTGCGGATCGGGCTGCAGGGGCGCCTGAGGTGCCGCCAGGGCCGGGGAATAGACTGTCGCCATCAGGTGTCTCGCCGCCAGAATTCGTCGAAGCGCCAGCCGGCGAACTGGGTCTTCTCGGCCTGGACGCCGCCGACCTTTTCGCCAGCCGCCGCGCGGACGTGGTTGAAGCCCCAGATCACCAGGCTGCCGCGCTCGTACTGGATTGCCTGGGCCTCGTGGACGAGGGGCGCTCGCTTCGTCAGGTCCGGCTGGCGCAGGGCTTCGTTGATCAGTGCGCCGAAGCGCGGATCGGCGAAGTTGGTGCGGTTGCTGGTCGCGGTCGGCGCATCGTAGTGCAGCGCGCTGGGCAGGAAGCCCCGGGCGGGGATGCCGCCGGTGCTGATCGATCGCTGGTTCTTGAGCGGGCCGTTGAAGGCTGCGGTGTCGACCTGCTGGACCTTCAGTTCGACGCCGATCTTCTTGAGCTGCTCCGCAAAGACCAGCGCGGCCCCGGCCGCTGCGCCCGCGGGCGTGGTGATCGTGGTCGCGAGGCCTTCGGCCCCTGCCGCCTTGAGCAGGGCGCGGGCCCGGTCGGGATCGTAGGGGCGCTGGGCGATCGAGCGGTCGTAGGTTGGATCGTCGGGCCCGTAGAGGTCGTTGCCGATCGTGCCTTCGCCGTGGAGTGCGCGCCTGACCAGGTCCTGGCGGTCGACCGCCAGCCGAAAGGCTTGCCGGACCCGGACATCCCGGAACACGGGGTCGAGGACATTCATGTCGAACGACTGGGTGTTGTTGGTCGGAGAAACGACCACTTGAACGCCCGGGCTCGCCCGCAGGAGACGCGATTGCTCCGCGGGAACGAGGTCGGCCAGGTCGATCTGGCCGGACTGCAGGGCATAGGCCCGCGCCGTCTGATCGCCGAATTCGACGATCTCGAGTTCGTCGAGATAGGGCTGGCCGGGCTTGTAGTAGTTTTCGAACCGGGTGAACTGCGAGCGCTGGCCCGGCGTGAACTTCTTGAGGCGGAAGGGGCCGGCGCCGACCGGATTGGTCACCGGATGATAGTCGGTCGGCACGATGCCGCCGAAGGAGATCCAGGTCTCGGGCAGGGCGACCAGGCCTTGGCCCTCCTTGGCATGGATGCGGATCGTCAGATCGTCGAGCTTGTCGATCCGGTCCCGGTCCACCGGCGAGACCAGCGCCGCATAGGGCGAAGCGAGTTCAGGATCGCTGAGGCGGCGGATCGAGTGGATCACGTCGTCGGCGGTGATCGTCTTGCCGTGGTGGAATTCCAGCCCCTTTTTGAGCCGGACCGTTAGGCTGAGGCCGTCCGAGGCGACTTCGGAGAAGTCCGCCAGGGCCAACCGCGGCGTGTTCTCGCGGGTCCATTCCCACAGCTTGGCGTAGAGTGCCCAGCCGCGGATGACTCCCGCGCCGACCGGCTTGTGGACGTCGAGGTTGCCCGACTGGGTGGCCTCGATCGTGCCAACGCGGAGCAGCCCGCCGCGCTGCGGCTTGCCGCCAGCGGCCGCGCCCTGAGGATCGCGACCGCATCCGGCCAGCCCGGCGAGGAGCGCGCCGCCGCCGGCAAGGAGAAGGGAACGCCGGTCGAGCATGCTCAGTAGACGTCGGTGACGGGCAGCAGGCCGAGGCCCAGGGCCTCGTCGTAGCGCTTGGACATCTTCCACTGCTGGCGCAGTACCCCCGGGCCGTAGGTGCGGCTGCCGCCGATGGCTTCGGCGCGGATCTGGATATCGGCGCCTTCTTCCAGCAGGAGGATGAACTCGCCCAGGTCGCGCAGGCCCTTCCAGCCCCAGACGGTCGCGCCGCCGTTGGCCTCGATGATCGCTGGGATGAAGGGGTTCTCGGCCAGCTTTTCCAAGATGAAGTCTTGCTCGTCCTGGCGGCGATCGATGTAGACCGGCAGTTCGCGGGCGAGGTGGAACCGCTGGACCGGGACGTAGCTGATCGGCAGTGAGCGGTGCGTCTGAGCCCAGGCGCCGAGGCTGGGGGTGTGGACGTGGCTCAGCGAGGTGATCGTCTCATGGGCGTTGAAGACCTTGAGATAGCGCCCGTTGGCGCGGCCGCGGAAGGCGGTGCCGTCGAGGCCGGTGACCGAATAGTCGAGCGGCTTGTCGTGGTCGAAGGGATGCGGCAGGCTGATCGAGATGACCTTATCCTCGCCAGGCACGCGCTCGATGAAGCCGACCGTGCCGTTGGCGGTGAGCGTGCCAACCTGGCGGTAGGCGCGGAAGATGTCCGCGGCGAGCTTCAGCGATTCCTGGGCGAAATCGGTGACGGCGGAGTTCAGATTGTCGTTGACTTGGGCAGCGGTGGCCATGGTCGGTTCCTTTCAGAAAATCAGGCAGCTTCGGCGCGAGTGCGGGCGAGGGCGGCCTCGATCGGGCGGCGGTCGATCCAGGTGTCGACGTCCACCGCGTGCTCGAGGAAGCCGTGCAGCCAGAGGAAGTTGGCCTGACGCCTGAGCAGGTCGACCCGCTCGTCCGACAGGCTCGGGTGCAGCGTGCGGTGAAAGTTGTTGCGGTAGGCCGTCTCGACCCCGACCGCCTGGGCATAGGTCTCGTCCTGCAGGATCGCCTGGAGGGCGGGCAGGTTGTCCGAGGCCCAGTCGGCAGCACGCAGCGTAACTTCCAGGAAGCGGACGACCAGGTCGAAGTGATTGTCGAGCAGGTCCTGGTGGACTGTGATCGGCCTCGGCGTGCCGTTGTTCACCCGGGTCAGGCGGCTGGGATAGGCGTCGAGGTCGATACCCACGACCACGCCGGCGCGGGTGGCGGCGTCGACAGCCGAGGCGCCCTTGACGTAGACCGCGTCGACCTTGCCGGCGACCAGAGCGTCGATCCCCGACCACAGCTGGGCCAGGTTGATCGCGGAATCGTCGTGGCGCGGATGAAGGGGCACGTCGATGAAGGTCACGTCGTCGAGCGTCAGGCCGGCGATGCCGATGGCGCCCTTGATCCCGGCCAACGACATGCCCCGGGCGATGCTGGAGCCGCGCGTCTCGGCATAGGCGGGCAAGGCGATCCGCAGATCCTTGAGTTGGACCGGATCGATCGGGCCGGTCTCCGGACGCACCAGGATCGCCTGCCACTCCTCGATCCAGGTCAGGCCGATCAAGCGGGTGGGCGCGCCCTTGGCGCGTGCGGCGAGAGCGGGGATGTTGCCGCCTTCGCGGAACAGGCCGGGCAGGCGGTGGTCGTCACCCAGTCCGCGCTGGGCGCGGGGCACGTCCTGCAAGGCATCGACACGCAGGCCGTCGCGGGCGAACTCGTCGCGCAGCCAGCCGAGCGCATGGGCCACGCCCGAGGCGGTCGGCACCGGGCAGCGGGTGAACCAAAGGCGGTCGAGCTGGTGCGCTGCGCCGCCGATCGGGATTATGTGATCGGTCATCGAAACTTCCGTTGTCCATCCGCTGCAAAGCAACGGGCGTGCCAGTGTCGGAATTCAGCGCTTTCCGGTGGATGGGCCTCGGATCTCTGCTGCAAAATCAGCAGATCGCTGCGGCCCTGCTGCACAGTTCGGGTCAGACCCAGAGGTTTTCGAAGCGCCAGGTCGGGAAGAGCGTCTGTTCCGCCTTCGCGCCGCCCACTTTCGGCCCGATCCCGTCGAGCGTGTTGGTGAAGCCCCAGAGCAGGATCCCGCCGCGCTCGTGCTGGATGGCCTGTGCCTGGTGGACCAGCGCGGATCGGCGGGCGAGGTCGGGCTCGGACAAGGCGGCCTCGAACAGCTCGGCGAACTTGGGGTCGTCGAAGTTGGTCTTGTTGGCGACCGAGGTCGGCGCGTCGGTATGGAGCGCCGAGGCCAGCCAGGGCACCCCGAGCGTCCCGCCGGTGCTGATCGCCCAGGACCGTCGCGCGGGGCCTTGGAAGGTTGCGGCATCGACCTGGCGCAACTTCAGCGTAACGCCGGCCTTGCGGGCCTGCTCGGCGAAAACCTGTGCGGCGGCGGGATAGTTCGGGCCGACGACCAGTTCGGTGGCCAGGTTCTCGTGGCCCGCCGAGCGGAGTAGGCTGCGCGCCTCGTCCAGATCTTGGACGCGCTGGGCGATCGACTTGTCGAAGGTCGGGTCCTGCGGCGCGTAGAGATCGTTGCCGATCCGTCCTTCTCCCTGGAGTGCGCGGCGCACCAGTTCCTCGCGGTCGGCAATGAGGCGGAAGGCGCGGCGCACGCGCTCGTCCACGAAGGGGCCGATCTTGGTGTTCATGTCGAACGACTGCCAGCCGTTGGTCTTGGAAACGAGGATGCTGGCCCGCGCGTCCTGGCGCACCAGCGCGGCATGTTCGGGCAGGATGCCGTTGGCCAGGTCGATCTGCCCGGCCAGCAGCGCCGCGACGCGCGCGGTATGGTCCTTGAACTCGAGGATTTCGAGCTCGTCGACATAGGGCTTGCCCGGCTTGAAGTAGTTGGCGAACTTGGCGAAGGTCGCCGAGCGCCCGGGCTGGAAGTCGTTGATCTTGTACGGACCGGCACCGACTGGATTGGTCACGGGATGGTAATCGGTCGGCACGATGGCGCCGAAATTGGTCCAGGTTTCGGGGAGGGCGACGAAGCCCGAACCCGTCTTGATCGGGATGCGCACGGTGCGCTCGTCGAGTTTCCGCACGCCGTCGCGGTCGACCGGCGAGACCAACGCGCTGTAGGGCGAAGCGAGCGTCGGGTCGGTCAGGCGGCGGATCGAGAAGATCACGTCGTCGGCGGTGATCGTCTTGCCGTGGTGGAATTCCAGGCCGGGCTTCAACCGGATGTCCCAGGCACTGGCGGTTGCGTTCGCCTCGGCGAACTCGGCCAGGGCCAGGCGTGGCAGCATGTCCTCGCCCCATTCCCAGAGCTTGGAATACATCGCGAAGCCGCGGATCGTGGAACCGAGCCCGAGCGGCTTGTGCGCATCGAGGTTGCCCGCGCGCTCGCCGTCGACGATGCCAAGGCGCAGCTTGCCGCCCGGTCGGGCCTCCTTGGGCGCGCTCGAGCTTTCCTTGCCGCAGCTGGCCAGAAGCAGCGTCGCGCCGGCCCCGCCGAGCAGCCCGCGCCGGGTGACCTGATCCGTCATTGCCCGCACCTTAGGCGTTGCCGCGCGCGGCGAGGCCACCGCCGGAGACGAGCGGGATCGCCTGATCGCCGACCGCGGCCAGCTTGGGTGCGTGGAACTTGGGGATTACGTGCTCGCCGAGGCGGTAGATTTCTTCGAGGTGGGGGTAACCGTTGAGGAAGAACCAATCGAGGCCGAGATCGGCGAATTGGCGGATCTTGGCGGCGACGTTCTGGTAAGAGCCAACGAAGGCGAAGCCTGGTGGAATGCCGATGTAGCCGAAACCTCCCCACAGGTGCGGCTCGACGAAGAGATCGTCAAAGTCATTCACTTCGCGGCCGTTGTAGCGCTCGTAGCGGGCGCGGTTGGTGTCGGACATTTGGGCCGAGCGCTCGGCGGCGAGCTTGACCGTGCCGGCCTTCACGCCCTCGTCGAAGAAGCGCTTGGCTTCGGCATAGGCCGCCTCGTCGGTTTCGCGGGCGATAGCATCGACCGAAACGCCGAACTTGATCTGGTCCGCTCGGCCGTACTTCGCGGCGCGTTCCTTCACCTCGGCGATGTTGCGGGCGACGTATTCGGGCGATTCCGCCAGGACGAGATAATAGTCGGAATGCTTGGCGGCCAGCTCCTTGGCGCCGTCCGAGGCGCCGGCCGAGCAGATCGTCGGGATCGGCGCGCGCGCCAACGGGCCGCGCAGGCCGCCGCCGTGGGCCTGGTAGAACTTGCCTTCGTAATGGAAGCTCTCGTTGGCCCAGAAGCCCTTGACCAGGTCGAGGAACTCGATCGCACGAAGGTAGCGCTCGTCGTGGGGCACCTGCTCGCCGATCGTGCGGAGGAGGCCGTCCGAACCGCCCTGGATGATGTTCCAGACCAGCCGGCCGCCGCTGAAGCGCTGGAAGGTCGCCGCCATCTGTGTCGCCTGCCAGGGGCTGAAGTGACCGGGGTGGAAGGCATCGACGAACTTCAGTCGCTTGGTTTCGCGCGCCAAGGCCGCCGAGATCATCCATGGCTCCTCGCCGAACGGCGCGTTGACCAGCAGGGCGCCGGAGAAGCCGTTGATCTCCGCCGCGCGGGCGACCTGCGAGAGATAGTCGACATAGCCGAAGTCGTCGCCCACCTCGAAGGAGGACGCCGCGCCTGTGCTGAGTGCCGGCTGGCGGTTCCAGTCGCCGCGGTTGCGGTTGTCGCCAGGGATGTACTGGGTCTCGCCGTGGAGTGGCAGGCGGGCGAAAAATTCGATGGTCATGCGCTTGGAACTCCCGAATGTGCCTGGGAGAAAGCATGAGCCGTGCCAGCGGCGCGAAATCGCAAGCCGGTGGGTGCTTGCGGCCCAAGCCGGCGATGCTCGCGGCCAAGGCTTGTGCGCAATTGCGCAACGCGAACGCGGCCCGGTGCTGCAAAATCCGCAGCGCTGCGACGGTGCTGAAAACGCACCACGACTTGGGACTTTTGTGCAGCTGACACTCGGGAAGGTTGGCCCATCTCCGTTCGAATCGGCGGAAATCCGAGCAGCAGATCGCTTGGCACGGTTCTTGAGAAGGCGGTGCAAAAACCGAACCTTCAGGGAAACCCAATGACCAGATTGCTGAATGCCGTTGCCAGCGCCGCACTGGCCACCTCGCTGCTGTCCGCCGCCGCTAGTGCCCACGCCGCCGACGCCGCCGCCGATGGCGCTACGGTCGGCGAGGCGGGCGGAGATGAGATCGTCGTTACCGCGCTCAAGCGCGAAACGCGGCTTCAGGACACTCCGGCCAGCATCACGGCGATCTCCAACGACGCCCTCCGCGCCGCGAACATCGATTCCGCCAACGATCTCGTTCGCGCCGTGCCCAGCCTGACGATTACCGACAGCGGCCCCGGCCAGCGCCGCATTACGCTCCGCGGCATCCGCAGCGCCGGCGACGCCCAGGTCGGCATCTACTACGATGAAACCCCGGTTGCCGGACCTCCGGGCACGACCAGCGATCCGGGGGGCAGCCAGTCTGACTTCAAGCTGTTCGACCTGGAGCGGATCGAAGTTCTGCGGGGCCCGCAAGGCACGCTCTACGGTGCAGGCTCGGTCGGCGGCACGATCCGCCTCGTCACCCGCAAGCCGAGCAACAAGTTCGAAGGCCTGGTCGACGTTACTGGCACGATCAATCAGGAAGGCCGCAAGGGCTACCAGATCAACGCCGCGCTCAATGTGCCGATCATCGAGGATGTGCTGGCGATCCGCGGCGTCTACTTCCGCCGCCAGGACGAGGGCTGGGTGGACAACCCGGGCCTAGGCCTCACGGGCATCAAGGCCGAGCGTAGCGACGGCGGCCGCGTGCTGGTCCGCTTCACTCCCGCGCCCGGCATCACGATCGATGGCGCGGCGCACTTCCTCTTTACCGAGGGCGGCGCAAGCACCTGGTCACCCAGCGCCGGGCCCTACAACGCGGTCAATGCCAGCCAGGTGCCCTATAGCGACAAGCAGAGGCTCTACACCCTGTCGGTCAAGGCCGAGCTGGGCTTCGCCGACCTGGTCGCGACGACGAGCTACCAAGACCGCGATACCTTGGTGACACGCGATCCGACCCCGCTGTTCCGGGCCGCGGCCTGCACCACGCACTTCACAGCCGCGGTCTGCAACACGACCCAGGGTCAGACCGACTTCGCGGCCTATGTCGCCAGCCTTACCCCGGCAATCTATTACCAACCGCAATCGGTTACCGACTGGTCGAGTGAATTGCGCCTGCAGTCACGCGGCAATGGTTGGCTGCAGTGGACCATCGGCGGATTTTACGAGGATCGCCGGGCTCGCGTGCTCTCGGAAGGGTGTCGGACCAACGCTTCCGACGGCTCGCAAGTCATCGGCGCCGCGCCGCTGCTTCAGCGCAACGTGGTCGATTTCCTGAAGCAAAAGGCGGTCTTCGGCGAGCTTGCCGTCACCCCGCTCACCGGCCTGACGATCACCGGCGGCTTCCGCTACTACAACTATGACAAGACCGTGGGCGGCGACACGATCATCGGCCTGGACCTTCTCCGCACGACGCCGACGCCCTTCGCCTACTACTACACCAGCAACAGCGGGTGGCTGTACAAGGCCAACGTCAGTTGGAAAGCAGCGGACAACGTGCTCCTCTATGGCCAAGTGGCGACCGGCTACCGTCCGGGCGGGGTCAATCAGGTGCTCGGTCTGGCCCAGGCGCTGGCCTACAAGCCCGACAAGCTGACCACTTACGAGGCCGGCATCAAGACCTCCTTCGGCGGCAGCGCGCTGATCCTGAACCTGTCGGGCTACATCACCGACTGGTCGGATATGCAGGTCTCGATCAACAGCGGCAGTTTCCTCTATCTCGGCAATGCCGGCGCGGCGAAGATCAAGGGCGTCGAGCTCGAAGCAACGCTCAACCCCGCACCCGGCCTGAGCTTCAATATCAACGGAACCTACACCGATGCCCGCCTGACCGCGGATCAAGTGCCCGACACCGTCACGCCTTCAGCTACCACCGCCCGCGCCGGCGATAAGGTCCCGTTCATCGCCCCGCTGACCGTCAGCTTCGCCGGCCAGTATGACTTCCCGTTGAGCGACGGTTCGGGCTGGCGCGGCCTGGTGCGCGGCGACGTCAGTTACGCCAGCCGGTCCTATGCCGACTTCCGCCCCAATGCGGCTGGCTATCGCAAGGTCGGCGAATACGTTCTCGCCAACCTGCGGATCGGTGCGAAGAACGAGCGCTACGGTGTCTACTTCTTCGTCAACAACCTGACCAACACCATTGCCCGCGTTTCTGCCGGCAATACGTTGGGGGGCACGACCGAGACGGTCACCACCGTCCCTCCGCGCACCTTCGGCATCAACCTCACGGGCTCGTTCTGAGCCGCGGCATGGAGTTTCCTTCGATGAATGTACGACACATCGTCCGCGCCGGGCTCGGGCTTGCGGCCCTTGCTTCGGCTTCGCTGGCCCACGCCGAACCTCTTGCCGACAAGGATGCCGCCGCGATCCAGGCCGGTATCGATGCGCGCAAGCCGCAGCTTGCCGCCAACGCCCGCAAGATCTGGGAGTGGGCCGAGGTCGGCTATCACGAGGACAAGAGCTCGGCGCTGCTCCAGCAGCAGCTCCGTTCGGCGGGGTTCAAGGTCGAGGCCGGCGTCGACGGCATCCCGACCGGCTTCATCGCCAACTATGGCAACGGCGGTCCGGTGATCGCGCTTCTGGCCGAATATGACGCTCTGCCCGGCCTGTCGCAGACCGATGGGACTACGGAACAATCGCTCGGCGGCGTCGCCGGTCATGCCTGTGGCCACAACCTGCTCGGCACGGCCTCGCTCGAGGCGGCGATCGCGCTGGCCAAATGGCTCAAGGCCAGCGGCACGCCGGGCACGGTGCGGCTCTACGGCACCCCGGCCGAGGAGGGCGGCGCGGCCAAGGTCTATTACGTCCGCGACGGTTATTTCAAGGATGTCGACGCGGTCCTCACCTGGCATCCGAGCGGCTCCAACGGTGCCTCGCAGGGCCGCCTGCTGGCGGTGATCGCGGCCAAGTTCCGCTATACCGGCGTGGCCAGCCACGCCGCGGTTGCGCCGGAGCGGGGCCGCTCCGCACTCGACGGCGTGGAAATCCAGAACGTCGCGGTGAACTATCTGCGCGAACATGTGCCGAGCGACGCGCGAATCCATTATACGATCACCGACGGCGGCGATCAGCCGAACATCGTCCCCGCCCATGCCGAGAGCTTCTACTACGTGCGCCACCACAACGCCGAGGTCGCCCGCGACATCTTCGAACGTGTGAGGAAGGCGGGCGAAGGCGCGGCCCTGGCCACGGGCACCAAGCTGGAGGTCGAAATCATCGGCGGCTCCTTCGGCACCCTGCCGAACGACACTCTCGGACGAGTGGTCGACAATAGCCTCCGCAAGGTCGGCGGCTACACTTATACGCCAGAGCAGGCGCGCTACGCAGCCGAGATCACCAAGACCTTGCCGCCGGGCGAGCGCGCTGCGCCATCCGAGATCGGCGAGTACGACTTCGGCCGCAAAGGTTCCGCTTCATCGGATGTCGGCGACATCAGCTGGGTGGTGCCGACCTCCAGCCTTGGTACCGCAACTTGGGTTCCCGGCACCGCGCCGCATTCGTGGCAGGCAGCCTCCGCCAGCGGGAGCTCGATCGGCGTGGAAGGGGCATTGGTTGCCGCCAAGACCCTCGCGATCTCCGGTGCGCAGTTGTTCCTTCAGCCCGGGAAGCTGCGCGAGGCCAAGGCCGAGCTGGAGCGCAGCCGAGGTTCGAATTTCAAGTATGTGCCGCTGTTGGGTGACCGCAAGCCGCCGCTCGACTATGTGCCGGTCGGCCGGAAGTAGGGCGCGATCGGCCATGGACCACATCCGCGTCACGCTGATGAAGGCGATTGCCCGCCAGCAAGCCGTCGCGACCCGCTATAACGGCGAGCGCATCCGACTGGCCCCGCACCTGCTGTTCGAACGTCACGGCGACCTGTTCATCGGTGCGTTGAATCTCGGCAAGAACTGGCGCGCCGACGACGAGCGCCGGCTCGGTCAGTTCAAGCTGGCCGGGCTCGGCGGGGCGGAACTGCTGGACGAGACCTTCGAGCCGCTGCCGAGCTATCAGCCCGCGCCGCCCCGCGCCGACGATACGCTGATCCTGGCGATCTAGCTGGCCGGCTTGCGCCGGAGGTTGCTGCGATACAGCGCGTGGGCCGGTTCCGCCGAGGTCGCTAGGCTTGCCCGGTAGCTTGGCTGTGCGGGCGCCGCGCCCGGCATCAGTCCAGCCACCTGGAAAAAGGCGGCGCGCAGGGGCTCACCTGCAAGAAATCCTCCACGTAACCAAAAACTTGGCGGGGCGCAGAAGCGATTTCGAGATGATCCGAATTTATCGCCGCCGCCGCCGGATGCCCCGGTCGAATCTCCCGAAGAGGATGGACGTGGGCTGAGAGCATCGGTGGGGCAATACGGGTTAGGCGCCCTCAAGGGGCTAGGTCATGTTCTTCAGCCCGGAGCGCACATGCGTGAACGCTCCGGACTTAGATCGATGATTACTGTTTTTTGGCCGTTTCCTGTTGATTGCCGATTTGTTTGATCTGGCCTTTCCCCATGGCCGAGATCACCGCATTCCCGCTGGCCGAGAAGTTCGTGGCGGGTAGAGTGGCGAGCTGGCCGTCGACCTTGACGAGCAACTGCTGAGCTTCGCCGCGGGCGTTCGAGAGCACCTGGCGGACTTGGCCGATCCGTTCGCCATCGGGCGACAGCACGGGCATGCCGCGGGTCACGGTGAAGCCGCCATTGCCCGAGCCCGAGCCACTGACAGAGCCCGAAACCGGGCTGCTGGCGCCGCCCGCCGAACCGGAGCCCGAAGCGCCGCCCGAACCCGTCAGCGAACCGCCGAGCAGACCCGAGGTTCCCGAAATTAGCCCCTGACCCTGACCTTGCGCCGAACCGGCGGCATCACGGACATGCGGAGTCGCCGCGGACATCGCGCTCTGGGTGGTCCTCCGCGCCGACTGGACCGTGCCGCGCACCGCGTCCGTGCCGACGAGCTGCGCGTCGACAGCGCCCGAACTGGCGACGCTGCCGTCGCCCGAGGCGCCCGAGGCCAACGCGGAAACCGGGCTAGTGGTCGAATTGGCGATGTTGCCACCGCCGTTCGCCGTGGTTCTGCGGTCGGCCTTTACGCGGCCGCTCTTGCGGTCGACGCTCTGGCTGCCGGTACTCGAGGAGGTGCCGCGAAGGGTGCCGCTCGTGCCGGAACGCACGCTGTCTAGCGTGCCGCCCACGTCGCCGGTGCCACGCAGCGTTCCGCCGATTGTGCCGCCGATTGTGCCGCCAATGCCGCCGCCGAGCCCACCGCCGCCGAGGATCTGGGCGCCAGCGGCGCCTGGGTTCGTGGCTGAAATCAAAAGAGCGGTCGAAAGTGCGATCATAGTGCGCATGGGGGTGTTCCTTTCCTCGATGTCGCGAGAGGGCGCTTGCGCCATCTCTCCATCGGGAAACGAGAGACCCTTGCGATTTAATCCATTATTTCCGGCGCGGGCACGATTGGCAAAGAAGCCCGCGGCCGAATACCGGGTCAGGCCCCTTCCGGCCGAGGTCGACGGCCTCGCGGTCGAGCACCGGGATCACTGCACCTCGATCGAGTGCGGCGGCGGCGCGGGCGGCGACGAAAGGCACGGCATAGGACGTGCCGCGCACCTTGCCCCATTTGCCCGCGGCATTGGCTGCCAGGAGATCGGCGCCCGGGGCGGCATAGTCGAGATGCGTCGCACGGCCTGCCTCGATCAGCGCGCGCTCCCGGCCATCGACCGCAGTCACCGCGATGACGCCCGGATATGACGCAGGATATGACGGCGGCGCCGCCGGCCCATCGTTGCCCACGGCGGCGACGACGTAGATGCCCCGCCGCTGCGCCGCAGCTATCGCGCGGGCGACCAGTGGGTTGTTCGGGCCCACGAGGCTGATTGAAACGACACGGCTAGCTTGCTGCCCGACCAGCCAGTCCAGTCCGCGCGCGACCGCGAGGGCGTTTCCGCCGGCGATATCGGTGCCGTAGACATCGGCAACGGCGATCCGGCGTACGCCTGCCGATCGCAGCAGCGAAGCGACCGCGCTGCCGTGATGGCTGGGCGTCGGCGCGCCTTTGGCGAAGCCCCGGCTGGCGACGATGGGGATCGAAGCGCCGGCGGCACCATCGATCATGCCGACGGGCTGGTCGATCGCCGCCGCGAGCCGGCCGGGAGGTGCGGCGGCATTCTCTGCGACGGTGCCCGACCGGAAATGCAAGGCATCTGCCGACACGATCGCATGGGGCAACAGTTCCTTCAGCGTCGCTTCGGCCTTCGCCAGCGATTGGCGCCCGGGCACGCCGAGGCGGACCACGGCAATATCGAGCGTATCGAGCCGTTCGCTGCCCAGTACCGTAAAGCCGCTGGCCACGGCCCTGGCGATCTCGGCGTCGCTGGCGCCCATCAGCAACAGCTCGCCGCGCCGGGCGGGATCCCCGCGTGCGTCGAGTTCCAATATGTCGCGGTTGCGGCGGACAAGATCCGAAAGCCGCGAAAGCCGCGCCTCCGCCAGTCGCATGGAGCTGTCTGCGACATCGCTGATGACGCTTTGGGCCGGGTTGAGCGCTCGCCCGGCGGTATCGAGTACGTCGCCCATGGTCTGCCCCACGGGAGGCAGGCCGAGCTGCGCCGCGGCTGGGGCCGCGGTGAGCGCCGCGAGGAGTAGAAACGGGGCAAATCGGGTTGGCATGACTTCCTTCGACACGATTTATCATGGAGCATGGATGAAACGGGCGGGCTGCGTCGTTTCATCCGTGAAAGGCGAAGAAAACTGTCGGGACACCAAGCTGACGGGTTCGAGGACGGGCTTCTGGCGTTGCTGCCGCGTTTGCGGCGCTTCGCGGCGGGGCTCGCGCGCAATCTGCCCGAAGCCGACGATCTTTGCCAGATGACGATCGAACGGGCTCTCCGCAGCCGCGTGCAGTGGCAGCAGGGCACCCGGCTCGACAGCTGGATGTATCGGATAATGCGCAATCTCTGGATCGATGAAGGCCGCTCGATGACTCGAAGGGGGCAGACCTTCGTCGATGTCGAAGCGGGCCTGAACGTCGGCGCCAGCGGTGGACAGGAGGCGAGCGCGGAACTGCACGATGTCGACCGGGCACTGAGGAAGCTGCCCGACGAGCAACGCGAGGCCGTACTCCTCGTGATGGTAGAGGGCTACTCCTACAAGGAGGCTGCCGAAATCGTCGGCTGTCCGGTCGGAACCCTGAACTCGCGTCTGGTGCGCGGGAGGGATGCGCTACTGGTTCTGCTGGGAGAAGGGGCATGAGCCTGCCGAAAGAGACGATCGCCGCCTATATCGACGGTG
>JBQCGM010000096.1:0-11565 GCA_051955585.1 Novosphingobium sp.
TCGCCTTCACCGACGGCCGCCAGATCGGCGCCACGCTCGACCGCAACGGCCTCAGGCCCGCGCGCTTCACCATCACCCGCGACGACATCGTCTGCATGGCGTCGGAAAGCGGCGTGCTGCCGTTCGCCGAGGACGACATCGTCCGCAAGTGGCGCCTGCAGCCGGGCCGCATGCTGCTGATCGACCTCGAGCAGGGCCGCATCATCGAGGACGAGGAGCTGAAAGCCAGCCTCGCCGACGATCACCCCTATGCCGAGTGGCTCGACAAGGCGCAGTACAAGCTCGAGGACCTGGGCCATATCGAGCCCGAGCTGGCGCACGTGCCGCGGCCGACGAGCAGCCTGCTCGATCGCCAGCAGGCGTTCGGCTACACGCAGGAAGACGTCACCAAGTTCCTCGAGCCGATGGCGCAGCTCGGCGACGATCCGATCGGCTCGATGGGCGCCGATACGCCGATCGCCGTGCTCTCGAACCGACCGCGGCTGCTCTACGACTATTTCAAGCAGAACTTCGCGCAGGTCACCAACCCGCCGATCGACCCGATCCGCGAGGAGCTGGTGATGAGCCTGACCTCGATGGTCGGCCCGCGCCCCAACCTGCTCGGCCACGACGCCGGCAGCCACAAGCGCCTGGAAGTCGACCAGCCGATCCTGACCAACGACGATGTCGCCAAGATCCGCTCGGTCGAGGCCGCGCTCGACGGCGCCTTCCGCACCGAGACCATCGACATGACCTGGCCCGCCGAGACCGGGGCCGCGGGCCTCGAAGCGGCAATCAAGGAGATGTGCTGGAAGGCCACCGAAGCCGTCCTCGCCGACAAGAACATCCTGATCCTGTCGGACCGCGCCCAGGGGCCGGACCGCGTGCCCATGCCGGCGCTGCTGGCCACCGCCGCGGTCCACTCGCACCTCGTCCGCCAGGGCCTGCGCATGCAGACCGGCCTGGTGGTCGAAACCGGCGAAGCGCGCGAAGTGCACCACTTCTGCGCTCTCGCGGGCTACGGCGCGGAGGCGGTGAACCCCTACGTCGCCTTCGAGACCCTGGAAGACATCCGCAGCCGCAAGCTGCCGCATCTCGACGCCAAGACGGTCAAGAAGAACTACGTCAAGGCGGTCGGCAAGGGCATCCTCAAGGTCATGTCCAAGATGGGCATCTCGACCTACCAGTCCTATTGCGGCGCGCAGATCTTCGACGCGGTCGGGCTCAGCACCGAGTTCGTCGAAGCCTACTTCACCGGTACCGCGACCACGATCGAGGGCGTCGGCCTGGTCGAAGTGGCGGAGGAGAGCGTGCGCCGCCACGCCGCGGCCTATGGCGACAACCCGATCTACGCGAAGATGCTGGACGTCGGCGGCATCTACGGCCTGCGCCTGCGCGGCGAGGAGCACGCCTGGACGGCGGGCAACATCGCCAGCCTGCAGCACGCCGTGCGCGGCAACATCCCGGAAAAGTACCGGGAGTTCGCCCAGTCGATCAACGACCAGTCGGAACGGATGCTGACCATCCGCGGCCTGATGGAGCTCAAGCCGGCCGATCAGCCGATTTCGATCGATGAGGTCGAGCCCGCCAGCGAGATCGTCAAGCGCTTCGCCACCGGCGCGATGAGCTACGGCTCGATCTCGTGGGAGGCGCACACCACCCTGGCAGTCGCCATGAACCGGATCGGCGGCAAGTCGAACACCGGCGAAGGCGGCGAGGATCCCAAGCGGTTCCAGCCCCTGCCCAATGGCGACACCATGCGTTCGTCGATCAAGCAGGTGGCGAGCGGCCGCTTCGGCGTGACCACCGAATACCTGGTCAATGCCGACGACATCCAGATCAAGATGGCCCAGGGCGCCAAGCCCGGCGAGGGCGGCCAGCTGCCGGGCGACAAGGTCGACAAGACCATCGGCGCCACCCGGCACTCGACCCCCGGCGTCGGCCTGATCTCGCCCCCGCCGCACCACGACATCTACTCGATCGAGGATCTGGCCCAGCTGATCCACGACCTGAAGAACGTCAACACGGGCGCGCGGATCTCGGTCAAGCTCGTCTCCGAAGTCGGGGTCGGCACGGTCGCCGCGGGCGTTTCCAAGGCGCGCGCTGACCACGTGACGATCTCGGGCTACGAAGGCGGCACCGGCGCCTCGCCGCTGACCTCGCTGACCCACGCGGGTTCGCCTTGGGAGATCGGCCTGGCCGAGACCCAGCAGACCCTGCTGCTCAACAACCTGCGCAGCCGCATCGCGGTGCAGGCCGACGGCGGCATCCGCACCGGCCGCGACGTCGCCGTCGCGATCCTGCTCGGCGCCGACGAGATCGGCTTCGCCACGGCGCCGCTGATCGCCGCGGGCTGCATCATGATGCGCAAGTGCCACCTCAACACCTGCCCGGTCGGCGTCGCCACCCAGGACCCGGTGCTGCGCGCGCGCTTCACCGGCGCGCCGGAGCACGTGATCAACTACTTCTTCTTCGTCGCCGAGGAACTCCGCGCGATCATGGCCGAGATGGGCTTCCGCACCATCGCGGAGATGACCGGCCGGGTCGACCGGCTCGAGCCGAAGAAGGCGATCGCGCACTGGAAGGCCCAGGGCATCGACCTGTCGAAGCTGCTCTATCGGGCGCCGCTGGGCGACGGGCCTTCGCTCAACTGGACCCAGACCCAGGATCACGGCCTCGAAGCCGCGCTTGACCAGGACCTGATCGCCGCCTCGGCCACCGCGCTGGACAGCAAGCAGGCCGTCGTCATCGAGCGCAAGGTGATCAACGTGAACCGCACCGTGGGCGCCATGCTCTCGGGCGAGGTCGCCAAGCGCTATGGCCACGCCGGTCTGCCCGACAACACGATCTCGGTCCGTCTGACCGGCGTCGCGGGGCAATCGTTCGGCGCCTTCCTGGCCCACGGCGTCACGCTCGACCTGACCGGCGATGCCAACGACTACGTCGGCAAGGGCCTGTCGGGCGGCCGCGTGATCGTGCGCCAGCCGACCCATGTCGACCGCGAGCCGACCGAGAACATCATCGTCGGCAACACCGTGCTTTACGGCGCCATCGCGGGCGAGGCCTACTTCAACGGCGTCGCGGGCGAGCGTTTCGCCGTCCGCAACTCGGGCGCCGTCGCGGTGGTCGAAGGCTGCGGCGATCACGGCTGCGAATACATGACCGGCGGCGTGGTCGTCGTCCTCGGCAAGACCGGACGCAACTTCGCGGCCGGCATGTCGGGCGGCGTAGCCTACGTCTACAACCCGGACGCGCTGTTCACCGACCTGTGCAACCCTTCGATGGTCGATGTCCTGCCGGTTTCGGCCGCGCGCGACGAAGACGACGGAGCGGGCCGTCCGCAGCAGCGCACCAACGGCGTCCACGACAGCGGCATGGGCGACATGCTGCGGCACGACGCCGAGCGCCTGCGCATCCTGCTGGAGCGCCACCACCTCCACACCGGCAGCAAGCGCGCCCGCGCCCTGCTGGACGATTGGGACAATGCGCTGTCGCACTTCGTCAAGGTCATGCCGCGCGACTACGCCAAGGCATTGAAGCAACTCGAGGCCGAGCGGCGCGAAGCCGCCTCGGTGGCCGCGGAATAGAATGAACAACACCGTCGTTCGTCATTGCGAGCGAAGCGAAGCAATCCAGGGCCAAGCGCACTTACGCCCTGGATTGCCGCGGACCTTCGGTCCTCGCAATGACGATGGTACTTGTGCTTTAGGGATCGAATACGATGGGCAAGGAAACCGGCTTTCTCGAGCTTGACCGCAAGGATCGGACCTACACCGATCCCAAGGAGCGGCTGACGCACTACAAGGAGTTCATCGTTCCGCTACCGGAACCGGAGCTCCGCGCGCAGGCGTCGCGCTGCATGAACTGCGGCATTCCGTACTGTCACAACGGCTGTCCGGTGAACAACCAGATCCCCGACTGGAACCACCTGGTCTACGAGGACGACTGGAAGAGCGCGCTGGACAACCTGCACTCGACCAACAACTTTCCCGAGTTCACCGGCCGCATCTGCCCCGCGCCCTGCGAGGCGAGCTGCACGCTGAACATCATCGACCAGCCGGTGACGATCAAGTCGATCGAATGCGCCATCGTCGACAAGGGCTGGGAGAACGGCTGGATCAAGCCGCAGGCGCCCGAGAAGCGGACGGGCAAGCGCGTCGCCGTCGTCGGCTCTGGGCCGGCCGGCCTGGCCGCAGCGCAGCAGCTGGCGCGTGCCGGCCATGGCGTTACCGTGTTCGAGAAGAACGACCGCGTCGGCGGACTGCTTCGCTACGGCATCCCCGACTTCAAGATGGAAAAGCATCTCATCAACCGCCGCGTGGTGCAGATGGAAGCGGAAGGCGTGCAGTTCCAGACCTCGACCGAAGTCGGCGTGACCGTCTCGGTCGCCTCGCTGAAGGAAAACTTCGACGCGATCGTGCTGTCGGGGGGCGCCGAGGAGGCCCGCTGGCTCGATATCCCGGGCTCGGAACTGCCCGGCGTGCGCCTGGCGATGGAATTCCTGACGCAGCAGAACAAGCGCAACGCCGGCGACGATGAGCTTCGCGCCGCGCCGCGCGGGACGATCAGCGCCACCGGCAAGCACGTCATCGTGATCGGCGGGGGCGACACCGGTTCGGACTGCGTCGGCACCTCGAACCGCCAGGGCGCCGCCTCGGTCACCCAGATCGAGATCATGCCCAAGCCGCCCGAGAAGGAGAACAAGGCGCTCTCCTGGCCGAACTGGCCGCTCAAGCTGCGCACTTCGTCCAGCCACGAGGAAGGCGTCGACCGCGACTGGGCGATCCTGACCAAGCGCGTGATCGGCGACAATTCGGTCACCGGGCTCGAATGCGTCCGCGTCGAGTGGGACGGCGGCTCGATGAAGGAAATTCCGGGCAGCGAGTTCACGCTCAAGGCCGACCTGATCTTCCTCGCCATGGGCTTCGTCGGGCCGAAGAAGCAGGGCCTGCTCGACCAGGCGGCGGTGGACCTCGACGGCCGCGGCAACGTTGCCGCGACCACGGTCGACTACCAGACCAGCGATCCGCAGATCTTCGCCTGCGGCGACATGCGCCGCGGCCAGTCCCTGGTCGTCTGGGCGATCCGCGAAGGCCGCCAGGCCGCCCGCGCGGTCGACCTGGCGCTGATGGGCCGGAGCGAGCTGCCGCGCTGAGATAGTCCTCGGCCAACGAATACGAGGGGCGCTCCGCGAGGGGCGCCCTTTCTCGTTTCAGGCCGAAGGCTCGCGCGGCGGCAGGCCCGCCGCTTGGTAGACCGCGTCGATCACGCGCATGTTGGCGATCGCATCGTCCACCCCGGTGGGGAAAGCCTCGCCGCGCAGCACGGCGCCGGCGAAGGCCTGGAGCTGGGCCTGGTAGCTCGATGGGTGCTTGGCCACCTTCTCCTTGCGCCTGCCCGCCTTGGTCCGGACGGTCAGGCTGTGGAAGTATTGCGGCATGACCGGGTTGAACACCGAAAGCGTGCCCGCGGTCCCGATCACCCGCGCCCGCATCGCCAGCAGCCGCCACGACAGCAGCGAGGCGGTGATGTGGCCCGTGCGCCCGTCGGCAAAGGCGAATTCGGCCTGGGCGGCGCGGTCCACGCCGGGCGACATCAGCTTCGCCCTGGCCGAGACCACCTGCGGCTCCGCGCCGGCCAGGGTCCGCAGGATGTGGATCGCATAGCAGCCGACGTCCATCAGCGCCCCGCCCGCCAGGTCGAGCCGCCAGCGGATGTCCTTGGCGGCCAGCGGGATGCAGAAGGCGGTCTCGATCCGCCGGATCTCGCCCAGCTCGCCCGAGGCGATGATCTCCAGCATGCGCCGGGTCAGCGCGTGATAGCGCCAGTGGAAGGCCTCCATGACGACCAGGCCGGTACGGCGGGCGACCGCCGCGACGGCCTCCGCCTCGTTGGCGTTCGCGGTGAACGGCTTCTCGCAGAGCACGTGCTTGCCCGCCTCGAGCGCGGCGGTGGTCCAGCGCCCGTGGAGGCCGTTGGGCAGCGGATTGTAGACCGCGTCGATCTCGGGATCGGCGAGCAGCGCCGCGTAACTGGTATGGACTTTGGGAATGCCATGCTTGACGGCGAACTCCCCGGCGCGGGGGCTATCGCGTGCGGCGATCGCCGTCACGGCGACCTCGTCCACCTGACGCGCCGGTTCGAGTAGCGCCATCGGCACGATCCGCGCGGCGCCCAGCACCCCGATCCGCAATTGGCTCATCCGACGCCCCCTGTCCTATGTTCGCCGCGAGGGTGACGCATCGCCCTGGCCAGTTCAAGCCGGTCGCAGGGCGCCATGGCCATGTAACCCCAAGCGCGATAGCCTCTCCTCCCGTCCACTACGGGAGACTCCGCATGACCAGCGCGCTGTTCAGTTCCGCCGCCGCCGAACATTGGCTCGAGGGCACGGGAGGGCGCATCTTCAACCGGCACTGGGAACCGCAGGGCGCGGCCAAGGCCTCGCTGGTGCTCTGTCACGGGGTCAATTCGCACGGCGGCCAGTATCTCCGCGCGGCCGGAGACTTCGCCGCGCGCGGCTTTGCCGTCACCGCGCTCGACCTGCGCGGCCGCGGGCGCTCGGACGGCGAGCGGTTCTACATCGAATCGATCGACGAATACGTTGCCGACCTCTCGCTGGCGATCGAGCACGCCCGCTCGCTCCACCCGGACCTGCCGCTCTACCTGCTCGGCCACAGCGCCGGCGGAGTGACCGCGGTGACCTATGCGCTCGACCATCAGGACCGCATCGCCGGCCTGATCTGCGAGAGCTTCGCCTTCCGGGTCTTCGCGCCGAATTTCGCGCTCAAGCTGCTGGAGGGGGCGAGCCACCTCCTCCCACATGCGCATGTGCTCAAGCTCAAGATGGCGGACTTCTCGCGCGATCCCGCCTGGGTGGCCGAGCTCGAGGCCGACCCGCTGACCCTCGACGAGACCCAGCCCGTGGCGACCGTCGCCGCCTTCGCCCGCGCCGGCGAGCGCTTCGAGCGCGAGTTCTCGCGGATAACCCTGCCGGTCTTGATCCTCCACGGTACCGCGGACAAGGCAACCCGGCCCGACGGCAGCGAGCAGTTCTTCCGCGAGGCGGGATCGGCCGACAAGACGCTCAAGCTCTACGAGGGTCACTACCACGACCTGCTCAACGACCTCGGCCGCGAGGGGGTGATCGACGATATCGCCGGCTGGATAGCCGCCCGTCTCCCGCAATCCAACGTGGTGCAGATGCCGCTGGCGACCTGAGCACGCATGCCTATCTGTAGGGCATGATCGCTCCCGACGCCGCCACCTTCGACCGTCTCGCCCGCCAGGCGATAGCCGCCCTGCCGGACAAGTTCCGCGAGCACCTCGACGGCGTGCGGATCAGGATCGACGAATTCGCGGACGAGGAGACCCTGGCCGCGCTCGGGATCGAGGATGCCTGGGATTTGACCGGGCTATACCACGGCCGCCCGCTCGACCAGCAGTCGGTATGGGTTTCCGGAGAGATGCCCGCGGTGATCTCGCTCTACCGCCAGCCGCTGCTGGCCGAGTGGTGCGAGACGGGGGTCGGGCTGGAGGAGCTGGTCACCCATGTCGTGGTCCACGAGGTGGGCCACCATTTCGGTCTATCCGACGAGGAGATGCACGCCATCGAAGACGGCGCCTGAGGCTGCGGCGGGTCTTCCTGGAGGAGATCACTTGGGCCGTGGCCGCGGGCGGATTGATCGCGGCCGAGCCTCGACGAACAAGGGCGCGCCTCGCGGCACGCCCTCCTTCTTCAGCCCAGGACTTCCAACGCCGCCTGATAGGCGATCCGATCGAAATGGAAGGGCTTGGGATGGGTCCTGGCCTTGGGCCAGGGGCGGATCGAGCCGATCTGTTCGGCGATCCGGGTGCTTGCCGCGACATGCGGCCGGTAATTGATCATCTTGTCTTTCTGTTCGTTCTCAAGTGGTTGGATGTGCCGCCCTTTCGCGTTCGGAACGGGCGGCTTCGGTGCGCTCGGCACGGTCGGCCATCTCGGTCCAGGCCGCTTCGGCACGGAGCCAGCGCTCGCGGACATTGTCGAGCTGGGCCGCTTCGGCGCCGGTCCGGGCCTCTTCGGCGCGGGACAGGTAAAAGTCGCGTTGTTGGCTCATGGCACTCTCCTTGCGGGAAGAAGAAGGGGCGGCCGGAACCGCCCCGTCGCAGCTCAGGCGCCCTGCAGGTTGACCGCGCTGGTCTTGCCGCGGCGGTCCTGTTCGAGCTCGTAGGACAGGCGTTGCTCCTTATCGAGCGTGTGCATCCCGGCGGCCTGGACGGCGCTGATGTGCACGAAGGCGTCGCTGCCGCCGTCTTCCGGAGCGATGAAGCCGTAGCCTTTGTCCGTATTGAAGAACTTCACGGTGCCGATGGGCATGATGGTTTTTCCTTCTTCTGGCGGGACGACTGTCGGCCCGCTCGTGCCGAAAGCTGCGAAAAGGAAGGAAAGAGGGGCCGCAAAGCGCCAGGAACCATCGATCTGCGACTGGTAGCGAGGCCAATATGGGCCCGTGCCGCTGAATTACAAGGCGAAACCATTTTCCTACGCGCCGCCTGCCGGAGTAACAGGTATCGGATGACCGTGCAGATAGATCCGTTCCACGCCATTTCCATCGGCGAACTGGCCTATGCCCTGCAGGCGCAGGGCCGCTCGGTGATCCACATGGAATACGGCCAGCCTTCGACCGGTGCCCCGGCCGCAGCGATCGCGGTGGCGCATAGGGTGCTCGACAATGACCCGATGGGCTATTGGGAGAACCCGAAGCTCAAGGCGCGGATCGCCGCGAGCTATGCCGCGGACCACGGCGCGGCGGTTTCGCCCGAGCAGATCATCCTGACCTGCGGCGCCTCGCCCGCGCTGGTCCTCGCGCTCTCTACCCTATTCTCTCCCGGTGCGCGCGTCGCCCTCGCGCGTCCGGGTTACGTCGCCTATCGCAACGTGCTCAAGGCGCTGCACATGGTTCCCCTGGAGCTCGACTGTGGAGAGGCCGAGCGCTTCCAGCTGACCGCGGCCGCTCTCGCCGTGCTCGATCCCGCGCCCGAGGGCGTGATCCTCGCGAGCCCCGCCAACCCGACTGGCACCGTGATCGCGGCAGAGGAAATGGCGGCCATCGCCGAAGTTTGCGCCGCGCGCGGGATCCGCGTGGTCTCCGACGAGATCTACCACGGCATCTCCTATGTCGGCCCGGTCCGCTCGGCACTGGCCTGGATGCCCGGCGCGCTCGTGGTGAACTCGTTCTCCAAATACTACTCCATGGCCGGCTGGCGGCTCGGCTGGCTGGCCGTCCCGCTCGACCTGGTCGAGCCGGCGCGCGCCCGGATGGGCAACCTGTTCCTCACCCCTCCGAGCCTGGCCCAGCACGCCGGCCTTGCCGCAATGGACTGCCGCGCGGAGCTCGACCGTCATGTCGCGACCTATGCCCGCAATCGCGATCTGATGCTGGCCGGCATGACCCGCCTCGGCCTGAACCGTATCGCTCCGCCCGACGGCGCCTTCTACGTCTACGCCGATGTCGGCCATCTGACCCGCGACAGCCTGGCCTTCTGCCGCCGAATGCTGGAAGAAACCGGCGTCGCCACCGCGCCGGGGATCGACTTCGACCCTGTCCGGGGCAACCGCTTCGTCCGCTTCAGCTTCGCGGTCTCGACCGCCTTGGTCGAGCAAGCGCTCGCTCGGCTGGAGCCGTGGTTCGCGGCACAGGAAAGGATCCCGGCATGATCACCGTCCATCACCTCGCCCACTCGCAGTCGGAGCGGGTGGTCTGGCTCTGTGAAGAGCTTGGACTGCCCTACAAGCTGATCCGCTACGAGCGCGACGCGAGCGGCATGGCTCCGGCGGAGTATCGCGCCCTGTCGTCTTTCGGCACGGCGCCGGTCATCACCGACGGCGCGCTGATCCTTGGCGAATCCGGCGCGATCGTCGAATACCTGTCGCGCAAATATGCCCGCGGCGCGCTGCTGCTGGGCCCGGACCATTCCGAATGGACGGACTTCCTGTTCTGGTTCCATTTCGCCAACGGCTCGTTCATCCCGGCGCTGATGCTCGCGCATTTCGCGGCGCCGGATACCGCTCCCGATCCCGATGGCCGCACCGCGCGGGCTTTCCGCCTGATCGAGGCGCGGCTCGGCGAAGCGACCTGGTTTGCCGGCGAGACCTTTACCGCTGCCGACGTGATGATGTGCCTGCCCCGTTTCGCCATGTCGCGCGATCTGTCCGGCGCACCGAACACCGCCGCCTATCTCGAACGCCTCCGCCAGCGCCCGGCTTGCCGGGCGGCAATGGCGAAAGCCGAGCCCGGTTGCGGCGCCGAAGTGTGACATCCCCGCAACGGTTCCCGCCTGAAGCAAATTTTTCCGGGAACGTAATCTTCGCTTAGCGTTTGTGTTGCAGCTGGACAGCTCAGCAAGCCCGGGATCGGGCTCAATCGAAGGGGACACCAATGCGCAAAGCATCGCTTCTGACCCTGGCCGCGCTGGGGGCGTTCGCTACGCCCGCCTTCGCCCAGGATACCGTGGACACGGGTCCGTACGTCGGCCTGCAGGCCGGCCTGCTGATTCCCGAAGACGTTCGCATCGGCAATCCGGCCATCGGCTGGACCGTGCTCGACAAGGGCTTCGACGGGGGCGCCTTCCTCGGCTACGACTTCGGCATGTTCCGTCTCGAGGCGGAATTCGTCGCGCAGCACGCCAAGGTCAATCCTGCCGGCAATGCGGCGCGCAACGGTATTCCGGGCCTCTCGATCATCGAAGGCAGCAACCGGGTTCTCGCCGCCATGGGCAACGCCTATGTCGACTTCGGCTCGCCCACCAGCGTGAACTTCTACGCCGGCGGCGGCGCGGGTTACGCCTGGCGCCGGACCGAGTTCTGGAACAACGATCCGCTCACCGCCTTCTCGGCCCAGGGCAACGACGGCGCCTTCGCCTGGCAGTTGGTCGCCGGCGTGCGCTATCCGCTGTCGAGCAAGGCCGATCTCGGCCTGAAGTATCGCTACTTCAACGCCGAATTCGATCGTAGTCAGCTGACCGGTCTGGACGAGCGCTGGCGGACGCACAGCGTCCTGGCGACGCTGAGCTTCAACCTGGGCCGCAGCGCTCCGGTGGAAGAGCCGGCTCCGCCGCCGCCCCCGCCGCCGCCTCCGCCTCCGCCGCCCCCGCCTCCTCCGCCGCCGCCCCCGCCGCCGGTCGTGGAATGCAACAAGGGCCCCTACATCGTGTTCTTCGACTGGGATAAGTCGGACATCACGCCGGAAGCCGCCTCGATCCTCGACAGCGCCGTCCAGGCCTACGGCAACTGCGCCAGCGTGCCGATCATGCTCGCCGGCTATGCCGACCGCTCGGGCTCGGCCCAGTACAACGTCGGCCTCTCGGCTCGCCGCAACGCCTCGGTCCGGGCCTACCTGACCTCGCGCGGCATCGCCGACGGCGCCATCACCAGCCAGGCCTTCGGCGAGACGAACCCCCGCGTTCCCACCGCCGACGGCGTCCGCGAGCTCCAGAACCGCCGGGTGGAAATCACCTACGGGCCGGGCTCGGGCAACTAAGCCAAGCTCAAGCCCTTTGGGCTTAGGCAAAATGACGAAGGGGCCGGAGCCATCCGGCCCCTTTTTC
>JBQCGM010000097.1:0-23429 GCA_051955585.1 Novosphingobium sp.
GCCATCCAGTCGGCCTCGCCGCTGATCACCGGACCGTCATCCTCGACGTTCGGCACCTCGTCGGGAATGACGAACATGTTCTCGCGGTACTTGCCCCAGTGGCCGGACTTCTCCCACTGGCGGGCGTCCATCACCTGCGGGGTCTTGACCTCCTTGTGGTCGCCGGAGGCCAGCGCGCGGCGCATGTAGTCCTCGAGCGCGCGGTAGATGACATAGCCGTTCGGATGCCAGAACACCGAGCCGTGGGCCTCGGCCTGGAGGTGGAACAGGTCCATCTCCTGGCCCAGCTTGCGGTGGTCGCGCTTGGCGGCCTCTTCCAGCCGCGTCAGGTGCGCGTCGAGCTGCTTCTTGTTGAGCCAGCCCGTGCCGTAGATCCGGCTGAGCATCGCGTTCTTCTGGTCGCCGCGCCAGTAGGCGCCCGAGACGCGGGTCAGCTTGAAGGCGGCGGGATCGAGCTTGCCGGTGCTGGGCAGGTGCGGCCCGCGGCACATGTCGTACCAGTCGGATCCCGAGTGATAGACCGTCAGCTCCTCGCCCTGAGGCAGCTCGGCGGCCCATTCGGCCTTGAAGCTCTCGCCCGCGGCGCGCCACTTGGCGATCAGGTCGTCGCGCGCCACGACCTCGCGGGTCAGCGGCTTGTCCGCGGCGATGATCTTGCGCATTTCGGCTTCGATTGCCGGCAGGTCCTCGTCGGTGAAGGGGCGATCTTTCGGAGCGAAGTCGTAATAGAACCCGTCGTCGGTCGAGGGGCCGAAGGTGATCTGCGTGCCCGGGAACAGCGCCTGGACCGCTTCGGCCAGGACGTGGGCATAGTCATGCCGCGCCAGGTCGAGCGCATCGGCTTCGTCGCGCGAAGTGACCAGGGCCAGGCTGGCGTCGCCGGTGAAAGGCCGGGTGAGGTCGACCAGTTCCCCGTCAATCCGCGCGGCCAGCGCCGCCTTGGCCAGCCCCGGCCCGATCGCGGCCGCGACGTCGGCGGGAGTCGATCCGTGCGGCATTTCGCGTGACGAACCATCGGGCAGGCTGATCTTGAACATCTCTGACATGGGCGAAGCCCTTAGCGGGCGGAAGGGCACGGCTCAACACCGGTCAGGCTCGACACCCAGGGCGCGGGGATTTTTGGGCAGAGACCCGGCAGTAAGCCGGCGCAGCCTAAGAAAAAACTCCCTAATATGACAATTTTCTTACAGCAAAGCATTGAAATACTTGTGTATTCTTGCAGAATTCGTCAACTTTTGCGTTCTAGGCAGCCCCGAACGAGAGATGACGGCGCCGCTCGCGGCGGGCCGATCGGCAATGGGGTCACTATGAAGCGTGTGCGCGGGGCCGGTCTGGCGGCCGGACTGAAAACCATTTTCGCCTCGCTGGAGCGGCGGCTGATCGGGGCGCTGCTGCTGATCGTGCTGTGTACCGGCGCGCTGCAATTCGTCTCGCAGGACCGGGCCTTCCGCCTGCGCGCCGAGAGCGAGGCGCTGCGGGCCACGGCGAGCAATGCCGAACATGCCGGGCAACTGGTCAAGGGCATCGCCCAGTTCCGCCTCGCCACCCATCGCTATCTTTCGCCGGAGATCGACGCGCGCAATTCCTCTGGCGACGAGCTTACCGACACCGCGATCCGCATCGGCGAGCAGGTCAACGCGCTGCGCGTCAGCGGGATGAACCTCTACGGGCGGCAACGCGACATGGCCGTGCTCGACGATATCGCCGACCATGTCGGCACGATCACCGCAGTCCGCCACAACCGGGCCGCCGGCCGGGCCGAGCGCACCGCGATCGACGAGCGCAACGCCCAGATGGCCGCGCTGGCCGCCGCGATCGAAGGCCAGGCGAGCGCCGAGCGCGACGCCGCCTTCGACCAGCTCGGCCGCTCGAGCCGCAACTGGCAGATGCTCGTCGTGGTCACCGGCGCGGTGACCGTGGTCTTCGTCCTGCTGATTCTGTTCGACCTGCTGGTCAATATCCTGCCCGCGCTGCGGCGGATGCACGCGGTGCTGCGCCGGCTGGCTGCGGGCGACCTCGATTTCGAGATCGAAAGCTTCCGCCTGACGGAACTTCAGGCGCTGTCCGGCCCGCTCGAGACCTTCCGCCGCAATGCCCAGGCGGTGCAGGACCTGGCCTTTACCGATCCTTCGACGGGCCTGCCCAACCGCCGCGCCTTCACCGATCGCGCCGCCGCCCAGCTCGCGCTCGGATCGGGCCAGCGGTTCGCCGCGATGCTGGTCGACATCGACCGCTTCAAGCACGTCAACGACGACTACGGGCACGCCGCGGGCGACCGCCTGGTCAAGCTGATCGCCGCGCGCATGGCGCTGGAGCTCGGCACGACCGCGGGCCGCACTGCGATCATCGCCCGCGTCGGCGGCGACGAGTTCGCGCTGTTCGCCCAGCTGCGCGACGGCGAGAATCCCGCCACGTTGGGCACCGCCCTCGTCGGTGCGATGCGCGGCCCGTTCGACCTGGGCGACTACAAGGTCGCGGTCTCCATCTCGCTCGGCCTGGTCGAGGTCGCCGGTGGTCAGGGCGGGGGCGGCGCCGGGCAGGACATCGCCGCGCTGATCAATCAGGCCGATCTTGCGCTCTATGCCGCCAAGAACGGCGGGCGGAACCGCGCGGTGCGCTTCACCGAGGACCTCGCCGAGGAACGCGAGCTCAGCCGCGCGCTGGAACGCGACCTCGCCCTGGCGCTCGACGACGGGCAGCTGCGGATGGTCTACCAGCCGATCCACCAGCTCGGCGCCGATGGCCGGCGGGCCGAGAACGAGGTCGAGGCGCTGGTCCGCTGGCACCATCCGACGCTCGGCGAGATCAGCCCGGCGCGGTTCATCCCGGCGGCGGAGCGTTCGGGCCTGATGGTCCAGCTCGGCTACTGGATCGTCCAGCGCGCGCTGGCGGACCTGGCCGGCTGGCCGCACCTGACGATGAGCATCAACCTCTCGCCGCTGCAATTGCAGCAGGAGGGCTTCGTCGGCTTCCTCATGGACTCCTGCCGCCGCACCGGGATCGCCCCGCACCGGCTGTTCCTGGAGGTGACCGAATCGCTGTCGATCGAGCGCAACACGCGCGCCTTGATGACGTTGAACCTCCTTCGCAATGCAGGTTTCCGCATTGCGCTCGACGATTTCGGCACCGGTTATTCCTCGCTGTGCATGATGAAGACCTTCAAGTTCGACCGTCTCAAGCTCGACCGCAGCCTGATCACCGACCTCGACAAGGACCCGACCTCGCAGGCGGTGTTCGACGCGGCGGTGACCATGGCGCTGCGGATCGGTGCCGAGGTCGTGGCCGAGGGGATCAGCGAGGCCGGCCTGGTCGCGCCGGTCGAAAGCGCGGGTTGTACCCACGTGCAGGGCTTCCACTACAGCCGCCCGATCGAGGCCGCGGCGGTCGAGGCCTATTACCGCGAGGCGCCGGAGGAGAAGCGGCCGGAACCTGCGCGCAAGGTGGCGTGACACTTGTGGTGCCGCCCGCCCCGCTCCACATAGCGAGGCCATGACCGACACCCAGTTTCACGACCTGCCCGCCACTCCAAGTTCTGGCGGCCGCCGCATCGCCTATCGCTTCACGCCGGGAACAGGACCAGCCCTGGTGTTCCTGCCGGGCTACAAGTCGGACATGGCCGGGAGCAAGGCCGCCGCGCTGTTCGATTGGGCAGTGCGCGAGGGGCGGGCCTGCCTCCTGCTCGACTATTCGGGCTGCGGCGAGAGTTCGGGTGAGTTTGCCGAGGGAACGCTGACGCGCTGGCGCGACGAGGTGCTCACCCTGATCGCGACGCTGATCAAGGGGCCGGTCGTGCTGGTCGGCTCGTCGATGGGCGGCTGGCTGATGCTGCTGGTCGGCCTGGCGCTGGGCGAGTGGCTCGAAGGCCTGGTGGGCATCGCGCCCGCGCCCGACTTCACCGCCTGGGGCTATTCGCCCGAACAGAAGGCGGCGCTCGAACGCGGGGAGACCGTGCTCGAAGACAATCCCTACGGCCCCGAGCCAACCCCAACCCACCCGGGCTTCTGGGCCGACGGACAGGCCAACCTGCTGCTCAACGGAGAGGTCGCGCTGACCTGTCCGGTGCGCCTGCTCCAGGGCCAAGCCGACACGGACGTACCGTGGGAAGTGGCGATGCGGCTTGCCGCGGTGGTGCGTTCAGCCGACGTGCAGGTCGTGCTGATCAAGGACGGGGATCACCGCCTCAGCCGCGAGGCGGACATTGCGCTGCTGCTGCGCACCGTCGCCGCTCTGCCGGCGCACTGATCGGACAAGCCCATGTCGTTCATCCTCTCGCTCGCACTCCTTGCCCAGGTCGGTCCGGCGCCCGCGCTGAACCTGCCCACCGGCCTCGAGGACCGGAGGCCGCGCCGCCCGGCTGCAGCCTCTCCCGCGCCGGAAGTCCCGCGCGCCCGCACGCCGCTGCAGGAGTGCATGAGCGCAGTGAACAGCGATCCGCCCGGTGCCATCGACATTGCCGAGGCCTGGCTCGCCCAGTCGAAGGGAGCGCCCACCGCGCCAGCGCAGTTCTGCCTGGGCAATGCCCATGCCGCGCTGGAGCACTGGGAACAGGCCGAGACCGCCTTCCTCGCCGGGCGCGATGCCGCCGCAGCCTCCGATCTGCGCCTGCGTGCCCAGCTAGGCGCCATGGCGGGCACGACCGCGCTTGCCCGGGGTGAACCCGCACGGGCGCTCGCAGCGCTCGACCAGGCCCATGCCGACGCTCTCGCCGCGCCCGATGCCGAGCTCGGCGGCGATATCCAGGTCGACCGCAGCCGCGCGCTCGTCGCCTTGAAGCGAGAGGCCGAGGCGGCGACCGCGCTGGCCGAGGCGCGCCAGGCCAATCCGAAGAACCCCGAGGCCTGGCTGCTCTCCGCCACGCTCTCGCGCCGCCAGGGCAAGCTGGCCGAGGCCCAGACGCAGATCGAGCAGGCGGCGGGCCTCGAACCGCGCGATCCGGCGATCGGCCTGGAGGCCGGGGTGATCGCCGTGCTTTCGGGCCGCGAGGCCGCGGCGCGCAGGTCCTGGGAATCGGTCGTCGCCACCGCGCCGGACAGCGACGCGGCCAAGACCGCGACCGGCTATCTGGCCCAGCTGGCGGCACCGGCCGGCAAATGATCCCGCTCTCCGTCCTCGACCTGGTCCCGGTCCGCGAGGGCGGGACGGTCGGCGAGGCGCTGGCCGAGGCGGCGCTGGTTGCCCGAACCGCGGAAGCGGCGGGCTACAAGCGCTTCTGGGTGGCCGAGCATCACGGCATGGAAGGAATCGCCGGCGGCGCGACCTCGGTGGTCCTGGCCCATGTCGGCCACGCCACGAGCTCGATCCGCATCGGGGCGGGCGGGATCATGCTGCCCAACCACAACCCCTTCGTCATCGCCGAGCAGTTCGGCACGCTCGACGCGCTGTTTCCGGGCCGAGTCGATCTCGGCCTCGGCCGCGCGCCCGGCGCCGACGGGCGGATCGCCCAGGCCTTGCGCAAGGACCTGATGGCGGCGGCCAATCAATTCCCCCAGGACGTGGTCGAGCTCCAGGCCCGGCTCCGCGGAGATCCGCCGTTGCCCGTCGCGGCGACGCCCGGCACGGGGGCGGACATAGACCTGTGGATTCTCGGCTCTAGCACCTTCGGGGCGCAGCTCGCCGCCATGCTCGGCCTGCCCTATGCCTTCGCCTCGCACTTCGCCCCGGCCCAGCTCGACGCGGCGCTGAAGGTCTACCGCGAGCGGTTCGAGCCGTCCCAGGCGCTGGCCGAGCCGAAGGTCATGGCCGCGATGACCGTGATTTGCGCCGACAGCGACGACGAGGCCCACTACCTCGCCTCCTCGCTCGACCAGAGCTTCGTCGCCCTGCGCACCGGCACGCCGGGCAAGCTCCAGCCGCCGATCCGCGACTACCGCGAGGGCCTGCCGCGCGAGGCCGTGGCCATGCTCGAGCACATGGGCGAAGCCCGCGCGGTCGGCTCGCCCGAGACGGTGCGCCGCGCGATCGATGCCTTCGTCGAACGGACCCGGGCCGATGAGATCATGGTCGCCGGCGCGACCTACGATCCGGCGGCACGGCACAGGTCGCTGCAACTAACCATGGATGCGATGCGTTAGACCGCGCTAGTCTGCGCTGGAACGAGGAAGGGGATGGGGTTGATGATCAAGCCGGATGCCAAGGCAGGCCCCGATCCCCTCGAGATCATCGCCAGGCGCCTGCGAGAGGAAGTCCTGCCGGGCGAGACCCGGTTCGTCCGCGGCGAACTCGATGCGGCGGCCGCCCTCGCCCTGAAGGCGCTGCAGCGCCGCCAGGCTGGCGACATGGCGCTGGCCCAGGAAACAGTCTCGGATGGCGAGCGGCGTTATACCCGGCTGGCGGTTGTCAACGACGACATGCCCTTCCTGGTCGATTCGCTGGCCGAGGTTTTCGCCGCGCACGGCCTTGCCATCGACAGGCTCGTCCATCCGGTCCTGGCGGTCCAGCGGGACAAGGCCGGTCGGCTGATCGAGATCGCCAAGCAGGGCCGGAAAGACCAGGGGCGGCGCGAATCGCTCATCTACCTCGAAGTCCCGCGCGCCAATGCCCGCACCCGGCGCGCCGTGCTCGGCGAGCTCGCCACCAGTCTCGCCGCCGTCCGTGCGGCCGTCACGGACTGGCCGGCGATGCAGGAGGCATTGCTCGCCGATGCGGGGCGCATCGCCGATGCCGAGGGTGCGGCGCTGCTCCGCTGGCTCAAGGACGGCATGCTCACCCAGCTCGGCCATGTCCTGCGCCGCCGCGACGGCTCCTCGCGCGATCCGCTCGGCATCTGCCGCCCCGGGGGCCAGTCCTTGCTGTCCGAGGAGGACTATGCCGCCGCCTTCGCCTGGGTGGAGCGCCATCCCGGCGTCGCGCCGCTGATCGTCAAGTCGAGCCGGGTCTCCCCGGTCCATCGCCGCGTGCCGCTCGACCTGTTCATCGTGCCGGTGATCGAGCGGGGGAAGGTTGCGGCGCTGTCGGTCCATGCCGGAATCTGGACCAGTGCGGCCCTTGCCGCTCCGCCAGCTCAGGTGCCCGTGCTGCGCGGGCAACTGGCTGCCCTGATGAAGAAGCGCGGCTTCGATCCCAAGGGACACGCAGGCAAGGCGCTGACCCATGCGCTGACCCGCCTGCCGCACGACCTGCTGATCGGCTTCGCCCCCGCCGCGCTGGAACGCGTGGCGACCGCGATGATGAGCCTGGTCGACCGGCCGCGGCCCAAGGTCGTGCTCGCCCGCTCGGCGCTGCAGCGCCACCTCTTCGCCTTCGTCTGGGTCCCGCGCGATTCGATTTCCAGTGGGGTGCGGCACCAGGTCATCGCCATGCTCGAGCAGGCGGCGGGCGCGCCCGTGCTCGACTGGACCCTGGAGGTCGAGGGCAATGCCCTGGCGCTGTTGCGCTTCTCGCTCGACATCCCCTCCGGCGAGGCGGGGCCGAGGGAGGCCGCGCTCGACGCCCGGCTCACCACCCTGGTGCGCGGCTGGACCGACGCGGTGGAGACCGAACTGCGCGCCTTCGCCCCAGAGGGCCGCGCCGCCGCCATCGCGTTGCGTTATGCCGAGGCGTTCCCCCAGGGCTACCGCCACGCTTACGGCCCGGCCGAGGCGGCGCGCGACATCATGCGCCTCTACGGTCCCGCCGAGGATTCCAGCGCGCGGTTCCACGTCATGCCCGGCGACGGGGCGGGCGAGGTGCGGGTCAAGCTCTATCGGCGCAGCCGGGCGCTGGTCCTGTCCGATGCCGTCCCGGCGCTGGAGAACTTCGGCTTCCGGGTGATCGAGGAGGTTTCGACCGCACTGTCGGGCGGCGCGCTCGGCATGGTCCACGATTTCCGCCTGGCCGTGCCGCCGGGCGCGCAGGTGCTCGCCCGCGCCGGGGAGATCGAGGCGGCCCTGGCGGAAGTGATCGACGGGTCCGCCGAGGACGATGCCTTCAACCGCCTGATCGTCTCCAACGCCCTCGGCGCCCAGGAAGCGAACGGCCTGCGCGCCTGCTTCCGCTACCTGCGCCAGGCCGGATTGAACTTCACCGTCGCAACCGCGGTCGATGCGCTGCAGAATGCGCCGCAGGTGACACGCGGCGTGCTCGACCTGTTCATGGCGCGGCACGATCCGCGCTTCGCCGGCAACCGCGCCAAGGCCGAAGCCCAAGCCGCGGAAGCCATTCAGCAAGGCCTGGCCGGGGTCGCGGCGATCAACGACGACCGCCTGCTGCGCCAGTTCCGGGCGCTGATCGAGGCGATCGTGCGGACCAACGTCTTCACCCCCGCGGGCCGCGAGGCTCTGGCTTTCAAGATCGATTCCGCCCAAGTTCCAGGCTTGCCCCGCCCGGTGCCCTGGCGCGAGATCTTCGTCTATTCGCGCCGGGTCGAGGGCATCCACCTCCGCGCCGGTCCGGTCGCGCGCGGCGGCCTGCGCTGGTCGGACCGCCGCGACGACTACCGCACCGAAGTGCTCGGGCTGATGAAGGCCCAGCGGGTCAAGAACGCGGTGATCGTGCCGACCGGGGCCAAGGGCGGCTTCTTCCCCAAGCAGCTCCCCAATCCGGCCACCGACCGCGAGGGCTGGCTGGCCGAGGGACGGGGCAGCTACCAGGTCTTCGTCCGCGCGCTGCTCTCGGTCACCGACAACATCGTCGCCGGCAAGGTGGTCCATCCCGCCGGGGTCGTCGTGCGCGACGGACCCGATCCCTATTTCGTGGTCGCCGCCGACAAGGGCACCGCGACCTTCTCCGACACGGCCAACGCCCTGGCCGAGGAGGCGAACTTCTGGCTGGACGACGCCTTCGCCAGCGGCGGCTCGAAGGGGTACGACCACAAGGCCATGGGCATCACCGCGCGCGGCGCCTGGCTCTCGGTGCGGCGGCATTTCCTGGAGCTGGGCGCCGACATCCAGACCGATCCGCTGCGCGTGGTCGGCTGCGGCGACATGTCCGGCGACGTCTTCGGCAACGGCATGCTGCTGTCCAAGGCGATGAAACTGGTCGCGGCTTTCGATCACCGTCACGTGTTCCTCGACCCCGATCCCGATCCGGCGAAGTCCTGGGAAGAGCGCAGCCGGCTCTTTGCCCTGCCGCGCTCGTCCTGGGCGGACTACGACGCGGCGCTTATCTCGAAGGGCGGCGGGGTCTTCCCGCGCAGCCAGAAGCAGATCCCGCTGAGCGCAGAGATCCGCGAAGTGCTCGGCATCGCGGCAGAAAGCACCGACCCCGACACGCTGATCTCGGCGATCCTGACCGCGCCGGTCGATCTGCTGTGGTTCGGCGGGATCGGCACCTACCTCAAGGCCGCAAGCGAGACCGATGCCCAGGTCGGCGATCCGGCCAACGACGCGGTGCGGGTCGACGGTGCGGCCGTCCGCGCGCGGGTGATCGGCGAGGGCGCCAACCTCGGCTGCACCCAGGCCGGGCGGATCGAATACTCGCTCCACGGTTCGGGCGGAGCCGGTGGCAAGCTCAACACCGATTTCATCGACAATTCGGCGGGGGTCGACTGTTCGGACCACGAGGTCAACATCAAGATCGCCTTGGCCGAGGCCAGGCGCAGCGGCCGACTGACCGAGCCGGCGCGGGTCAAGCTGCTGGCGGCCATGACCGACGAGGTCGCTGCCCACGTGCTCGAGGACAACCGGCTGCAGGCGCTCGCGCTGTCGATCGCCGAGGCGCGCGGGCCGCGCGCTATGGCCGCGCAGGTACGGCTGATCGAGACGCTCGAGGAGACCGGCCAGCTCGACCGCAAGACCGAAGGCCTGGCCGACAGCGCCAGCCTGATCCGCCGCGCCGCCGACGGCTTCGGCCTGACCCGGCCCGAGCTCGCCGTGCTGCTGTCGAGCGCCAAGCTCGCGCTGCAATCGGCGATCGAGGCGAGCAAACTGCCCGACGATCCGCTGTTCGCGGAAGACCTGCTCGCCGCCTTTCCACGGGCGATGCGGCGCAAGTTCAAGGCCGAGATCGAGGGCCACCAGCTCCGCCGCGAGATCGTCGCGACGGTTCTGGCCAACCGGATCGTCAACCGGCTCGGCCTGATCAACCCGTTCGAACTGGCCGAGGAAGAAGGCGCCGGCCTGGCCCAGGTCGCCGCCGCCTTCGCCGCCGCGGAGCGGCTCTATGGCCTGGCCGATACCTGGCGCGCGATCGAGACGGGCGCCATGACCGAGGCCGCCCGGGTCCTGCTGTTCCATCGCGCCGCCGAGGCCCTGCGCAGCCATATGGCGGGCCTTTTGCGGACCGGGCGCGGCTCGCTGGCGCCCTCCGTCCTGGTCGAGAGCCTGGCGCCCACGGTCCGCAAGATCGCCGCCAAGGCCGACGGCCTGCTCACCGGCGAGGCGCTGGCCCAGTCGCTGCGCCTGCGCGCCGAACTGGCCCAGGCCGGCGCCCCCGAAGCCGAAACGCACGCCGTCGTCCGCCTGTTCGACCTGTCGGGCGCGGCCGGCCTGGCCCGGCTCGCCGGCGAGAGCGGACGGGATCCGATCCGCCTTACGCAAGCCTATACCAGGCTCGGCGAAGCCCTGGCGCTCGACTGGGCCCACGCCGCGGCCGATCGGCTTAGCCCGACCGATCCGTGGGAGCGCTTGCTTGTCGCCGGGCTGGCGCGCGACTTCCAGGAACTGCGCCTCGGCTTCCTGCGGCGCGGGGGGAAGGGCCAACAGGAGGCGCTCGACCGGGTCGAGGGTTGGCTGGGCCAGAACGCGGCGGCCGTGGCCCGTTTCCGCGCCATGCTCGCCCGCGCCCAGGCGGCGGCCAGCGTCACCCCCGCGATGCTTGCGCGGATTGCCGGCCAGGCGAGGGCCCTGCTTGGTCAGCAGGATTGACGAGGCCACGTTTTTCGCCAATCGCAGCGCGATGAGCAAAGCAGACGTTGTCATCGTGGGTGCAGGACATGGCGGGGCCCAGGCGGCCATTGCGCTGCGCCAGAATGGGTTCACCGGCACCGTGGCCATGGTCGGCCGCGAGCCCGAGCCGCCCTATGAGCGCCCGCCGCTGTCGAAGGAATACTTCGCGCGGGAGAAGACCTTCGACCGGCTCTACATCCGCCCGCCGGCCTTCTGGGAAGAGAAGCAGGTCGATCTGGTCCTGGGCGTCGAGGTCACCGCGGTCGATCCGCAGGCCAAGGTGCTGACCCTCTCCAACGGCGAGACGCTCACCTACGGCGCGCTGATCTGGGCGACCGGCGGCGATCCGCGCAAGCTGCCCGTCCCGGGCGGCGACCTCGCCGGCGTGCACGCGGTCCGCACCCGCGCCGACTGCGACCAGCTGATGGGCGAGATCGACGGCGGGGTGAAGAACATCGCGGTCATCGGCGGCGGCTATATCGGCCTCGAGGCGGCGGCGGTGCTGACCAAGCTCGGCTGCAGCGTCACCCTGCTCGAAGCCCTGCCCCGCGTCCTGGCGCGCGTCGCGGGCGAGGAGCTGTCGGCTTTCTACGAAAAGGAACACCGCGACCACGGCGTCGACCTGCGAACTGGCGTTTCGGTCGTATCGCTGGAGGGTGAAGGCCGCGTTACCGGCGTGAAGCTCGGCGACGGCAGCGTGGTCCCCGCCGACGCCGTAATCGTCGGGATCGGCATCGTCCCCGCGGTCGGCCCGCTGATCGCCGCCGGCGCGGCGGGCGGCAACGGGGTGGACGTCGACGAATACTGCCGCACCTCCTTGCCCGACGTCTTCGCGATCGGCGATTGCGCGGCCTTCGCCTGCGACTTTGCCGACGGCACGGTGATGCGCGTCGAATCGGTCCAGAACGCCAACGACCAGGCCACCTGCGTCGCCAAGCAGCTCTGCGGCGACGCCAAGCCCTATCACGCCTTCCCATGGTTCTGGTCCAACCAGTACGACCTGCGGCTGCAGACCGCCGGCCTTTCGGTCGGCTACGATGCGACCGTGGTGCGCGGCGATCCGGCCGAGCGGTCGTTCTCTGTCGTCTACCTGAAGGCCGGCCGGGTGATCGCGCTCGACTGCGTCAACATGGTCAAGGACTACGTCCAGGGCCGTAAGCTGGTCGAGGCCAAGGCGAGCCCCGACCTGGCCAAACTCGCCGACGCGGCCGTGCCGCTCAAGGAACTGCTGCCGGCCTGAGCTCGCTCAACGCCCAGATGGCGGCTTCGGCCACGACCGGGTCGGGATCGTTCGCCAGCACCTCTACCTGCGGCAACAGCGCCGTATCCCCGCTGTTGCCCGCCGCGTAGAGGCAATTGCGCACGAAACGGTTCCGGCCGATCCGCTTGATCGGCGAGCCCGCGAACAGCGCGCGAAAGCCGGTGTCGTCCAGCGCCAGCAGCTCGGCAAGCCGCGGCGCGGCCAGCTCGGCGCGGGGGAGGAAGGCACGGATGGCCTGGGATGCCTGCGCGAACTTGTTCCACGGGCAGACCGCCAGGCAATCGTCGCAGCCGTAGATCCGGTTGCCCAGCGCCTTGCGGAATTCCTCCGGGATCGGGCCCTTGTTCTCGATCGTCAGGTAGGAAATGCAGCGCCGCGCATCGATCCGGTAGTCGGCGGTAAAGGCGTCCGTCGGGCAGGCGGCATGGCAGGCCCGGCATGAGCCGCAGGTGGTCTCGACCGGACCGTCGGGTTCGAACGGCAGATCGGCATAGATCGCGCCGAGGAACAGCCACGAGCCGTGGGTCCGGCTGACCAGATTGGTGTGCTTGCCCTGCCAGCCGACCCCGGCGGCGGCGGCAAGCGGCTTTTCCGGAACCGGCGCGGTGTCCACGAAGACCTTGACCTGCCGCTCGCCCAGGCCGCGCTTCCGCGCCTCCTCGACCAACCAGCGGGCCAGGGCCTTGAGCGCCTTCTTGACCGTGTCGTGATAGTCCGCGCCTTGGGCATAGACCGAGATCCGCGCCCGGTCGGGATGGTCGGCCAGGGCCAGCGGATCGGCGGCCGGCGCATAGGACATGCCGAGCGCGATCACGCTCCGCGCCTCGGGCCACAGCGCCTGGGGCCCGCGGCGGTGGTGGGCGCGGGTCTCCATCCACGCCATCTCGCCGTGGCAGCCGTCCGCCAGCCATGCGTCGAGCCGCTGGCCAAGGACCGGATCGTTCGCGGCAGGCGCGATTCCGCAAGCGGCGAAGCCCAGCCGCGCGGCTTCTGCCTGCAAATCCGTCTTCAGGGCAGCGATGGCTTCCGCGTTAACCAAACTTTCTGGCGCTCCCGTTCACATGCGCTACCTACAGCGCCTATCCCATGAAGATGGACCTGAACAGGATGAGCACCGACCGACCCCTGGCGATCGAGGCGCGCGGCCTCGTCAAGCGCTTCGACGGCTTCGCCGCGGTCGACGGCGTGGATCTGGCCGTTCCCGAAGGCGCGATCTACGGCATCCTCGGGCCCAACGGCGCGGGCAAGACGACGACGCTGCGCATGCTGCTCGGCATCATCGATCCCGACGCGGGACTGCGCCGCGTGCTCGGCGCCGAGCGGCCGCACGATGTCGCCCATGCCATCGGCTACCTGCCAGAGGAGCGCGGTCTCTACCCGACGATGAAGGCCTACGAGGCGATCGCCTTCCTCGGCGCGCTGCGCGGGCTGCCCTTGGCCGAGGGCCGTAAGCGCGGCCGCGCGCTGCTCGAGGACAATGGCCTGGGCTTCGCCGCCGACCGCCAGATCCGCCAGCTGTCGAAGGGCATGGCCCAGCAGGTCCAACTGCTCGGCACGCTGGTCCACGAACCTCGCCTGGTCGTGTTCGACGAACCCTTCTCGGGCCTCGACGCGCTCAACCAGGGACGGCTCGAGCGGGTGATCCGCGGCCTCGCCGAAAGGGGCACGACGGTGATCTTCTCCACCCATGTCATCGCCCATGCCGAGCGTCTCTGCGACGAGGTGGCGATCATCGCGGGAGGCAAGGTGCCCTTCGCCGGCCCGGTCGACGTCGCGCGCGACCGGATCCGCCCGCAGGTCCGGCTGGAGACCCGCGCGCAGGACGGGCCATGGCGGGCGGCCTTGCCCGGCGACGCGCGCCATGAAGGCAACTTCTGGTTCTTCTCGCTGCCCGAGACCGGGATCGAGCCGCTGCTGCGCGCGCTGATCGAGGGCGAGGCGGGCATCCTCTCGCTGTCGATCGAGCGCGCCGGGCTGCACGATGCCTTCGTCGCCATCGCCGGCGAAGCGGCGGCGAAAGCGCTGGAAGAAGAGACGCCCGAAGAGGAGGCGAGGGCATGAGCACGGGACGACTCTCCACCCTGTCAGCCGCCATGGTCATGGCGCGCCGCGACTTCTCGGCGATCCTGTTCAGCCTCAGCTTCATCTTCTTGCTGCTCGCCCCGTTCTTCCCGGTGGTGATCTTCCTGGTCGCGGGCAACATCGGCCAGCGGACGCAAGCGGAAACCGCCAAGGTCGAGCTCGGCATCGTCATGTCGGCCAAGGACATCCGCGCGATGACCCTGGCGCGCGAGCGCTTGGCCGCCTCCGTCGATCCGGGCCTGCCCGAACTTGCCGCAGTCCGCAGCCTGACGCCGGGCGAGACCGCCGACATCGCCGTCGAGCTCAAGCGCAGCAGCGTCGCCGCGATCGTCAGCGGCACGCCCGCCAAACCCGTGCTGACCGGGCCGCCCGACCGTATCGGCGAGTGGCAGGGGGCGGTCTCGCTGATCGCCGCCGCTGCCTTGCAGAAGGATCCTCCGGCCTATCCCGAGGTCACCGCGACGCCCACGGCTTCCACCAATGCCGACAGCCGCCAGAGCCGCGCCTCGACCGCGCAGACTGCGCAGACCATGCTGTTCCTGCTGACCATGGTGCTGGCCGGCATGGTCCTGTCGAATCTGGTCGAGGAGAAGGGCAACAAGATCATCGAAGTGCTGGCCGCCGCGATCCCGATGGACGCGGTGTTTCTCGGCAAGCTCTTCGCCATGCTCGGCGTGTCCTTCGTCGCGATCGCGGTATGGACGGCGGTCGGTTCGGTCGCGCTGCTCGGCGGGCAGAGCCTGCCGGAAATGACCGCGCCGGCGGTCGGTTGGCCGCTGTTCCTGGGCCTCGGCATGGTCTATTTCGCGCTGGCCTACCTGCTGCTCGGTTCGGTCTTCCTGGCGATCGGCTCGATGGCGGCGACGGTGCGAGACGTGCAGTCGCTGTCTTTCCCGGTCACCATGCTCCAGCTCGTGGTCTTCCTGTTCTCGACCTATGCCGCGACCCAGGGGGACAAGCCGGTGGCGATTGTGGCCGCAGTGATCCCGTTCTGCTCGCCCTTCATGATGTTGGCCCGCGCGGCGACCGATTCGGCGCTCTGGACGCATGCGGCCGCCCTCGCCTGGCAGGCGCTGTGGGTTGCGATCTTCGTGCGCACCGGCGCGCGCCTGTTCAAGACGAGGGTGATGAAGAGCGGCAGCGGGGGTGGGGTCAAACGCCGTGCGTTGCTGTTCTGGTTGAATTCCGCATCGCAAGGGTAGATTGCATTTTCCTGTCGGAGTGACGATCTTGTCCGCAACCCGAGAGGCAAGACCCATGAACCAGGACCATTTCTCGCGCCGCCACCTGCTCGCCATGCTCGGCGCATCGGCCGCCATGCCGGTCCTGGCCGCCTGTGGCAGCGGCAGTGCCGAGGCCAAGACCTTCCCCGTCCACTACAGCGAGGCCGAATGGCGCCGCCGGCTGACCCCGGCGCAGTTCTATATCCTGCGGCAGAAGGGCACCGAGCGGCCGGGATCGTCGCCGCTCCTCAACGAGCATCGCCGCGGCACCTTCCACTGCGCCGCCGACGGCCATCCGCTGTTCGCCTCGAGCACCAAGTTCGACAGCGGCACCGGTTGGCCCAGCTTCTATGCCCCTTTGCGCGGCGCGGTCGAAACCTCGGTGGATTTCGAGGTCGGCTATCCGCGCACCGAGGTCCACTGCGCCCGCTGCGGCGGACACCTCGGCCACGTCTTCGACGACGGCCCGCGTCCTACGGGCAAGCGCTATTGCATGAACGGGGATGCGCTGACGTTTCGGCCCGCTTAGGAGATTACCCGCCAGACCTTGAAGGCGACCCCGGCGGGCATGGGTACCGGCATCAACCAGTCCGGTGTGTTGCCGTCGCGCAGTTTGGCGGCGAGGCCACCGGGTGCCGCGCGGTAGTAAGTCGCCGGCTCGTTGAGATCGGGACAGAGCGCGACATAGGCAATTCCGCGGCGCGAGACGATGCGATGCGCTTCATCCAGGGGGCCGGTGAAGGCGTCGATCACCTCGCGCATGGCTTTGCCGGCGCGGTGATGGCCCGTCGCGACGACGCGGTGCGGCGTATCGACCAGGATCGCCGGTCCGATATCGAGGGGAACGAGCACCTCGCCCTTGGGGAACTCGGCCAGCGCCTCGGCCGCTCGGTCGAGCCGGCAGTCGGAGACGCGATCCACGGTCCCGCCCGGCGCGGCCCCGGCGGACGCCGGGGCGACGAGGCCGTAGAGGGTCAGCGGAAAGGCCGGCAGGAGGGCTAGGGCCACGCCGGCGAAGGCCGCTGCCTTGTGACCGGTACGGTGCTCGGTCCGGGCCGAACGCAGCCAGCGGCTGATTTGCCAGCCGAGCGGCACCGCCGATAGGGCCCCGGTCATGGCGCCGGCGCGCGAGACCAGTACGGCGATCACCAGCGACGCGCAGAGCAGTAAGGTGTAGTCGGTCCACCAGGTCCGCAGCCAGTCGCGCGAAGTGGCGGCGAGCTTGGCCGAAGCCAGGATCGCGAAGATCGGCGGCACGACGATCTGCAGCGCTTCGGCCAGCGGCTGGCGCCAGACCGGCAGGCCCTCGGCCACGCCGTCGTACCAGAACCGGCGTACGACCGGGTCGAGCTCGACGAAGGCTCCTCCGGTGCATTGCGGCGCGGCCGAGGCGAGCATCGCCAACGCGCCGCCGGCAGCCAGGGCGAACCCGCCGAGGCTCCAGGCCAGGGGGCGCAAGGGTTGGACCAGGGTCACGATCAGTGCGCCCCAGCCGAACATGGCAAGGTGAACGGGCGAGATGGCGTCGCAGTGGGGGGCGAGGTCGCCGAGGCCGCGGGTAACCAGGAACAGGGCGATCGATCCGGTGGCCAGGCCCTGCATCAGGCTGACCAGCCAGGCCCGCTGCGATTCGCCGCGCAGCCAGCGCAGCGCGCAGATCGCGGCGATGACCGCGGCGAGCGGCAAGCCCTCGATCGAAATGGTGAGCCAGGCCGCCATGGCCAGCCCGGCGATCCAGCCGCCCGTCCGGGGCGAACGGGCCATCAGCCCGTTCACTGCGGCCAGGGCGAAGACGATCTGCCAGCCGTGATGGTCGATCCGTAGCGGCCGGAGCTGGGAAATGACCGGGACCGACAGTGCCATGGCCAGGCAGGCCAGCCCGGCGATCTCCTCGTCGAACATCCGCCAGGCGATCCGGCCGATCAGCAGCAGGGCACAGCCCAGCGTCAACAGCGGGACGACAACCAACGCGATCATTTCGGCGGTCGATTGGCCGAAGATCGGCTTGGCGAGCAGGATCATCAGCGCCAGCGGCAGGTCCACCAGGCGCGACCAATGCATCGGTATGCCGCCGTGCGGAGCGTCGATACGGTGCTGGTGCAGGTCGAACCAGCCCTGGCCGGCGATCAGGTCGCGGACCTGGACAAGGCGCAGGGTATCGTCAGGATCGGGGAAGCGACGTTCGGCGATGCCGGTCAGATTGGTCAGCAGCAGGAGCAGCGCTATGGCTGCCCAGGCGAGGGCGACGCGGGGCAGCAGCCGGGGCCCGAAGGGTGGCCGTCGGTGCTCTGCGAGGGTCACCGCGCCGGGCTTTCGCCAAGATCATTCGAGGCAAAGATGACTCGGCTGCGCAGCAGCCAGGTGACGGTGAAACTGGTCGCGATTGCCGCCAGCTTGGCTAGGCGCGGATCGATTCCGACATGGGTACCGGCGCCGACCATCACGGTGGTGAGGCCCAGGCCGACCAGTGCCGAGATCACGAACATCGCCTTCTGGCGGGTCCGCGCCGCGCCGTGTCTGGCGACGCTGTCCGCAAAGACCTTGCGGCTCGAGAACAGCCAGTGGGCGAGGATGCCCAGGGCATAGCCCGCCGCGGCAGCCGGCGCGGCGGCTGCGCCGATCGCCAGCAGGATGATGAAGCTGCCAAGATCGATGCCTAGCGAGAGCGCGCTGGCGACCAGATAGCGCAGCAGCGTGACGCTGCGCAGATGCTGGAGCACGGCGATCGTCTGGCTCATCGCTGTTCCCTCTCGGCCGGGCTCAAGCCGCCTCGCGGTCGCCGGCTTCGGCGATCCGGGTAGGGACTTCGCGGACCGAGGCCAGGGCAGCGGCCTGGTCTTCGCTGAGCGGCTGGCGCGGGGCGGGCAGGGCACGCTCAGTGCCTTCGTCGCCGGCCTCGTGATATTCGGCGTCCTCGTTGACGCACCAAGTGTCGTAGAGGCGGCTACCGGCCTTGATGTTCTCGACCGTCAGCATGGCGGTCATCATCGCGTGGTCCTGGTTGTTGTAGCGATGCATGCCGTTGCGGCCAACCAGGTGCAGGTTCGGATGCCGCGCCTCCAGTTCCTCGCGCAAGGCGGCGACGTTGGCGGCATAGTCCTCATCGTAGACCGGATAGGCCTTCTCCTGGCGCACCACCGCGCCGCCGATGACCTTGTCGGGGGTGACCAGGCCGAGGATGTCCATCTCGCGGGTGGCGAGGGCGACCAGGTCGTCGTCGGTCATCGACCACAGGCCGTCGCCTTCGAAGCAGAAGTATTCGAGGCCGACGCAGGCGACGCCTTCATCGGGCACCATCTCGGGCGACCAGGAGCGGAAGTTCTGGATCCGGCCGACCTTCACCTTGCTGTCGTGGATGTAGATCCAGTTGTCGGGGAACAGGTCGTCCGACTTGATCTTGAGCGCGACGGTCAGGAAGTCGCGGTACTTGAGCTGGTTGGCCTGGATGGTCGTCCGGGGCAGCGGATGGATCCGCGCGGCGAGCTCGCGCATCGGCGCCGAGCTGATCACGTGGCGGGCGTGGATCACGCGGTCGCCTTCCGGTCCCGTCGCGGTCAGGCGCCAATTCCCGGCGCCGTCCTCCGCGATCTGCTTGAGGGCATGGGCCATGTGGAGCTTGCCTCCCTTGGCCAGGATCTTGTCGCGCGCGGCTTCCCACATCATGCCGGGGCCGAGGCGCGGATAGCGGAAGGTCTCGAGCAGGGTCTTGACCGCTTGGCCGTCGTTGGGGCGCTTGTTGAGGCCGAGGCTGCGCTTGAGCCCGTCGGTCACGGCGCCCCACAGCGAGAGGCCCTTGATCCGCTGGGCGGCCCAGTCGGCGCTCATCTCGTCGCAGGGCATGCCCCAGACCTTCTCGGTGTAGGTCTTGAAGAAGATCGAATAGAGCAGATGCCCGAACTGGTTGGTGGTCCAGTCCTCGAAGCTCTTGACCTTCCTGCGCGGGAAGGCCTGGGCCTTGGCGAAGCTGATCATGCACAGGGTCGAGCGCCAGACGCCGAGGTTCCACAGGGCCTCGAAGGCGCGCAGCGGGTAGGAATAGAATTTGCCCTCGTAGTAGATGCGGCTCATCCGCGGGCGCTGGATGAAGTCGTCGGGCAGGATCTCGTTCCACAGGTCGACCACCTGCTGGCTCTTCGAGAAGAATCGGTGGCCCCCGATGTCGAAGCGGTAGCCCTCGTGCTCCACCGTCCGACTGATCCCGCCGACGTAGTGCGCGTCCTTCTCGATGATCTCGACGGTGAGCCCGGCCTTGGTCAGCAGGTAGCCCGCGGTCAGCCCTGCCGGCCCCGCCCCGATGATCGCGACGTCGACCGTGGTGCGGGCATTGGGCTGGCTGCTGGGAAGGCGGTCGATCATATGGTCCCCCATGGGTCGTCATGGAGGGAGTGAAAGAAAGTGGTTAAGTTAAGGTAAAAAAGCGTTCACCCTACCCACGATCATCTCAATCAAGCCAGGTTCCGCAAATTCGGGGCCGGGCCATCGCCGTCGGTCTGGAGATCGAAGGCGAAGCTTGCCAGCTCGTCGAGCCGGAAGGTCTGTTCGAGCACCAAGCCGTAAGCGCCGGTGCCCCGCCAGCGGACCTTGGCCGGGATGGCGCCCAGGCCCGGAATATCGAGCGTGACCTGCTGAGACACGGCGAGGTGGCAATCGACCGTGATCCGCGCCCCCTTTTGCGACAGGTCGTTGAGCGTCACGGCATGGCGAGAGCCGCCGACGAGCAGGGTTCCAGAGCGTTGCAGCCGTAGCCGGATGGGCCGCTTGGGGTAGGGACTGGGTTCGACCAAGAAGGCGTTGACGTCGATCGGCTGGGCGATGCGGAAGCCGGCATGACCATCGGCGGCCCAGACCCGTTCCATGACATGGCGATCGCCGTTGGCCAGTTCGAGGAATACGTGCCGCTCGGGTGGCGGTTCATGGAATAGCCGCAGCCGGGCGCCCGTCGCCGAGATGTCGCGCACGATGCAAAGATACTCGCCGCTTTCGCAGACCAGCTTGGCCGACCGAATGATCAGCGAAAAGCGCGGAGCGTCGCGAAGTTCCTCGACATTGACGTGTGGCGGTTGCTGCTCGGCCGAACCATTGTCCATTGTCATACCCCGGGCGTGCGACATACGCCGTATTTGAAGACGAAGAGCCGATTAGCCATCGGCGGTTTTAGAGAGCACCAAAGCGGCCATAAGGGTTTGTCCGGGGTGAGCCTTCCGTCGCCGCCCTGCGCTGGGGGCACCGGATTGGTGCGGACGGCGGGACTCGAACCCGCACGAGCAAAGCTCAAGGGATTTTAAGTCCCCGGCGTCTACCATTCCGCCACGTCCGCATCGGTTGCCGCTCCTGGCGGCGTCGGCCGCCTAAGCGTTGAGCCGGGCCCGCATTTCCTTGCCGGGCTTGAAGTAGGGCACTCGCTTGCCCGGAACGTCGACCGTCTCGCCGGTCCGCGGATTGCGGCCCTTGCGCGCTTCCCGCTCGCGAGTGGAAAAGGCGCCGAACCCGCGCAGTTCGACCCGCCCACCTTCGGCCAGCCGCTGCGAGATCTCGTCGAAGAAGACGTCGACCAGCCGCTCGATGTCCTCGGCCCGCAGCTCCGGGTTTTCCTTGGCGAGTGCCAGCAGCAGTTCCGACCTGATCATCCCGTCTCCCCCGTCGCCTGGGCGACCTTTCCAAAACGTCGCCTGGGCGACCTTTCTCGCGCGTCGCCTGGGCGACATCCCTGGCATGCCGCCCCCCGGCAGCCTGCCCCGATCCGACTCCGACCGAGCCGGAACTGGCGGAAAAGTGGCAGAAATCGCGGTGCAGTGCAATCGTGCCGCGTGAACGAAGTCCCGGATCGGAACGGTGGATCGGGAGGCCTTCAGCCTTCCGCCGGCAAGTCGGCCGGCGAGAGGTCGAGCAGGCGCAGCTTGCGCCGGATTTCGGGCCACTCCCGGACCAGGAATCGCTCGCGCTCCTGCCGCCGCAAGCGATCCGCCGCACCCGGGACGACGAACATGCCGATGCCGCGCTGCACTTCGACCAGGGCATCGTCCTGCAGTTGCTGGTATGCCTTGGCAACCGTCAGCGGATTGGCGCCCTGGGCCGCGGCGAACTGGCGGACCGACGGCAACAGCGCGCCTTCGGCATGAGTTCCGTCGATGATCCCGGCGACGATCAGGTCGCGCAGGCGGCGATATACGGGCATGCCGGAATGGTCCATAATGGTGCAGTAGTGCCATAACACAGTGCTGCGGACAAGCGCGCGATAGTTTCTTAGGGGCTTCACAGCCGGAAGGCGGCGGCTAGGCTGCGCACCGTCTGCTGCCGCCGGAGATTGCCGAATGAAGCCTGTCGCCCTGTGGAACGAAGGCGACTGGATCGCCGCTGCCGCGGCGCTCGTTCTATTCCTGACGCTGGCGTTCGGCGCGCTGATCGCCGCCCCTCGCCGTGCCGCTGCGCGGACGGGGCATGCCGGCAGCGACGACTTCATCGGGCATCCCCGCGGCCTCTACATGCTGTTCTACGCCGAGATGTGGGAGCGGTTCTCCTACTACGGCATGCGCGCCCTGCTGATCCTCTACCTGACCAAGTTCTGGCTGTTCTCCGACGCCCGGGCCAACATCATCTACGGTGCCTATACCGCGCTGGTCTATATCACTCCGGTGCTGGGCGGCTATCTCGCCGACCGCTGGCTGGGGCAGCGCAAGGCGGTGGTCTACGGCGGCGTCGTGCTGGCGCTCGGCCATGCCTTGATGGCGGTCGAGGGCCAACACGGCTTGACCGATCCCGCGGTCAAGCAGGCCGATCCGGCGATAAACCTGTTCTGGCTGGCCCTGGCCCTGATCATCGTCGGCTCGGGCTTCCTGAAAGCCAACATCTCGGTGATCGTCGGCCAGCTCTACCGGCTCACCGACACCCGCCGCGACGGAGCCTACACCCTGTTCTACATGGGCGTGAATACCGGAGCCGCGCTCGGTTCGATCCTGGTCGGCTATCTCGGCGAGACGCTCGGCTGGGCCTGGGGCTTCGGCGCGGCCGGGCTCGGCATGGTGGCGGGCCTGATCATCTTCGTGCTCGGCCGGCCGGCGCTGCGCGGCAAGGGGGAGCCGCCCCACCGGCTGCCGCGCGAGATCGAGTACGGCCTCTATGCGATCGGCTTCGCCGCCGTTGCCGCGATCTGGCTGCTGATCCAATACCAGAACGTGATCCAGACCCTACTGATCGCCTTCGGCACGCTCATGCTCGGCTACATCGCGCTAGTCGCCGCGCGCCTGCCCAGGGAGCCCCGCGAACGGATCTTCGCGATCCTCTTCCTCATCGCGCTCAACCCGGTATTCTGGGGCCTGTTCGAGCAGGCGGGCGGCTCGCTGAGCCTCTATACCGAGCGTTTCGTCGATCGCTCGGGCGTGCCGACCAGCCTCTTCCAGTCGATCAACCCGATCTACATCGTCCTGCTGGGGCCGGTCTTCGCCGCGCTCTGGCAAGGGCTCGGCCGGCGCGGGATCGAACCCTCGGCACCGGCGAAGTTCGGCCTCGCCATCCTGCAGGTCGGCTTGGGCTTCCTCATCCTGGTCTGGGGCGCGCAACTGGCAGGGCCGCAAGCGCTGACGCCCGTCGTCTTCGTCTTCCTGATCTACCTGCTCCACACTTCGGGAGAGCTGTGCCTCTCGCCGGTCGGGCTATCGGCGATGACCCGGCTTTCGCCGGTTCAGATCACCAGCTTCATCATGGGTGCCTGGTTCTACATGACCGCGGTCGGCAATTTCCTCGCCGGCAGGATCGGCGAGGCGACCGGCGGCGAAAGCGGCACCATGACGCGAGAGAGCACGCTGGCGATCTATACCCAGCTCGGCTGGACCGCGCTCGGCATCGGCGCCCTGGTGTTGCTCCTGTCGCCCCTGGTCACGCGCTGGATGCACCTCGGTGCCTTGCGCGACGACGACGCTGCCTAGAGCTTGACCGCCTTCACCGCGCTGACGCCCGCTTCGTTCCATCGGAGTGCCTTGAGTGCGGTATCGACGATGTGCGGGGCGTTGAGGCGGGCCTCGTCGTATTGGCGGGTTGGGTCGTCGTGGTCCTGGAAGGTGTCGG
>JBQCGM010000098.1:0-6009 GCA_051955585.1 Novosphingobium sp.
CGTCGCCGCCACCGCCTCGGAGCCCGCTCCGCTGCAGTACCTCGCGCCCTACACCGGCGTGACCATGGGCGAATTCTTCCGCGACAACGGCATGCACGCCGTCATCGTCTATGACGACCTGTCGAAGCAGGCCGTTGCCTATCGCCAGATGTCGCTGCTGCTGCGCCGCCCGCCGGGCCGCGAAGCCTATCCGGGCGACGTGTTCTACCTCCACAGCCGCCTGCTCGAGCGCGCGGCGAAGATGTCGGACGCCAACGGCGGCGGCTCGCTGACCGCGCTGCCGATCATCGAGACCCAGGCGGGCGACGTTTCGGCCTACATCCCGACCAACGTGATCTCGATCACCGACGGCCAGATCTTCCTCGAAACCGGCCTGTTCAACGCCGGTATTCGCCCGGCAATCAACGTCGGCCTGTCGGTCAGCCGCGTCGGCTCGGCCGCGCAGACCAAGGCGATGAAGGCGGTGTCGGGCTCGATCAAGCTCGAGCTGGCCCAGTACCGCGAAATGGCGGCCTTCGCCCAGTTCGGCTCGGACCTCGACGCCTCGACCCAGAAGCTGCTGAACCGCGGCGCGCGCCTGACCGAGCTGCTCAAGCAGGGCCAGTTCTCGCCGCTGCCGTTCGAAGAGCAGACCGCCTCGATCTTCGCCGGCACCCAGGGCTACCTGGACGGCATCGAGACGAGCCGCGTCACCGAATACGAAGGCGAGATGCTGAGCTACCTGCGCGCCGAGCACGCCGACGTGCTGGCCGCGATCCGCGACAGCAAGGCGCTGGGCGACGAGCCCAAGGCCAAGCTGAAGGCCGCGCTCGACAGCTTCGCCAAGCAGTTCGCTTAAGATGGAATACGTCGTCCCGGTTCGCGCCGGGACGACCGACTAGGGAGCCGTCATGGCCTCGCTGAAGGAACTCAAAGGGCGGATCAACTCGGTCAAGTCGACCCAGAAGATCACCAAGGCCAAGCAGATGGTCGCCGCGGCCAAGCTGCGCAAGGCGCAGGCGGCCGCCGAGGCCGCGCGTCCCTATGCGTCGCGCCTGGCCGAAGTCATGGCCAGCCTGGCCAGCAAGGTCGTGGTGAGCGAGAACTCGCCCAAGCTGCTGGCCGGCACCGGCAAGGACCAGGTTCACCTGCTGGTCGTCGCCAACTCGGACAAGGGCCTGGCCGGCGCGTTCAATTCGAACATCGTCAAGGCCGCGCTGACCGCCGCGCGCGAACTCGAAGCCCAGGGCAAGACCGTCCTGTTCTTCCTGGTCGGCAAGAAGGGCCGCGCGGTGATCCGCCGCGCCTACCCGAACGCGATCCTCGAGATGTTCGACACCACCGACGTGCGCGAACCCGGCTTCACCGAGGCCGAGAAGATCGCGCAAGCCGTCGTGGCGCTCTACGAGGCCGGCAAGTTCGACGTCGCGCACCTGTTCTTCTCGAAGTTCAAGAACGCGCTGACCCAGGAACCGACCCAGCAGCAGATCATCCCGGTCCCCGCTCCGAAGGCCGCTGCCGCCGATACCGGCGCCGTGGTCGAGTACGAGCCCGACGAGGAAGAGATCCTCGCCGCGCTGCTGCCGCGCTACCTGCGCACCCAGCTGTTCGGCGCGCTGCTCGAGAACAACGCCTCCGAACAGGGCGCCTCGATGACCGCGATGGACAACGCCACGCGCAACGCCGGCGAGCTGATCAACACGCTGACCATCCAGTACAACCGCAGCCGCCAGGCCGCGATCACGACTGAACTGATCGAAATCATCGCTGGCGCCGAAGCGCTGTAAGAAATCCAAGGCAAGGAACGAACAATGGCCACCGCCCCCGTGCTCAACACTGTTACGACCGGCAAGATCAGCCAGGTCATCGGCGCCGTCGTCGACGTGACCTTCGACGGCGAGCTGCCGGCGATTCTCACCGCGCTGGAAACCGACAACAACGGCAACCGCCTGGTTCTCGAAGTCGCCCAGCACCTGGGTGAGAACACCGTCCGCACGATCGCCATGGACGCGACCGACGGCCTGACCCGCGGCCAGGACGTGAAGTCCACCGGCGCGCAGATCACCGTTCCGGTGGGCCCGAAGACCCTGGGGCGCATCCTCAACGTCGTCGGCGATCCGATCGACGAGCGCGGCCCGGTCGGCTCGGACCTCTCGGCCCCGATCCATGCCAAGGCCCCGGAATTCATCGACCAGTCGACCGAAGCCTCGATCCTGGTCACCGGCATCAAGGTCATCGACCTGATCGCCCCCTACGCCAAGGGCGGCAAGATCGGCCTGTTCGGCGGCGCGGGCGTGGGCAAGACCGTGCTCATCCAGGAACTGATCAACAACATCGCCAAGGGCCACGGCGGCGTTTCGGTCTTCGCGGGCGTCGGCGAACGTACCCGCGAGGGTAACGACCTCTACCACGAGTTCCTCGACGCGGGCGTCATCGCCAAGGACGCCGAAGGCAACGCCACCTCGGAAGGCTCCAAGGTCGCCCTCGTGTTCGGCCAGATGAACGAGCCCCCGGGCGCCCGCGCCCGCGTCGCGCTCTCGGGCCTGACCATGGCCGAGTACTTCCGCGACCAGGAAGGCCAGGACGTGCTGTTCTTCGTCGACAACATCTTCCGCTTCACCCAGGCGGGTTCGGAAGTGTCGGCGCTGCTCGGCCGTATTCCTTCGGCCGTGGGCTATCAGCCGACCCTGTCGACCGACATGGGCCAGCTGCAGGAGCGCATCACCTCGACCACCAAGGGCTCGATCACCTCGGTCCAGGCGATCTACGTCCCCGCGGACGACCTTACCGACCCGGCGCCGGCCACCTCGTTCGCCCACTTGGACGCGACGACCACGCTGAACCGCGCGATCTCGGAGCTGGGCATCTACCCGGCGGTCGACCCGCTCGACTCGACCTCGCGCGTGCTGACGCCCGCCGTCGTCGGCCAGGAGCACTACGACACCGCCCGCCGCGTCCAGGAGACGCTGCAGAAGTACAAGTCGCTCCAGGACATCATCGCGATCCTGGGCATGGACGAGCTGTCGGAAGAGGATAAGCTCACCGTCGCCCGCGCCCGCAAGATCCAGAAGTTCCTCAGCCAGCCGTTCCACGTGGCCGAGGTCTTCACCGGCATCGCGGGCAAGTTCGTTCAGGTCGAAGACACCGTGAAGTCGTTCAAGGCCGTCGTCGACGGCGAGTACGACCACCTTCCCGAAGCCGCGTTCTACATGGTCGGCGGGATCGACGAGGCGGTCGAGAAGGCCAAGAAGTTGGCCGAAGAGGCCTGATTTTGATGCTCTCTCCCCTTCAGGGGAGAGATACGGAGACTTGCTGCAAAGGCAGCTCGTCGGAGTTGAGAGGGGGCCGCCCAGGGCACTCCCCCTCTCCCAACCCTCTCCCCTGAAGGGGAGAGGGCTAGAGGACCGATAGATGGCACTGCACTTCGAACTCGTCACCCCGGCCAAGCTCGTCCGCAGCGACGACGTCTACATGGTCGTCGTCCCCGGCTCCGAGGGCGAATTCGGCGTGCTCGAAGGCCACGCCCCCTTCATGTCGACGATCCGCGACGGCGCGCTGAAGGTCTACAAGACCGAGAACGGCCAGCCTGAAGAGATACTCATCGCCGGCGGCTTCGCCGAAGTGAGCGCCAGCGGATTGACCGTTCTGGCGGAACGCGCGGAATAGGTCAGGTCAGCGCGGGCGGCACGCGGTCATCGTCACCACGCCCCCGCCAAAATCACGGCAATCGAACCGCGCGTCATAGCGCGCTACCTGCGGCTTGCGGCTATCCGGCAAGGCATCGTTCGCAAACCACAGTATCGCGCTGTTCCGTCGCGCACTCGCCAATTTCAGCACCGGACCGTTCGGGTCCTTCCCGGCGGGCACCCTTGCGACGTCCACGGTCACCGGGTGGCCGGCGCGGCGCAGGAAGAAGCCGCCGACCTCGGCAAGCGCAGCGTCCGACGAGGCTTCGGCAACGGGCCCGTCCCAGAATACGACGAGATTGGCGGGCGCGCGTTCGGCCAACCACGCCGAGGGCCGTTCCAATTCGAATTTGTGGCGCGGATCGAGGTCGGGGACGCGGACTATCGCGACGAGCAACCCTGCGGCGGTCGCCAGGAACATGGCCGTCACAACGGCGATCGGCCGCGCGTCCCGCGCGGCCATCCAACGCGCCCACAGGGCCAGGGCGCAGAGCAAGCCCGGCATCGAGGCAATCAGATAACGAGGGGCGAATCCGGGCCGGACGAAGGCAAGGATCAGGCTTAGCGCGACGGAGCCGACCGCGCACAGGGCGAGGACCGCTTCGGGCGATGGCCGCCTTAGACTCCGCCATCCGCGGCGTGCTTCCGCCGGTATGAAGGAAATTGCCACGACAGCCAGGATCACCGCCCCGCCGAAACCCGCGCCGAACAGCATTTTCGGTATGTCGAGCGCCGCGCTCCAGGGCAATCCGTCGATACCGCTGCCGCCTCCGACCGTGAAGGCCAAGACCGCGGGCAAATGGAACCAGCTCCAGGCGAGCATCGGCAAGAGGAAGACGAGCGCGGGCCACGTCCTCACCGCTCGCAGTCGATGGACGACCAAATAGGCACAGCCTTGGACGACGCCGGGAACCGCGCTCCAATAGTGACAGAGGACCAGCAGCGAACTCACCAGAATCCACAGGCTTGCCCGAGCGATCGACGGCCGTTCGATCAGCCGAATGAACAGGACCGCCTGGGCCGCAGCGAGCGCGAACGTCTCTGGGTACGACCGCGCCTCTCCCGCAACGGCGAAGATCGGGACCCATAGCAGCAGGAAGGTCCCCCACCACAGACGCAGATCGCGATCGGGATGTCCGAAACGCAGGATCGCCAGGGGGGTCAGCACCGAGAGGACGATGTTGGGCAGACGCAGCGCCAGATTGCTCGATCCCGCCAGCTTTGCCCAAGCCCAGAGTGGCATGTAGAACGCCGGCCCCGTCAGTTCGTGCAGGCACCATTCGACGAGCGCGGAAAACGTCGGTTGGGTTGCGATCACCCCAGTGAAGGTCTCGTCAAACCAGAGCGGCGCGTCGTAGCTGTAGGCGATACGCCCCCCTAGGCCGAGCGTCAGCGCCGCCGCCAGCAACGGCAGGCGCCAGCCGATCCGGGCCGTCGTCCGTCCCGCCTCGCCCAGGCGTTCGTCCGCGCCGCCGTCGATCTCGCCTGTTTCGAATGTCATCGCCGGTCTTGCGCTCGCCTTTTCGCCTTGTTGGCATATTTTGGTTACCGCCGCGTCAATGCTAGGCGGCATCTGATCGTTCACTTTGATTTGACGCTTCTTGCCTTAGGGCCTGCGGCGGATTCATTCCGGAGCACCCGTGGCCAGCAATCCCTTCCCCTGCCCCTCCGCCCCCGTCCTGGCAGCGTCGCACGGCCCGCTGGCGAGGGGCATCACGCCTCGCGCGCTCCTAGCTGGGGTGACGCTCTATTTCTGCGCCGGCCCCATCCTGCTGGCGGTCTTTCTAGGCAAGGCCAGTCTGGGCGTGATCGCGCTCGCAACCGTGCTCGTCGCCCTCCTTACGGCCGGCCTTTTCCGCCGTCCCTGGCATTCGGCCGAGCCCCGCGTCGGCTGGCGCACCCTCTTGGTCTGCTGCGGGACGGTCCTCGCCCTGCTGGTGCTGTCGGGCGAGGGCCGGCTGTTCTATGCCAACGTCGATTGGCAGGTCCGGCAGGGCCTGCTCGGCGACATGGGCCGCAATAGCTGGCCGTTCGTCTACGACGAGGACGGTCAGGCCCTGCTGCTGCGCGCGCCGCTCGGCATGTACTTCGTGCCTGCGCTGGTCTGGCAATCCGCCGGCGAGCGGGCCGCCGGGTTTGCCATGCTGGTCCAGAACGGTTTGCTGATCGGGGGGATGCTGGCGGCGCTCAGCCCGCTGCTGACCACCCGGCGCGCCCGCTTGATCGGATTGGCGGTCTTCGTCTGCTTCAGCGGCATGGATGCATTGGGATCGTTGCGGGAACCGATCTCGCGCTGGGACCATATCGAATCCTGGGCCGATGGGCTGCAGTTCAGCTCTACCAT
>JBQCGM010000099.1:0-24215 GCA_051955585.1 Novosphingobium sp.
TCGGCACGCAGCGGGTGCGGGAGGCGCGATGCGCATCGCCTTGGCAGCTCCCGCGACACGGCCGGCGTCCCCAGTCGACGTCGCACCGGCTGAAGCGAGGGAACGAGCTCGGAGTGTACTCCGAGGGGACAGGACCGGCCAAAGCGAGCCCCGCCACCTGATCCCGCCTTGCAAGTCATCTTTGGGCCGAGCCGGCGGGTTGCACATGAACCCCACCGGCCGTTCGCAGCGACAAAACCGCGCAAATCGCCCGGGCCTAGCAAACCCAGGCACCCGCGCCGGCCGTACCCCGCCTGCGTGATTCTTCCCTGGTGTTACCCCGCGCTCGCCGGCGGGCGATGCGGCATGCCTATTCTAGATCCTCCCCATCGGCTTGGACGGGAAGGACCTTGATATCTCGCCGCATAAGATCGGGCGGCGATGCCGGACCTCACGCTAGTTGGAAGGTCCCCGCCGCGCCCTCGGTCTCGGCCGAGGCCGAGATCCAGGCGCGGAACAGGCCTGGATCGGTCCGCTTGCGCAGGTCCGCTCCGAGATAGGCTAGCTGGTCCTTGCCGAGCAGGAACTCGACCCGCTGGGCCTTGCCCGGCGCCAGCTTCACGATCCGGAAGTCCTTGAGCTCGCGCACCGGCCGGGTCAGCGTGGCAGCGACGTCCTGCACATAGAGCTGGACCACTTCCTCGACCTCGCGCGAGCCGCTGTTGGTAATCGTGGCCGAGACCGCGAAGCCGCCGGCCTGCTCCTTTGCCGCGAAGTCCGAATAGGCGACCTTGCCGTAGGTCAGGCCGTGCCCGAACGGGAACAGCGCGGAGTTGGGCACGCCGATATAGTGCGTCTTGAAGGGATTGAGACGACCTGGACCGTTGGGGCGACCGGTAGCCTTGTGGGCATAGTAGTAGGGCACCTGTCCGGCCGCGCGGGGAAAGCTGACCGGCAGACGGCCCGAGGGACTGGCCTTGCCGAACAACACGTCGGCAATGGCGTGGCCGCCCTGCGTGCCGAGGAACCAAGTGACCAGGATCGCCGACGCGCCGAGCACCGCGCCCTCCAGGGCCAACGGGCGCCCGTTCTTGAGCAAGACAACCACCGGCTTCCCCACCGCCGCGACCGCCTCGGCAAGGTCCTGCTGCGCCTTGGGCACGACGATATCGACCCGGGACTGGGCCTCGCCCGACATGCCCTGGCTCTCTCCGATCGCAAGCAGCACGACGTCCGCGGCCCGCGCCGCGGCAACGGCTGCTTCGATTCCCCCGGGGATCGGCGCATTGACGTCGCTGCCACGGACCACGATCAGCTGCGTCGGATCGCGCAGCGCGGCGCGGATGCCGGTGGCGAGATCGACCGCGTCGCGATCGGTCCCGAATACGGTCCACGGACCGACCAGGTCGCGCTGTCCCTCGCAGAAGGGGCCGATCAGGGCGATCCGCTTGCCCACAGGGGCGAGCGGGAGAAGGTCGCCCTCGTTTTTGAGCAGGACGATCGATTTCCGCGCGGCTTCGCGCGCCAGCGCGACATGCGCGGCGGGGCCGGTGGCGCCCGCGGCGGGCTGCTTGGCGTTCATCCGGCGGAACGGATCGTCGAACAGTCCAAGCCGCTCCTTGATCAGCAGGACGCGCATGACCGCCTCGTCGAGACGGGCCATCGGCACTTCGCCTTTGGCGACCAGGTCGGGCAGATGCTTCATATAGATGCCGCTGGCCATGCTCATGTCGACGCCGGCCAGGAAGGCGAGCTTCGCCGCCTCGCGCTCGTCGGCCGCGAAACCGTGGTTCACCAGTTCGAGGTCGCTGGCATAGTCGGAAACCACCAGCCCGCCGAAGCCCCATTCCTTGCGCAGGAGCTTGTCGGTCAGCCAGGCATTGCCCGAGGCGGGCACGCCCGACAGCTCGTTGAAGGCCGACATCGCCGAGAGCGCGCCGGCATCGAAGGCGGCCTTGAACGGCGGCAGGTAGACCTCGCGCAGGGTGTGCTCGGACACGTCGACCGCGTTGTAGTCCAGCCCCGCCTCGGCCGCGCCATAGGCTGCGAAGTGCTTGACGCAGGCCAGCATCGCATCGGGATCGCGCAGCGAACGGCCCTGGAAGCCCCGCACCCGTGCCGCGGCCAGCCGTTCGCCGAGCAGCACGTCTTCGCCGGCGCCCTCGACCACCCGGCCCCAGCGCGCGTCGCGGGCGATGTCGACCATCGGCGCGAAGTTCCAATCGATCGCCCCCTGACCCGTGGCCTCAACCGCCGCGGCGCGGGCCGTGCGTTCGCACAGGTCGGGATCGAAGCTCGACGCCTCGGCCAAGGGCACGGGAAAGATCGTACGGAAGCCATGAATCACGTCGGCGCCGAAGATCAGCGGAATACCGAGCCGGCTGTCCTTGACCGCCGCGGTCTGGAACTGGCGCGCCCCCGGGATGTTGCGATTGTTGAAGATCCCGGTCAGCCGGCCTGCGCGCACCTCGGCAAGCTGCTCGGCAACCCGCGCGGGCGGCTGCGCCGGATTGAACGCCGCGCCGTTCCCTCCGATCGTGGACGGCATCAGGGTGAGCTGGCCGGCTTTCTCCTCTGGCGTCATCTTCGCCAGCAGACTGGTCAAACGAGGCGACGGAGCGGTGCCCGGAGCCTCTGCCGCTTGAGCGAGCGAACGCCACGGGCTCGCCGCCCAAGCCGCGATCAAACCGGCACCGAGCAAGATGGAACGGCGGTTTGCCGTTTTATAGCAGACGCCGGCTTCGGAAACCGCGAGCTGATTGATCATTTTGTAACTCTCTCTTTCAGCTCACGCGGTCGTCCAATTACTTTGGGCCGTCATTTTGATCAAACAACAACGCCGCCCGACCCGTAGATCGAACGGCGCTGCCTATATCAAAATCTATTGCGGCGAACCGCAGTAGATCAAAAACGTTTGCTTACACCAAGGGTAAAAATCCGGCCGAGCGTGCTGCCGTTAGCATAGCCCGACTGCGCTGAAGTGGTTGCCGAGCCATAGAAGACCGGCGGATCCTTGTCGAACAAATTGTCCACGTTGAGCGTGAACGACAGGTCCTTGAACATGTTCTCGCCTTTGACATCGTACTTAAAGAACAGATTAAACACGTGATAATCTCCGACCCGAACTTGCGTGTCGGTAGTTCCCGGGATGGCTGCTGTCGGGGTGATGGCAAAGCCCTTGCGGAAGTTCCAAGTGACCTGGGCACGCAGATTGCCGATATCGGCGCCGACCACGGTGCTGAACCGGAAGGTATTGTTATTCGCCAAGGTCTGATCGACGAGCGGAGCACCCTCGGCTGCACTTTCCTCGCGCAGCGTTTCGAACGATCCGCGCCAAGCGGCATCGATCCCACCGAAGCTGGTTTCGTGGCGATAGCTGACATTGAAGTCGATGCCCGAAACGTTGACCCGCCCCTTGTTCAGCTTGCGGAAGTCCGAGATCGCGTAAATGCAGGCCGGATCGAGTGGGCCTGTTCCCAGCGGCGCTGGATCCGGGCAAATATTAGTAAGCGGCGGCGTTTCCGACGAGAGCCGGGTCGATTCGACCAAGGCATCGAACGCAGCGATCTGGGCTGGCGTGCTTCCGGCGATGTTACGCGGATTGAAGATGATCTTGTGACGATAATAGTTCCACCAGAGATTCTGGTCGAAGAACGGCGCGCTTCCGATGGCTCCCTTCATGCGGATCCGCCAATAGGTCACACCCACCCGCAGGCCAGGGATGAAGGAAGGCTCGATGTCCGCCCCGAGAGACAAGGTGGTCGCCGTTTGCGGCTGGATGCCCGGCGAATTACCGTTGATCGTCAGGATCGTCTGCTTCGGATCGTAGTTGGGTATCGTACCCGCGGTGATCAGCGCAGGAAGGGGCCTATAGAACGGGAACGGAACCGAGCCGAGCTGACCGATGGTGCCGACCGAGGTAAATGTCGCCTCCTTCGAATCCGCCAGGGACGGCGCGTTGAACGCCTTGCCCCAAGCCCCGCGGAGCCGGATTCCCTCTAGGGGAGTCCAGTTCAGGCCGACCTTGGGATTGAACGTGCCTCCAATTCCACCGCTGTAGTAGTCATACCGACCGGATAGCGAAAGAGTGAGGGCCTGGAACATGGTCGTTGCGTTATCCGGGCCGAAGATCGGAACGGACAATTCGCCGAACACTGCCTTGACATCGCGTTGCAGATTGAAGCGTGTCGCGGCCGCCATCGCATCAAGGAGAACCACGTTGCCGACCGATACCGGTCCGGCCCCGCTAGTGATCTGCCCGGGGATACCCGTACCGTTCGCAGTTCTATAGCCTTCCTTGATATATTCGCCACCGAATGCCAATTTGACGGGCCCACCTGGCATTGTGAACAGGGTGCCATCGGCAACCAGACGAAGATTGATGAGCCGCTGACGCGCTTGCGATTGCTGGCCATAGTTGAACAATACGCCAAGGGTGGCCGGGTCGCTGGCGGTCCAATCGTAAGGATTGAATAGACCATTACTAATGGCACGATTCAACGCAGTATCGTTGACCGTGGGCGAGAACGACGTTGTCGTGCTCTCGCCATAGTTGCCCATCAGACGAACTCGCCAGTCGGCGCCGGGCCGATAGGTGAATTCGGTCGTAACGCCCCAGGTAGTGAGGCCGACTTCCGTTCGACTGGCCTGGCTGTCGCCATAGGCGAAAGCTACCGAATGCTCGTTCTCGACGTTGATTCGGTTCGCCAAAAAGCCCCGGGTATTGGCGACGCGGCCGCTGACGCCCGCAATACCCGCCGCCTTGGTGGCGGTAAAAGGTCCGCTGTATGTGGTCGATTCACGATTGAAGTAATAGGCTCGGACATCGACCGACAGCGAATCGGACAGATCCTGATTCAGGCCGGCCATGACCGAATGACGGTGATCCTTGGGAAAAATTGATGCCCCGTCCGAAAGGTCGCATTGGTTCGCAACATTGGCAGTGCGCGACGGCAAGGCATAGACCGTCTGACTAAGGATGATATTGCCCGGCGAACAAGTAAGCGGCAAACCGACAAAGTTCTGACCGTTGATCTTTACCGACGAATTGCTCGTCGGCCATTGGCGGACGAAGTCCCGATCGCGGCCGAACAGCGCATCGTGCTCTGCATAGGCATAGGAGACGAAGATCGATCCGCCATCCCACTTGCGACCAATCGTCGCATTAGCATCAAACGTGTGATAGTTGTCACCGAAGCCAAAGCGCGCGTTGGCCTCAACTCCATTGAAATCCCGACGGGTCACGAAGTTCATCACGCCAGCCACCGCATCGGAGCCATAGATAGCTGAGCCGCCATCCGGCACGACATCAACGCGCTGAAGCGCCCCCGGCGGAATAAAGTCCGGATCGGGCGTGGTCGAGCTGACACCCATGCCTACAATCCGGTGGCCATCAAGTAAGACCAGGGTGGTTGACCCGCCCCCTGTGTTGAACCCGGGAAGAGAGCGGAGGTTTGGGCGGTTGACCGTCTGGCCCAAACCAGGCGCCTGAAGCAGGCCGAATGAACCAAGCTGAGGAATCGACTGCAGCAGTTGCGCGGTTGTTGCGGCACCGGTGGCTTGCACGTCCGCCTGACCGACTGACACGACATTGGTACCGCCTGGAGCAACGCCACGGATCAGGGTGCCGGTAACGACGATGTCGGACTTGCTGTCGCCATCGTCTTCAGTATCTTGCGCCAAAGCGTTAGTTGCGAAAGCGCCCAGCGACAGCGCCAAAGCGAGCGCAGATACTGCGGCACGCTGGCCTCCACGCGGATTACGGGCGTAACGAAAAGCCATCTAGATCCCCTCCCAGGTATGTCACTGCCTCGCTGTTGCGCGAGGTCAGAAAAGGACGCGTCCGGTTGGACGAGTACCTCATATTGCATATCAACTCGCCTAGGCCTGTCAACTGGTCAGACCACCCAACATCCATGGCCAGCCAATCGCTCGAGAGATTCTTTCGGAAAATAAGTTACATCAAATAAAAGCGATGAAAGACTGAGCATAGCCCGAGCCAAGTGAAGACCTTGTGCAGGCCATTAGAAATTCAGACAACGGCTGGCCCGCTTTGGCCAGGCCTTCAAAAGTGTGGCCCAAAAGATACAATCCACCGGCTAATCCCGTGAATTCGACATAATCGCCTGATCCGCCTTCGCTGAATCCGTGCTGTTTGACGGGCCCCCGCCCACCCCGCCGTCAGCCCCCCGCGCCCAGCCGCTCCCCCGGCTCCGGTTCTCCTCCCTGGCGCCGCCATAGGCCGCGCGCTGGGCAGGCCAACTCCTATCCCCGCCGGTCTCCGCATTGCCCGAGGGGGCGCCGCGGATGAAAGTGTGACATCTCCTCGCGGCGGGATGCCGGGGCCACGGTCTGCGCCCGCGACGCGGACGAAACTGCCACAATCCTGAGCTCGACCTTCACCGCGTCGGCAGCATCGGCGAATTGGCGGATCGGACCGGAGAGCCGCCGGACATTGAACGCCGCGCCGTTTCCCCCTCCCGGTTGTCGGCGGCATCAGGGCAAGCTGGCCGCCTTTCTCCCCGACCGTCATGCGCACAGATGGCACCGTCCCGGGTCTGCGCGACCTCGACCAGCGGATATACGGGTCCGCCGCCCGATCAAAGACCGGACGGCGTCTCGCGCGTCAGTTGCGTGACCTATCCATGATAAGCGAGGTCCTTGCTCGACGCGGGACTTCGCTAATGAGCCCCATGCTGAATTAGGCGAATGTCAGTTTGTCAAAACGCCTTGGTGATCTGGAAGTTGAACGTACGTCCAAAAGGATTGTGCACGCGGCCATCGTAGGACGTGTTCAGCGACGCTCCCGAAAGCACGATCGGCGCATCCGCATCGAAGAAGTTGTTGATGTTGACGCCGATGCGAGTGCCGGAAAGAATCCCCTCCTTCTTGAAGCGGTACGCCAGCGCAAGATCCGCCGTGGTCCAGGAAGGTACCCGGCTGGGTGGAGCGATGAAACCGCCCGGCGGCTGGAAGATCGGGATGAAGCCGACGTCGTTGAGGTAACCCGGCGTGTAGTTGATAGCCAGATTGGCCGAGAACCCGCCGCGGCTCCAGCGTAGGTTCGCCCGCGCCCGGAAATCCAGCGGCATGTAGATCCGATTGATCGGATCCGGCGTGGTCATCGGCCCAAGTCCGGTCAGCCGTTCCTTCAGTGAAAATATCTTAGTGAAGTTCAAGTCTGCGCTGAAGTTGTTCGGCCCCATGCTCCAAGAATAGGACGCGTTGAAATCCAGCCCTGTTTGAACGACCGACGCGGCATTCTGCCAACGTCCATCGAGAATGATCTGCACCCTGCAAATATCGCCCGGCGCCTGTTCGAAGTTGGGCGGCGTGGTCATGACCGCCGCTACTAACGGATGATAGGTCGACGGGTCCGACGCGACGCAGCCAGGATAGGGGTAGGGCCCGGGGACGTCGGTGACATAGGGGGCATAGGTAGCGGCACTATCCGGCTGAAGGAAGCGAGTGACCGGCTGAACGTTGATCTTGTTCTTGTAGCTGACCTTGTAAAAGCTGGTGCTGATCTTCAGTCCATCTAGGAAGCTCGGGTTATAATCAAAGCCCAGCGACCAGTTCGTCGCCGTCTCCGGCCGGAGATCGGGATTGGCTCCGTTGAGGGTCAACTGGCGAGTGTTGGTGGGTACGCCCGTGCGGTTATCCGGATTGACGAATACATAGGGCAGCGACGAAGCCGAGATTTCCGTCAGATTGGGTGCGCGGAAAGACTTGCCCCAAGAGCCGCGAATGGTCAGATCGTCGTTCACACCCCAATTGAAGCCGAAGCGAGGATTGAAGGTGTTGCCGAAGTCGGAATAGTGTTCCCACCGTGCAGCCAGGCTGAGATTAAAGCGCCGTACAAACGACATCTCGTTGTCTGCGCCGACCAGGGGAACATGGACTTCGCCGAAGAAGGCGATGACCTTGCGCCGGGCGCTGCCGGAACGGATCGGATCGGCCCGATAGGCGAGCGTGCAACGCTGGGCGGCCGACGTAGTCTCCGCCGAACATGTCGCCAAGGCATCGGACAGCACGTAGTTGTTTTCGAATGTCGAATGTTCCACACCAGCCGCGACCTTCACGTCACCGCCCGGGATCGTAAACGCTGGTCCGTTGAATTTGAGCACATAGTCCCAGGACTTCGCGTTCGACCTACTGCCGATATCTTCGCTTCCCTGGTAGGTCGCAGCATTGAGGACATCTTGTGAAAGGGGAGCGTTGATGAACGGATTGAGCTCGCCCCGCAAAACCAATCGGCTCAGCGCGTCTTGGTTCGGCGACCGGGATCCAGGGTTGTCAGCACCAGGCGAGAACCTGGCGGTAGCCCGCGTCACGTAGAATTCGCCCTGCCAATCACCACCCAGTTCAGCCTTGAGCCCCAGGGTAATCGAGTCGTCGTAGGACTCGGTTTGGCGTGTCCGCACCGGAAAACCGTGCAATGGAACGGTAACCGAAGTGGGTGCCGTTCCGGAGAACAGCGGAAAGAAGGGGCTCTGGTTCGTAACCGTGACGTTCGTGAACGTGTAGTTGATCTGATCCGTCAGTCGCAGAGTGCCGTTGAACTGCGCATAGGCGGTCAACGACGAATTGAGTTCCTGATTGAGGAACACGTTGAGAGAGTGGGTCTTTTGCGCCGCCTGGAAGGTGCGAAATGGATCGCTGCTTTGGACGTTGGTCGGGAACGCCAAGGCGGGTGAGGCAGCAGGCCTACCGGTCGTACCGGCCGGAACGTCGAAATACTGCTGCGTTGGGGCACCCAAGGGAGAGAATCCGGGACCCAAGCAAAGATTAGCGGCCGCGAAATAAAGGATGGAGGTCGGAGGACAGACATTCGCGTAATAAAAACCTGGGCCACTAGGCGTCGGCGTTACCGCTGCATTATAGATGGAGTTATTGCCGCCATAGGGCGTCTGATCAGCTCCGAACCGCGGATTGTCTGCACCGGTGACCAGATTGCGCTTGTTGAAGTCATAGCTGACGATGATGTTTCCCGCGTGATCGTTCACGTTCCACTTGGCGCCGCCGGTGATCGAAAGGCCCCACTGCGTCTGGGTATCATTGAACGTATAGCGACCGGATGCCTCCAGGCCTTGGTAATCCTTGCGCGTAATGTAGTTTACGACGCCAGCCACGGCATCCGAACCGTAGATCGCCGATGCGCCGTCGGTCACGACTTCGATCCGCTCGAGTGCGGAGGGCGGCACGCGGTTTGCTTCCACGAACGATTCCGTGGTGCCGGTGGCGAGCTGGCGGCGCCCGTCGACCAGGACGAGCGTCGCGTTGGGACCGAGCCCGCGCAGATCGATCGCGCTGCCGCGCGTCTCGTTGCTGACAACGAAGCCACCGGTTTGGATGCCGTTGGGATTGGCTTGCAGCGGCTGATCGGAGAAGGCCGAGTTGTTCTGGGTTTGCGGCAACAGTCGCAAGATGTCCGACACCTGCGACAAGCCACTCTCTTCGATCGCCTGCCGGGTCACGACGGAGGGCGCGGCCCCCACCGGCGCCACACCGCGGATGTTCGTGCCGGTGACGATGATATCCGCCGATTTCGGATCCTTCTCGGCATCGGCCTGATCGGTAGATGCCTTATCTTCCTCGTCGGTTGTCTGCGCGCTGGCCTGACCAGTCACGACGACGAGAGACAGAGCTATTGCCAACGCCGACGCAGCCAAGTGTTGGCGTGCGCGCGGATTCCGGGCGTAATGAAAAGCCATGTAGCACCCCCCCCAGGCATGTAATGCCTTCGCCCCGCTATTGCGCGAGGTCGAATGACGCATTCGCAATATGAATGCGCGTTCATAAAACATATCGACTCGGTGACAGGAGTCAACTGGTCAGACCACCAGCCGAACTGGGTCACACCAGTGTTTGAACATCGAAAAAACTTATAATTATCAGCAGCTATCAGGGGGATTGCGCCAACGGGATTCCAGATCGGGACATCACCAAATGGCCTGCTCCAAGAAAAATTTGTTCATTTCGGGGGAGATTCGGCAAGAAGGAGCGCGATGGACTCGTGGCGATTCGAACTGAACCGGAAGGGGGCAGGAAAGTCCGATTTCAGCGGCGGCAGGTGATCCAACGCGCCTCGAAGTCACCCTATCGCAGCGACACGTACACTCTCGCCACCAGTCCGCCGCCGTCCCGCGCGTGAAGTTCGAGGTCCCCGCCATAGCGGCGGGCGATGGTGCGCGCGATCGGCAAGCCCAGGCCAACTCCCCCGGTCTCGACGTTGCGCGAAGGTTCGCCGCGGACGAAGGGGGTGAACATCTCCTCGCGGCGTTCGGCAGGGATGCCCGGGCCGCGGTCGGCGACGGTCACTTCGGCAAGGTCGCCGCGCCTTGCCAGTCTCACTTCCACCGCCCCACCGAACTTGCGGGCGTTGTCGATCAGGTTCTGGAACAAGCGGGCGAATTCGATCTCGTTGCCGGAGACCACGGCTGTGCCGGCCTCCGCAACCAGAACGATCTCCGCGCCCAGCGCCTGCTCGTCCACCACCAGGCGCTCGAGCAAGTCGGCGAGGTCGACCGGATCGTCGCCCTTCGCCGTATCCAGGCCTCGCGTATATTCTATCGTCGCCTTGATCATCGCCTTCATCTGCTCGATGTCGCGATGCACCGGGTCGCGCACTTCGGCGGGCAGGCCCTCGACCCGGAAGGCGATGCGCGAGAGCGGCGTGCGCAGGTCGTGGGCGATCGCCGCGACCATCGCCTCGCGGTCGCGGAACTGCTGCTGGATGCCGCGCTGCATTTCGTTGAGCGCGCGGCTGGCGATGCGCAATTCGTCGGGCCCGGTCTCGGCCAAAGGCGGCGCCTCGCTGTCGCGGCCGATCCGGTCGGCGGCGTCAGCGAACTCGCGGATCGGGCGCGACAGGCGCCGCGCGAAGAACCACGCGAGCGGCAAGGTGGCAAGCAGGCTTACCAGGGTGAGATAGGCTGCCGCCCACCGCCAGTCGGCCCTCGATCGCGGTGGGGCCACCTTGTGCACGCACCACTGGCTGCCCACTCGCCTGGCAAATGTCGCCCCGGCCACGAAAGCCGTTTGGTCCAGCCGGTGGCGGTGTCCCGCGATGACGACGTCAGCCGGGCGGTTGAGCCGGATTTCCGAACCGCGCCACCAGAATATCCGCACGTCATCAGCCGGCGCGCCCACCGCGATCGCCAGCTGCTCGGCCAGATCCGCATTGGTCGTCATTCCCCGTACCCGAGTTGGCGCCTCCGCCTGCAGGCGCGACGTCACGCGGCCCTGGAAATTGGGCAGACGCGAAACGCCAGGACAGCCCGGCTTGGCCAATTGCCGGGCCACGTCGCCGATCAGCAGCGCATCCCGGTCGCCCGGCATGATGGTCATGATCGCCAGTCCCACGACAAAGTGGACCGCAAACAGGGTCGCGATCAGGGCAAGCAAGGTCTGCCGAAAAAGGGTCGGGCGGCCGAACATCAGAGCCCAGACATCAGACGCCGACCGGACAGGCGAACCAATAGCCCTCGTTGCGGACGGTTCGAATCGGCGCGTCGGCTCCCAGCTTCTTCCGCAACCGGCTGATCGTGACGTCGATCGTACGGTCGAAGACCAGGGCATCGACCCCCTTGGTCAGGTCGATCAGGCGGTCGCGGCTGAGCAGGATCTGGGGATTGTCGAGGAAAGCGGTCAGCACGCGGAACTCGCTGTCGGTCAAGGGAGTGGATTCACTGCCCCGGATGATCTGTCGCTGGACCAGATCGAGCGCCCATTCCCCGAAGGTCCGAAACGGGATCGCGGGGGCCGGCTCCCCTCGGCGCAGCACGGCGCGCACCCGGGCAAGGAGTTCGCGCGGATTGCACGGCTTGGCGATATAGTCATCGGCGCCGAGCTCGAGGCCGACGATCCGGTCCACGTCGGTGCCGATCGCGGACAGCATGATGATGCCGGGGCGCTCCGTGCCGCGCAGGCGCTTGAGCACCGACAGGCCGTCCTCACCGGGCATCATCAGGTCGAGGACGATGCAGTTGAATTTTCCGGCCGCCAGCCGGTCATCCATCTCCGCCGCGTCGCGCGCGCCTTCGACCTCGAGCCCGGCCGAGCGCAGGTAGTCGCAAATGAGGGCCCGCAGGTCCTCATCGTCGTCGACAACCAGGACGCGGGCCGCGCTCATTCGTGGCGCAACGCCTCGATCGGATTGAGCGAGGCCGCCCGCCGCGCGGGAAAGTAACCGAACACCACGCCGATCAGGGCCGAGAAGAAAAAGGCGAGAGCGGCGATCTGGAGATCGAACAGGAATGGCAGGCCCAGACCTAAGCTGATCGCCGTGACCACCGCCAACGCGATCGCCAGCCCCAGGATGCCGCCGATGCACGACAGGGTGATCGCCTCGACCAGGAACTGCATCAGCACCTCGCGCTGGACCGCGCCGATGGCGAGGCGAATCCCGATCTCGCGGGTCCGCTCGGTCACCGAGACCAGCATGATGTTCATGATCCCGATCCCCCCGACGATAAGGCTGACCGCCGCCACCGCCCCGAGCAGGCCGGTGAGCGTCCGGGTCGTGCCGGCCAGCGTATCGGAAAGCTGCTTGGAATCGAAGACCATGAAATCGTCTTCCATTCCCGGCTGGATGTGCCGCCGTTCGCGCATCAGAGCGGCCAGAACCTCGCTGACCGCCTTCGAATCATAGCGGTCGTCCACGGCGATCTGGATTGCCTGGACATTCTGGTTGCCCGCCAGGCGGCGCATTACGGTCTTGATCGGCAGAACGGCCTGGTCGTCCGGATCGTTGCCGAAACCGCTCTGCCCGCGCTTGGCGAGCAGGCCGATCACCTCGCAGCTGATGTCCTTGAGGCGCAGCGTCTTGCCCAGCGGCGAGATGTTGGGAAACAGGTTCGCCCGGATCGTCTCGCCGATCACGCAGACCGACTTGCCTGCGGAGACCTCGGCATCGGTGAACAGCCGGCCGGCGGCGAGATCGAGCTGCGAGCCTTCGAAATAGGCGTTGGTCGTGCCGGTGGCCGTAGTCGACCAGTTCTGCGCCTCGTAGATCGCAGTGACCGATGCCGAAGCCTGCGGCGCAACCGACCTGATCCCACCGACCTGCGCCTTGATCGCATCGACGTCGTCGAGCTCGAAGGGCGAAGGCGCTGCCCCGCCCCCGCCGCGGCCGAAGCCCTGGCCGGGGCGCAGGGTCAGCATGTTGGTGCCGAGCTTCGAGACCTGGGCCTGGACGGATTGGGTCGCGGCCGAACCGAGCGAGACCATCGTCACGCCCGAGGCCACGCCGATGATGATGCCCACGGTCGTCAGGAAGGAACGCAGCTTGTGCCGCCGGATCTCCTTCAACGCGAGCAGCAGGCTGGTGCCGAGCATCAGACGGTTTCCCGGCGGTGATCGTTGCGGCGCACGCCTTCGACCAGACCATCCTTGAAACGGACGATGGTCCGGGCGTAGTCGGCCATCTCGGGCTCATGGGTGACCATGATGATCGAGATCCCGGCATCGCGATTGAGCGAGGACAGCAGTTCCATGATCTCGACGCTGCGCTCGCTATCGAGATTGCCGGTCGGCTCGTCGGCGAGGAGGACCTGGGGATCGGTCGCCAGGGCACGCGCGATCGCCACGCGTTGCTGCTGTCCGCCCGAGAGTTCGGCGGGCGTATTCTTGGCCCAGGGACCGAGGCCGACCTTGTCCAATGCGGCCATCCCCGCCTTGTGCCGCGCTGCCGCGCTTTCGCCGCGATAGAGCAAGGGGAGTTCGACGTTCTCCAAGGCGCTGGTGCGGGCGAGCAGATTGAAGCCCTGGAAGACGAAGCCGATGTAGCGGCGGCGCAGGAGCGCGCGCTGGTCGACGTCGAAGTTCTCCACGGCACGGCCGAGGAAGCGGTAGGAACCGCTCGTCGGCACGTCGAGGCAGCCGATGATGTTCATCGTGGTCGACTTGCCCGAGCCGGACGAGCCCATGACCGCCACGAAATCGCCTTGCTCGACGTCGAGGTCCACGCCCTTCAGCGCGTGGAAGGCGCTGGCGCCGGAGCCGTAGACCTTGGTTATTCCTCGCAGCGAGAGCAACGTGGTCATTTCGGCGGCGCCAACTCGCCGGTCACGACCTTCATGCCCGGGGTCACGCCCGAGCCGGTGACGATGGTGCGGGCACCGTCGGTGTCGCCGATCTTGACCCGTACCGGCCTCGGCTTGCCCTCGGCGCCGAGCACATAGATCGTGTGGGTCGAACCGCGGCCGATGCCGACTTCCTGTTCGCTGCCGCGGTTGCCACCAGGGAACATCGAAAAACCGCCGCCCGCCTTCTCTTCGGTCTTCCGCGGTGCATAGCGCAGGGCGGCGTTGGGGACCATGAGGACGCCCGCTTGCTTGCTGGCCAGGATACGCGCCATGGCCGTCATTCCGGGCCGCAGGGCAAGTTCGGGATTCGCGACCGAGAGCACCGCGCCATAGGAAACGACATTGCTGCTCGACCCTGTCGTGCTCGTCGTACCCGAGCTGGCCGTGTTCGAACCGACATTCACGCGCACGATCCGCGCGGCGAAGGTCTTGTCGGGATAGGCGTCGACCGAGAAGCTGGCCTCCTGCCCTTCCTTGACTTGACCGACGTCGGCTTCGTCCACCTTCACCTCGAGCTTCATCTTGGTGAGGTCCTCGGCGATGACGAAGAGGGTCGGCGCGTTGAACGAGGCGGCGACGGTCTGGCCGACCTCGATCTGGCGCGAAAGGATTACCCCGTTGACCGGCGAACGCAGGGTCGCGCGGCCGAGGTTGGTCTTGTCGGTGGCGAGCTGCGCTGCGGCCGACGCGACCGAGGCGCGAGCCGATGCCAGGGTGGCCAAGTCGCGCTGGTACTGCGCCTTGCCGGTGTCGATATCGGCCTGCGAGGGCACCTTGCCGCCCGACAGGCGCCGCACTTCCTCGAGCCGACCGAGTTGGGCCTGCGAGAGGCGGACCGAAGCCTCTCCTTGGGCGACTTGCGCCTGCGATTGGGCCAGCGAAGCGCTGCTCCGGCGGACCTGGTCGACCAGCTTGTCGATATCGATCTGGGCCAGCGCTTGACCGCGGGTGACGCGGTCGTTGACGTCGACGAACACGTCCGAAACCAGGCCCGAAAGTTCCGAACCGACCGTCACCTCGTTGGTCGGCTCCAGATTGCCGGTCGCGCTGACGTAGACCACCATGTCGCCGCGTGCGACGCTCTCGGTCGCATAGCGCGGCGCGCTGGCCCCCGAGCGGAGGAATACGGCGAGCAGCAGGACGAACAGCAGGATGGCGCCGCCAATCGCCCATTTGAGCCACTTAGGACGACGCTTGCCTGGCTCCTGACCGAGAAATTCATCGATATCCGCGTTGACGTCTGCTTCAGCCATTGTTCGGGTTCCCCGTCGGCGCGGTCGAGGCCGGCCAGCCGCCCCCCAACGCCTTGAATAGTTGCACCGCGGCGGTCGACCGCGCGGTGGTCGCGCTCTGGCGGCTGTCCTGCGCGTTCAGCAGGCTGCGCTGCGCGTCGAGCAGCACCTGAAAATCGACCGAGCCGCTGCGATAGCGCAGTTCGGCCAGGGTGAGCGTCTCGCGCGCCGCGGCCTCGGCCCTGCTCAGGGCCTCTTCCCGCTCGCGCGCGGTACGCACCGCGACGACCGCGTTCTCTACGTCCTGCAGGGCGACGAGGATCGTATCGCGATAGTTGGCAAGCGCGGTATCGGCCGCCCCCCGCTGCTGCTCGATCCGCGAGCGGATCCGCCCGCCGTCGAAGATCGGCGCCGATAGATTGCCCGCGATGTTGCCGATGATCGAGCCGAAAAGCCCGCCGACGGCCGGGGCCGAAGTGCCCAGGCTACCGCTGAGGCGGAGCGCCGGATAGAGATCCGCCCGCGCCACGCCGATGCGGATTACCGCAGCCTCCAGCGAACGCCGCGACGAGACCACGTCGGGCCGCCGCTCGAGCAGTTCCGCCGGGATACCCGTGGTCAGGACCGCCCCGGGCGCCGGCACCGGGTGGACCGGCTCCAGCAGGGTTCCGCTGGTGCCGGGAGCCTGGCCGAGCAGGACGTCGATCTGGTGGATGGCACTCGCGATCGACTGGCGGAGCGAGGGCAGGCTGGCGTCGGTCTGGGCCACCAGGGTTCGCGCCTGCTCGACATCGAGCGCATTGGCCAGCCCGGCCTGGTAGCGCCACTGCGCGATCTGCAGGTTATCGCGCTGAATCGCCAGGTTGGAGAGCGCAATGGCAAGCCGGGCCTGGGCATCGCGCAGGGTCAGGTAATTGTTCGCGACCTCGGCGGTGATCACCCGCTGGAGGTCGAACAGGCCGGCCTGGCTGCCGGCCTCGTCGGCCAAGGCCGCATCGACCGAACCGCTCAGGCGGCCGAACAGGTCGACTTCCCACGAAGCGTCCGCGCCCAGGTTGAACGTGTTGCCGCCGACGGCGGGCGAGGTCAGCGCCTGGCTGCGCGAGGCGCCGGCGCTGCCGTTGATGCTGGGAAGCAGGCCCGCCCTTGCTCCCCGCGTCGCGGCGCGCGCCGAACGCAGGCGACCAGCGGCTGCGGCAATGTCGTTGTTGGCGGCGATCGACCGCTCGACCAGGCCGGTCAACACGGGATCGCGGAAGGTGCTCCACCACTGGACCAGAGCGACGGCGTCCGCGGGGTTGCCGCCCAAGGCCCGGGCCTCACGGTCGTGCCACGCGGGCGGCACCGTCGCATCGGCCGAGGCCACGGCGACTTCCGGATGCTCGCGGGTCGCGGCGCAGCCGGCAAGCTGAAGCGCCAGCAGCGCCGCCGCCATAGTCCGCCAGGCGGGTCGCCTATCGGCGAGCCGCGGTTCGCCCCATGTCGCGATTATGTTCGTCACCCAGCCACGCCCGCAACCAGCCCCCAAATCCTCGAGCGATATAGAGCAGCCACGGTCACAGCGGATTTCAGCCTTGCAACACGCCGGCTTCAAAAACCGCAATTTGTATCAGTCGGTAATAGCGAACTCGTCACCGTCGCGCGGCGCTTCGCGCTCGCCCTTATCGCTCGAAACATAGTCGATCAGTTCGATATTGCGACGGCGCGCGGTCGTCTCAATGACCAGCGCATCGAGGATGGTGACGACGTTGGCGATCGGATAGTCCTCCGGCTGACGCAGCCACCAGGCCAGGACTTCGAAAATACCGTTGGCAACGAAGGGAACCGCCAGCTCAACCGGCAACCAGGGATTCTGACGAGGATTGGTCAACGCGATCTTGCGAGATTCCCGCATGAACGCCGCGCGCATCGCCGCATTCGCCCCGCCGGTCAGCAGGGTCGTCCAGATCTGGCGATGGGCGTGGACATATTCGCACAGGATCGTGGCCGAACGCGGATCCTGGCCGCCGATGGTCTGGTTGCCGAGTTCGAGCAGATTGCGCACCTCTCCGGCGGCGACATGATCGAGCAGGTCTTCCTTGCTGGCGAAGCGCCGGAAGAAGGTCGGATAGCTTAGGCCCGCCTCGTCGGTGATCTCGCGCAGCAGGATCTGTTCGAACGGCTTGTCCTCGATCAGCCGGAGGAGCGCCGCCTGCAGCGCCTCGATCGATCGATTGGCCCGAACGTCATCGGGCTTGCTCGGGGTACTCGTACGCTTTCTGGCCAAGTGCAAATCCCTCCGGGCGCCGGACTAGACCAGTCGGGCGCCCGGAAGCAACATCGGGCCGAAAACCTTCCTCAATCAGGATCGCCCTCGCAGCCGTCCTCGTTGGCCATCCAGTGGACGAAGCGGTGCAGCGGATACATCGCGTCGTGCGGATTGCCGATCGTGCTCGGGCCAGCCTCGCCCAGGCGGACGACGCGCTGGGCGCCGCCGCTGGCCAGCCGGTCGCGCAGCTCCGGCATCCGGTTGAAGGGAAACACCCCGACGGTCTGGGTGGCGACGTTGACGTACTTCATCGCATCGTCGAGCGAGCGCACGGTGACCACGTTCGAGGTCTTGCGCAGCGGATGGAAATCGACCGGCTCGTCCGAGCGGATCGCCACGCCGCGCCCATCGAGCTTGCCGAAGACCGAATAGTCGTCGTCCATCATCCGCAGCGTCTCGATCTGCTCCTTGAGATCGGGCTCGAGCGGGCGCGGAGTGCCCTCGCCCATCATGTCGACGCGGATCTGCTCGGCCAGGACCTTGCTGTAGCGGTCGGCGTCTTCCTCGTTCGCCTCGATGAAGGTGAAGCGGCTGCAGACGCAGGCTTCCTGGTTGGCCATGGCGACGTCGCGGGCGTTGAGCGTCGCGGCGCGGATCATGGTCTCCTCGTCGGCGAAAGCCTCCTTGCCGACCATCGAGATCGAGGTCTTGGGATCGAACGAGACCAGCTGGAAGCCCGGTCCGATGTACTTCATCACGTTGTTGATCGCGTCGCCGCCGCCCCAGGCGACGAGCTTGTCGAAGTATTGCGGACGGAACAGCACCTTCTCCACGCTCTCGTCGCCGCCGCGCCAGTAGACCGCGGACATCGAGCGGACCACGGCGTGGTCGGGATCGACATCGGCCAGGGTGCGCAAGAAGGCGACGGTCGAGAACGGATCGGCCGAGGCCATCTTGAACAGGCTGACCGACTTGACCAGCACCGACTGCGCGATCGAGCGCACGCCCTGGGCCGGGGCGTTGCCGGGCAGCACGTGGATCAGCCGCGGCGCATAGGCGCGGATATAGCTGCGGCGCCCGGTGTGGTCAGTGTGCGGCACCCATTCGTCGAGCGCCTTGGGATTGGGGAAGTTCTGCTCGACCAGTTCCCACAGCGAACGCTTGTCCAGATACTCCGCCGCGTTCTGGATCATGTATTCGATCGCGGTGCGCGGCTGCAGGCTGACCTTGGCCATGCGCTCGATCGTCGGCTGGACGTGCGGATTGTTCGGATCGGCCAGCTTCTGCCCGGCCTCGTGCAGGAAGTCGATGATCTCGGCCAGCGGCGTGTTGAGCAGCGGCGGCACCTCGGTGCGCGGGTGGACCAGCGCATTGAGGTCGAGCTTGGGTGTGGCGAAATCCACGCCGAGGTCGCGCGACCGGTGGACCTGGTCGGCGGCCTCGACGACCTTGCCCTGGATGAAGAACGGGGCGGCGTCGACCTGAGCCTCGCCGGAAATCTGGGTCTGCGTGTTCATGGCAGGTATCCTTACGAGAGGCCGCGGACGTAGGCGTCGACCGTGCCCGAGCAGCCGATCTTGTCGTCGCCTTCGAGGTCGGCATAGCGCGCGATGTCGTCGCGGATCGAGGGCGAGGCGTGGCCGCACTTGCACTTGCCGAAGTCGATGTGGATCCGGTCGCCCGAGATCACCCCGCCCCAGCGGCCTTCCATCGACAGGTCGAAGAAGGCCGCGCGGCATTCGACCTCGCCGCCATCGGGATCGAAGTCGACCAGGGCGTCACCTTCCTTGTTCAGCGGGATCGCCACGACCCAGGCCGGAATGTGGTAGCGTCCGCCCTCCTGGCATCGCGGCATCGAGGAGTTGATCTCCTGCATGCCGTACATCTGGAAGATGTATTCGGGGCTGAGATTGAAGGTCTCGTAGACGAATTCGCGGTAGTTGTCGGGCAGCTGCGCGCGCTTGAGCCCGCCGCCGAGGTAGATCGCGTTCTCGGGATGGAAGTCCTTGGCACTGTAGCCCTTGGCGCGGACGCCTTCGGCGAGGGCGTAGACCGAACCCCACATGCCGGTGATGTAGAGCCGGTCGCCGCGGTTGGCGATGATCTCGTCGATCGCGGTCTCGCGGGCCTCTTCCATCGCCTTGGCGCGGGTGGCGGATTCGGCTTCGAACCCGGCGATCTCCTCGGGCGCGGCCGTGCCGTCGGCGATCGACTTGCGCAGCGCGATCATCTCGGTGAGCGAGCCTACCGTGATCGGCGGGAGCTTGCTGGCCGGGAACGGCTTGGTCACGTCGACGAAGGCCCCGATCATCGCTCCGCCCATCACGCTGTTGCGCGGGCTGTGCGCCACCGCGCCGCCGCTGCCGCCCATCGTGCGCTTGTCGCCGCGGCGGATCTTGGAGCCCCACTCGACCGCGTTGATGCCGTCCTGGGCCGCGAAATCGAGGTCGCCCTTGGTGGCGGCCAGCATGGCCGACTTGCCGGTGGTGCCGCTCGAGCACGAGACGAGGTGCCCGCCCTCGCCCATCCGCTCGACCCACTGGTCGATCCCGGTGACCCCGGTCAGGTCGACGTTGTCGGTCGGCTGCGAGGTGACCGAGCCCAGCCACTTGGCCAGGCGATCCCACTTCTTGCCCGTGAGGTAGCTTTCCGGATAGCTCTTGTAGGCAGTGTGCGGGAGCAGCAACGGAACGACGTCTTCGAGCTTCGTGATCTCGGTGATGCCGGCGTCTTCGGCGCGAAGGGCGACGATCTTGATCTTGTCGCCGTATTCCTGGAGCCGTTCGTTCATGGCGGCGACCTGCTGGTCGCGGATTTCGGCATAGCCCGGCTCGTAAGCCGAACCATCAGCCATATGCGCCAGCAAACCGTCAGCGGCCTTTCCCATCATACTCTCCAAGTTGCGCGGATCGCGAATCGCGACTCGCCTATCGTAGCTGGACCATATCAGTTATATCAAATAACACAAAGGCTCAGCGCAGGCCCTTCTTGCGGATCGTCCAAGCCGGATCCTTGCACAGGCCGCAGTCCGGGCCGACGAACGGCGCGGCGGCGGCGCGATTGCCGCGCAGCTGCCATTCGAGCCAGGCGATGCCAAGCCGGGCGATCTCGCCGCCATGCGACTGCCCCAGCGTCAAGCCATGGCCGTATTCCCGGCTGACCAGCACCGCCGGCCGGCCCGGCACCTGATCGAACGAAGCCTGGCCGTACTTCCACACGATGTCGCTCTCTCCGCCGAAGAAGAAGATGGACGGCTGGCGCACTCCCTTCATCCGGTCTTCCGACATGGCCAGCAACGGCCGGTCTGGAATGGCGCGCTGGACGCCCGCACTGTTGACGATGAGCGTCTTGATCCGCGGGTCGTCGGCGAGGACGATCGCCTGCATCGCACCGCAGCTATGGCCCGATGCGGCGACCATGCGCGAATCGATGAGGCCGTAATAGGGGCTTCCGGCCCGGCCGTTCTCGGCCAGAGCCCAGTCGAGCGCGGCACGCAGGTCGGGAACCGTGGTGGTCATCGGAACCCCGGCGGCAGCGCCCTGGGCGGCCAGGGGACCCGTCAAGGGCTTGCCCGGAGCAATTATGAGGTAACCGTGCGAGGCGAGCTCGGCGAGATACTTGTAGGCACTCGCACCGTCGTTGCTGCAGCCGCCGTTGCCCCAGATTATCACGCCCAGCTTGCGGGCGCCGAGCCGCGTCAGATCGGCCGGGCGGTAGATCGTCGCATTGGGAAAGGCGATGTCGCGCTCGGTCGTGGCGGGATAGGGTCCGGTGCCGCGCACCTCGGGGTCGGCGTCGACCTTGGCCTTGTCGGCCAGCCCCCGGTCGATCATGCTCTCGAAACCGGCGCGTCCGGAGAACTGCGCCATGCCGGGCGAAGCGGTCAGGGCAACTGCCGCAGCACAGATGCCAAATGCGACGCGCGCGCGAATACGGTTCATCATGCAGTCTCCCCCTCGATCTTGCCCGGCCGACGAGTCGGCCAGCTTATGTTTCACCAAAAAACATAGTCTGGCGGGAGTGCATGTCAACGAAGGGGCTGAGGCTTGTGAACTTGACTGAAACCTCCTCCGTTCGCGCTGAGGAGGGGCCGAAATCGTAGATTGAGGGCCCGTCTCGAAGCGCACGGCGCGGCGCCCGGTCCTTCGAGACGGTGTTTCCGCCATACGGCTTCAACACCTCCTCAGGACGAACGGATGAAAGCGAGATGATCACGCTTTAAGTTACACTTTCCGCCTTTCCGTCAGTGCTGAGCGTGTCGGACGCTCAGTGCGCGGCGGCGGGTTCCAGATCGTCGTCGCCCGGTTGCTTCGGCGTCACGAGGCGCGAAAGCTTGGGCAGCAGGCGCTGCTCGAAGCCGTCGATAATCTCGTAGATCACCGGGACCAGGAACAGCGACAGCACGGTCGAGGTGAGCATGCCGCCGATCACCGCCACGGCCATCGGCTGGCGCGTCTCGGAGCCCTGACTTACCGCCAGCGCGGTCGGCAGCATGCCGGCGATCATCGCCATCGAGGTCATGATGATCGGCCGGGTCCGCTGCGCGCAAGCTTCGAACAGCGCCTCGCGCGCCGTGGCCCCTTCCCGCTCGTGCTCGATCGCGAACTCGACCAGGAGGATCGAGTTCTTGGCGCAGAGACCCATCAGCATCAGGAAGCCGATCAGCACAGGCAGGTCGAGCGCCAGGTTGAAGATCCGCAGCGCCGCGAAGGCGCCGATCATGCACAGCGGCAGCGCGCCCATGATGACGATCGGTTTGAAGAAGCCGCGGAACAGCAGGACCAGCACGGTGAAGGTCAGGCCGATGCCGGCTAGCAGCGCCAGGATGAAGCCGACGAACAGCTCGCCCATCTGCTGCGAGGCGCCGACGTTGGCTTCATGGACCCCGGCCGGCAGGTTGCGCATGGTCGGCAGCTTGCGGACCTCCTGCAAGGTCGTACCCACGACCGCACCGACCGCCAGGTCGGCCTCGACCGAGACGCGGCGCTCGCGGTCGAACCGGACGATCTTGCCCGGGCCCGACTGGAAGCGGAAGTCGGCCACGCTGGACAGCGGCGTGGTCTTGCCGTCGCGAGTGGGCACGCGCAGGTTGGAGATCGTGTCGAGGTCGTTGCGCGCGGTTTCGGGCAGGCGCACGCGGATCGGCAGGAGTTGCTCGCCCGCCGGATACTTGGCCACCGAGGCGTCGATGTCGCCCATCGTCGCGATCCGCAGCACGCTGGCGAGCGTCCGGCTGTCGACGTTGAGGCGCGCGGCTTCGGCGGGACGCGGGGTGATGATCAGCTCGGGTCCGGGCGGCGGCGGCGTGGCGCGCGGATCGGCGACCGACTTGAGCCCACGCATCTCGCGCAGCAGCTGCAGCTGCGTCCGCTCGAGCAGCGCGCCGTCCTGCCCCGCCAGGACCACGCTGACCGGGGCCTGGCCGAAATTGCCTTGGTTGTGGAAGCGCACCTCGGGAATCGCCTTGAGCTTGGGCCCGATCATCGCCTGGAACTTGGGCGAGGTCATCGAGCGGTCATGCTTGAGCACTACGGTCAGCGTGCCGTTGCTGACGTCCGATCCGCCGCCGATGATCGAACCGCCGCCGGTCGAGCCGACCTGGGTGAAGACCGAAAGCACGTCTTCCTCGCGGCGGATGATGTCGGTCGCCTTGGCCGCAGCCTCTTCCATCGCCTGACGGGTGGCCCCGGGAGGGCCTTCGATCGCGATGTAGACGTAGTTGCGGTCCGGGGTGGGCTGGAAGCCGACCGGCAGGGTCGCCGCGATGACGAGCGAGAGGACGAACAGGACGCCGCCAATGGCGGCGCTCTTCCATGGCCGGGCCAGCGCCCAGTCGAGCACGCGGCGGTGGGTGGGATGGAGCTGTCCGCCGGCGCTCATCGAACCGCGGTGCTCGTGCGGGACCAGGAAGTAGGCCGCCATGACCGGCGTGAGCAGGCGTGCGACGAGCAGCGAGAACATCACCGCCGCCGCCACGGTCAGGCCGAATTCCTTGAAGAACTGCCCGACCTCGCCCGGGATCGCCGAGACCGGCGCGAAGACCGCGACGATGGTGAAGGTCGTGGCGATGACCGCCAGGCCGATCGAATCCGCACCGATCAGCGCGGCGCGATAGGGGCTCTCCCCCTTCTCGATACGTTTCTCGATGTTCTCGATCTCGACGATCGCGTCGTCGACCAGGATGCCGATGACCAGGGTCAGGGCCAGCAGGGTCAGACCGTTGAGCGAGAAGCCCATGGCCGCCATGAAGATGAAGGTCGGGATCAGCGACAGCGGCATGGCGGTCGCGGCGATCGCGGTCGCGCGCCAGTCACGCAGGAACAGGTAGACCACGACGATGGCGAGGACGATGCCCTCGATCAGCACGTCGAGCGTCGCTTCGAAGGCGCGCCGGGTCAGGTCGGCGGTCGAGACGATCTCGCTGAAGGTGACGCCGGGATGGGCCTTGGTCAGCTCGGCGATGCCCTGCTTGACGTTGTCGTCCACCGACACGTCCGAGGCAGTGCTGGTCTTGGATATCTGGAAGGCGACGATCGGCCGGTTGTTGAGCCGGGCAAACCCGCGCACCTCGCCCAGGCCGTCGCCGACCTCGGCGAAGGCCGACCTCCGCACCGAGCGGCCCGGCCCCGGCAACCGCCGCGTAAGGATCGCCGCCACCCACCCCGCCCC
>JBQCGM010000100.1:0-15642 GCA_051955585.1 Novosphingobium sp.
TGCTTCGTTGTCGTTGGCACTTATGAGTTTTGAGCCTTGAACGGGTTACTCAGCCCGGGTGAAAACAACGCTTTTCAACACACGTCGATCCTAGTTCGGCCCCGTCATTACCCCTGTGACAACCAGGGCCCCGCCTGAAAAACGGGTGGTAATGGTGGAGCCGCCGGGTACCGCCCCCGGGTCCGCTGTGCCTATTGCACGCCGCAGTTTATCACCATAGCCGGCCGAAACCGGCGAGGTCCTATATAGGGTGGCCGCGGTGAATGTGAAGTGTATGCCGCCTCAACCGCGCCTGCGCAGCTCGTCGCGGATTTCGGCGAGCAGTTCGACCTCGCTCGGACCGGCGGGCGCAGCTTCTTCGGGGCCGCGCAGGCGGTTGGCCAGCTTGACGATCAGAAAGATGACCCAGGCCAGGATCACGAAATTGACCACCTGGGTGATGAAATCGCCGTAGCCGATCATCGCCACGCCGGCGGCCTTTAGCGCCAGGTAGTCGTCAGGGTGGCCCTTGTAGGTGGCAGGGATGTCGCCGAGGCGGATGAAATACTTGGTGAAGTCCATTCCGCCGGTGATCCAGCCGATGAACGGCATGATCACGCTTTCGGTCAACGAGGTGACGATCTTGCCGAACGCCGCGCCGATGATCACGCCGACCGCGAGGTCGAGCACGTTGCCGCGCGAGATGAACGTCCTGAATTCGCCGAGCATCGACATCGCATTTCCCTTTGGATCGAACCCCAGCGACTGTGGCACGCGCCTTCGCGGGCGGCAAGCCGCCAGCCCCCTTCTTGAACCGCGGCGGGGTGACGCTACATTCACCGCTGGCGGGCCTTCCGCCGCAGTTTCAGAGGGAACTCTTCACATGTCCAGTTCGCTTGCCGCCCGCGCCGCGCGCTTCGCCTTCGCCGCGCTCGCCGCCGCCGGGCTCGCCGGGTGCGGCATCAATTCGGTGCCGACCGGCGAAGAGAACGCCAAGGCCAAGTGGGCCGATGTGGAAAGCGCCTACCAGCGCCGCGCCGATCTCGTCCCCAACCTCGTCGCCACGGCCAAGGCCGCGGCTTCATCGGAAACACAGATCCTCACCAACGTGACGAACGCTCGCGCCGCGGCAACCTCGATCAACATCCGAACCGAGGACCTCAGCGATCCCGCAACCTTCGAGAAGTTCCAGAACGCCCAGAACCAGCTGACCCAGGCGCTCGGCCAGCTGCGCACCGTGGTCGAAAACTATCCGACCCTGCAGAGCCAGGCCCGTTTCGCCGACCTGATGACCCAGTTGGAAGGCACCGAGAACCGGATCAACGTCGCCCGCACCCGCTACAACGAGGCGGTGCAGGAGTATAACACCACGATCCGCACCTTCCCCGCCGTGGTCGCCGCCAAGGTGATCTACGGCGCCAAGCCGCTAGTGCCCTTCAAGGCCGATCCGGGCGCCTCTGCGGCGCCCAAGGTCGACTTCGGCGATTCCGCCGCGCCTGCCGCCGCTCGCCCGGCGAACAACGACAACACCGCGGCCTCGCCCGCCGCGGCAGCCGGGCAGTAAGCGCCGAAGCGGACAAAGCCCTTGCGCGTCTTCACCGCATGGCTGCTGGGGTTGCGCGCCCTCGCGCCACCGCCGGCCCTGGCCGCCCTGCCCCCGCGCCCTGCGGGGCCGGTGCTCGACCAGGCCAACGTCATTCCCGATGCCGAGGAGGCGGCGCTCGATGCAAAACTGAGGGCCTACAATCAAGCAACCGGCCGCGCGGTGATCGTCGCGACGGTCAGTTCGCTCGATGGCTTGCCGATCGAGGACTACGCCCAGCAGCTGGTCGAAGCCTGGGACATCGGCGGCGCCACGACCGAGGAAGGCGTGCTGCTGCTCGTCGCGCCCGCGGAGCGCAAGCTGCGGATCGCCGCCGCGCGCGGGGTACAGGAACGGCTGACCGATGCCCTGTCGGGGCGGATCATCCGCGATACGATCGCTCCACGCTTCAAGGCGAACGATTTCGGCGGCGGCATTTCCGCCGGGGTCGACGCGATCACCGCCCAACTCGACCGCTCTCCGGCCGACGCCAAGGCGGTTGCCGAAGCCGCCGCCGCCGCGGGGCGTCAGCAGGAGGGCGGCGGCGGCGCCAGCATCGGCGGGGTGATCTTCTGGATCGTGCTGATCGTGTTCTTCATGATGCTGTTCGGCCGCCGCGGCCGAAGGCGCGGACGGAGGTTCGATGGCGGCAGCCTCGCTCCGATCATCATCTTCGACGCTCTGAGCCATATGGCAGGGCGCGGCGGCGGATTCGGCGGCGGCTCGTCCTGGGGCGGCGGTGACGGCGGCGGGTTCGGCGGGTTCGGCGGCGGTGGCGGCGGGTTCGACGGCGGCGGCGCTTCGGGAGATTGGTGATGGCGCAGGCGCTCTATCTCAGCGAGGCCGATCACGACCGCATCAGCGCGGCGGTCGGCGCCGCCGAAGCCCATACCAGCGGCGAGATCGTCACGATCGTCGCCGGACGCTCGGACGGCTACGCCGACGTCGCGCTGGCTTGGGCGGCGATCGTCGCCTTCACCGCGCTTACCGTGCTGTCGGTGTTCCCGGACTTCTACCTGGGCCTGGCGGACGATCTGCTCGGCCACTGGGCGCACGAGTGGACGCCGCAGCAGGTCTTCGTGCTGGCCTTGGGCGTAGCCACGGCCAAGTTCATCGGCATGCTGCTGCTCCAGCTGTGGGAGCCGCTCAAGTTCCGCCTGATCCCGCCGCATATCAAGCGGCTGCGTTCCCAGGCACGCGCCGCCGCCTATTTCCGCACCGGAGCGCAAGGACGCACCACCGGCAAGACCGGGGTGCTGATCTACCTTTCGCTGGCCGAGCATGATGCGGAAATCCTGGCGGACCAGGCGATCGCCGCCAAGGTCGGGCCCGAGGTCTGGGGCGAGGCGATGGCAGCAATGCTGGTCGAGCTGAAGGCGGGGAATCTGGCCGACGGGATGATCGCCGCGGTGGAGAAGGTCGGTGTGGTGCTTGCCGCACACTTCCCCCGCGCCGAGGACGACGCCAACGAACTGCCGGATCGGTTGATCGAGGTATGATGGACAGCGAAGCAGAGCAGATCGTCTGGCAGGGCAAGTTCGTCACCGCGAAGGTTAAGGGCAAGTGGGAATATGTCAGCCGCGCGCGGGGCATTCGCGCGGCGGTGATCCTGGCAATCGATGAGCACGATCATGTCATCCTGGTCGAACAGTTCCGCGTTCCGCTGGGCCGGCGCTGCATCGAGCTGCCGGCCGGACTGGTTGGCGACGGTGACGATGCCGGCGAGGCGGCCGACCTGGCCGGCGCGCGCGAACTGGAAGAGGAGACCGGCTATGCAGCGGCGCGGATGGAGAACCTCGGGGAGTTCTATTCGTCGCCCGGAATGGTGACCGAGAGCTTCACCCTTCTGCGCGCCCACGGGCTGACCAAGGTGGGTCCTGGCGGCGGCACGCCCGGCGAGGACATCACCGTCCACCGGGTGCCACTGGCCGGACTGGCGGCGTTCATCGCGGAGCGCCGCGCGCTGGGCGATGCGATCGATGTCAGGCTGCTGATGCTGCTCGGGCCGGGAATTCTGGCGGGCTGAAAGTTTCCCTCGTCATTGCGAGGGGCCCTTCGGCTGGCCGGCAGGCCGGCCGCTCAGGATAAACTGCCCTGCGGGCAGCCCGCGGCAATCCAGGGCGGAGCGCGCGGGGCCCTCCTGGATTGCTTCGCTAAGCTCGCAATGACGATGGTCGGAGGGGAATTTCAGCCGGGCGCTTTACCCGTCTCCAGCCACTTCCGCCCCTGCTCCGTCAGCACGAACGAAGGCTCGAAATGCCCGGTGGGCTCGAACGCCAGCATGCCCTGCTGCTCCAGCCGGCCGATCACCGCGCGGTCCATCCAGATGCGGTCCTTGTGCAGGCGCAGGCCGCCCGCGGGCAGCGCCCGGCCGCCGGTGATGCGATGATAGGCCCGCAGCAGAGCGAGATCGTGCCAGGGATCGCCGGCACTGCCCCCGTCCTGGTGCCAGAAGGCCAGCTTCTGGCTCCCGGGGCGCTTCTGCTTCTCGATCTGGAACGCAATCGGAGCCTCGGCCCCGACGCGCTTCAGCTCCTCCGCCAGGATCGCCAGCGCCTCGTCCTTGCGGGTGAAGACCGGCGGCGCGGCCATTCGCCTACTTGCCCTTCCAGACCGCCGGGCGCTTCTCGACGAAGGCCTTCATGCCCTCCGCCTTGTCCTCGGTCGCGGCGAGGATCGACCAGGTACGGCGCTCGAACAGCAGGCCCTGCTCCAGCGTGGTCTCGAAGGCGACGTTCACCATCTCCTTGTTGAGCATCGCCGCCTGGCGCGGCATCGCGGCGATCTCGGCGGCGATCGCTAACACGGCGTCGACGAACCCCTCGGCGGGCAGGATGCGGGCAACCAGGCCCGCGCTCTCCGCCTCGACCGCATCCATCATCCGCCCGGTCAGGCACAGGTCCATCGCCTTGGCCTTGCCGATCGCCCGCGTCAGCCGCTGGGTTCCGCCCATGCCCGGCGCCACGCCCAGCTTGATCTCGGGCTGGCCGAACTTGGCCTTGTCCGAGGCGATGATCATGTCCGCCATCATCGCCAGTTCGCAGCCGCCGCCCAGCGCGAAGCCGTTCACCGCCGCGATCCATGGCTTGCGCACGGCACGGGCGATGCCGTTCTGCCAGCCGTCGAAGAAGGCCTGGCCGAAGAATTCGGTCGCCGGCTTGTCGGCCATCTCGCCGATGTCGGCGCCGGCGGCGAAGGCCTTCTCGCCCGCTCCGGTCAGCACCGCCGCGCCCTGGCTGTCGTCGGCCTCGAACTCGGCGAAGGCCCGGATCAGTTCCTTCATGACCGTGGAACTGAGCGCATTGAGCGCCTGCGGGCGGTTCAACTGGATCAGCGTGACCGCGCCGCGCTGTTCGACGATGAGGGTTTCGTAGCTCATAGGGGTTTCCATTCCTGATCCGCCGGCAAAGGCGCGAAGATCGATGCGATGAGGTCGTCCGACACACCCTCGGGCGTGCTCGGGTTCCATTTCGGCGAACGGTCCTTGTCCACCAGCACGGCGCGGACCCCCTCGACGAAGTCCGGCAGCATCAGCACGCGGGCGGCGAGGCGGTACTCGAGCGCCATGTTCTCCTCGAAATTGCCGAGCTTTGCGGCCTCGGCTAGCTGGCGCAGCGCGACCTTGCAGGCCTGGGGACTCTTGCTCCGCAGCGTGGCCAGTTCCTTGGCAGCCCACTCGCTGTCGTCGGCCTCCAGGCTGGCGAGGATGTCCTCCAAGCGGTCCGAGGCGAAGTGCCGGGCGATCGCCTGGGCATTGCCGGCCAGTCGCGCCTCGGGCGGGGTCACCGCCAAGGCGGCAAGCACCTGGGCTGGATCGTGGCCATGAGCGATGCGCTCCTTGGCTTCTGCCAGCGCGTCGGCAGGAAGGTAATGCGTCGCGAGGCCCGCCCACAAGCACTCCGCCCCGTCGAGCCGCGCCCCGGTCAGCGCCAGGAACTGGCCGAGCCGACCCGGCAGGCGCGACAGGTACCAGCCGCCACCGACGTCCGGAAACAAACCGATCGCGGTCTCGGGCATGGCCAGCCGGGTATTTTCGGTCGCGACACGGAATTTCGCGGGCAGCGCGATACCCACGCCGCCGCCCATGGTGATCCCATCCATGAAGGCGACGACCGGCTTGGGATAGGTGAACAGCAGGTGGTTGAGCTGGTATTCCTCGTAGAAGAACCGCCGCCCCCGCTCGCCGCCGTCGGTCAGCGCCGACTGGCGAACCAGTGCGACATCGCCGCCGGCACAGAAGCCCCGGCCTTCGGCGTGGTCGACGATCACGGCCTGGACCTCGGGCTCGTCCCTCCAGGCAAGCAGCGCCTCGGTCATCGCGTGGTCCATCTCCACGGTCAGTGCGTGGATCGCCTTGGGCCGGTTGAGCGAGATCACGCCGGCCACACCGTCGCGGCGGGTGAGAAGGTCCTCGGTCATGCGCAGGATCCTTCGAGACGGGCACTCAGCCTGCGGCTTCGCGCCCTCCTCAGGACGAACGGACAATTTCCCAGCTTCCGCTCCCCGTTCGCCCTGAGGAGGGACTGAAGCCGAATGGCTGAAGGCCCGTCTCGAAGGGTCACTTCAGCAGGTCCCGTCCGATGATCATCCGCATGATCTCATTGGTCCCTTCCAAGATCCGGTGGACGCGCAGGTCGCGCCAGAAACGCTCGATCGGGTAGTCGCGGAGGTAGCCGTAGCCGCCGAACATCTGCAGCGCCTGGTCGACGATTCTGCTGCCGTTATCGCTGGCGAGCTTCTTGGCCATGGCGGCGAAGCGGGTCTTGTCGGGTGCGCCCGACGAGACCTTGGCGGCGGCGAGATAGAGCAGCGCCCGCGCCGCTTCCAGGTCGGTCGCCATGTCGGCCAGGGTGAACTGGGTGTTCTGGAAATCGGCGATCGGCTTGCCGAACTGGCTGCGGTCCTTGACGTAAGTCACTGCTTCATCGAGACAACGCTGTGCTCCGCCGAGCGAGCAGGCGCCAATGTTGACCCGGCCGCCGTCGAGGCCCGCCATCGCGAACTTGAAACCATCGCCTTCGTTGCCGATGCGGTTGGCGACGGGCACATGGACGTTGTCGAGGATCACCTGGGCCGTCGGCGAGGCGTTCCAGCCGAGCTTCTTCTCGGGCGCACCGAAGGAGACCCCTTCCCAGCCCTTCTCGATCACCAGGGCGGTGACGCCCTTGGGCCCGGCATCCCCGGTGCGGACCATCACGACATAGACGTGGTTGACCCCGCCGCCGGTAATGAACTGCTTGGTGCCGTTGACGACGTAATGGTCGCCTTCGAGACGCGCGGTGGTCTTGAGCGCCGCGGCGTCCGAGCCCGAGCCCGGCTCGGTCAGGCAGTAGCCGCCGAGCAGGTCCATCGGCACCAGTCCCGGCAGGTAGCGGGACTTGAGCTCGTCGCTGCCGAAGGTGTCGATGATCCAGGTCGCCATGTTGTGGACCGAGAGATAGGCCGAGGTCGCCGGGCAGCCATAGGACAGCGCCTCGAAGATCAGCGCCGCCTCGAGCCGGCCGAGCCCCGTACCGCCGCTCTCCTCGGAAACGTAGATCGCCCCGAAGCCGAGTTCGCCGGCGGCCTTCCAGACGTCGATCGGATAGTGATGCTCCTCGTCCCACTGGGCGGCGAAGGGCGTGATCCGGTCGGCGGTGAACTTGCGCGCCATGTCCTGGATGGCGCGCTGGTCTTCGGTGAGCGAGAATAGGTCGGTCATGGGCGCGCTCCTAACCGATTTAATCGATCGGTTAAACCCTTGTATAGCGGCGGATCAGCGTTTCGGCTGCTCGTGTAGAACGCGCTCGTTGAACAACTGCGCAGCGAGCGCGATATTGTTGTATTTATACCACCGCGGCGCCGGCAGGCCCTTTTCCCAGGCGAGCGCCTCGGTCAGCGTGCCGACGGCAGAGGGCGTATCCGGGGCCAGCCGGCCGAGCGGATCGGCATAGGCCTCGTCGGCACCGACCACGGTCCAGCCATCCCGGCGCAGCGCCTTGACCAGGTCACCGATGTAGAGTGCGGCAAGGTCGGTCTCATGCAACAGCAGCACGTGGACCGGCTGGCGGCCGATGGCCTTCCGCATCAGGCCGTCGGCGAAATCGGCGGCCTCGACATGCCAGGAAACGTAGAGATCGCGCAGCGCGGCGCGGTCTATCGGCTTGCGGGCCTTCACGGCCTGGGCGGTCAGCCCCTCGATGTTCCAATCAGAGCTTTCGGCGGTGACATAGCCGTTGCGCAGGCCCCGCGCCACGAGCCCGGCGCGTACCGCATCGCGCTTGGCCTTGTCACGGCCTCCCTCGTCGAGGAACGGAAACCGGAACCACGGTCGATAGCCCGGCCGGCCGCGCAGCCAGCGGTTCGCCGCGTCGATGTCGGATAGATAGGCCGCGGCATCCATCTCGCTAAGGTGCCGATGGCTGAAGGTGTGGTTGGCGATGACGTTGCCGGCGCGGACATAGCCGGCGATGCGGCGTGCCCCGCCCTTCCCGTCATCGTCCTCCAGTTGTCCCGGCACCACGAAGAACGCCGCCTGCGGAGCGCGAACCGAGCGCAGTTGTCCGATGATCCGCCTGGCACGCTCGTCCGGCGTAAAGAACGGCCCGCGCGCACGCGGCACGTCATCGAAGCTGAGCGCGATGCGTTTCTCGCCCTGCGCAGCGGCAGGGACGGCAAGGACCATGAGCAGGATAGCGCAGATCGTTCGGACGAAGCCACTTGCCGCTCTGATCATGCGCCCTCGATAAACGGATTGGTGATGGTCAGCACTCCGTCGATGACGAGGCCGTGCTGCATGTCCTCGCTGTAGAGCGTGGTAGCGCCATTCTCGAGGGCGACCGCAATCATCAAGGCGTCGTAGAACTGGAGCTGGTAACGCTCGGCAATCCGGAGCGCTTCGCGATTGGCCGAGGGGCTGATTGCGTGAAGGTCGGGCACCAAGTCCCGCAAAATTTCGAGATCCTCGCTGATCTCGGCCCAGCCGCGCCGATTCTTTCGCCTGGAGGCAGAACGTATTCGTTGAACACTTGGACACTCAGAAAACGCACTGCTTCCAGGATGTCCTTGGCCCGTGCCGGCTTCGAACCCTCTCGCTCGAAAGCATAGATCACGATGTTCGTATCGGCGGTCACCATTTATCGAGCGCGGGCCGCCAGTTCATTTCTTCGCGCGTCATTTTCCAATCGGCAGGCAAAGTGTAGCGCCCCGCCCTGATCTTTTCGAGCGCCGCCTGTCGGCGCTCCTGCCGGATCGTCTCGTGAGTTTGCGCCAAAGCCGCCTCGATATCGAGGCTGTCGCCTTCCTTGAGGCCATACTTTTCCACGAGCTCGGCGGGCAGCCGCACCGCCAGGCTGTTGCCCCCTTTGCCGATCTGCATCTTCATGGCCGGTCTCCGTATATCCGCGAGGATATCCGAGACCGGTCCGAAGCGCAAATTACGCCAGTTCGGCGATGATGTCCTTGCCGAACAGTTCCTCGTCGCTCGGCAGCGTCTTGGGCGTCGCCAGCGGCTTGGAAACCCAGGTCTCGTTGATCAGGTCGCGCCAGGAGATGTTGTTGTTGGTCGCGTTGCCGCCCCACGAGCCGCAGCCCAGCGAGAAGGTCTGGCGCATGCCGTTCCACAGGTTGCCCGAGTTCGAGACCGACTGCGGCTGGTTGACCATGACGCGACTGGTGTAGGTCTCCGACGCCAGCTTGAGGATGTTGTCCTCGTTCTTCGAGTAGATTCCGCAGGAATGACCGCGGCCCTGGTAGTCCTGGACGCCGTTGGTGATGCGGATCGCCTCGTCGATGTCCTTGGCGCGGTAGAGCGCCATGGTGACCGAGAGCTTCTCGCCTGAGAACGGGTGGTCCGGACCGAAACCGGTCTCGGGCACGATCAGGAAGGTCTTGCCGGCGGGCAGGTCGATCCCGGCCATTCCGGCGATGGTCTCGGCCGACTGGGCGACGATCTTGGTGTTGAGGTGGCCGTCGTTCCAGATCGTGTTCTGGAGCTTGGTCTTGTTCTCGCCCTCGACCACGAAGCCGCCCTGGGCCTGCAGCTTCTCGAGCATGGCGTCATAGATGGAGTCGAACAGGATCACCGAATTGTCCGACGAGCACGAGGCGGCATAGTCGAAGGTCTTCGAGATGCGGATCTTCTCGGCGGCATCGTCGAGGTCGGCGGTGTCGTCGACGGTGATGACCGCGTTGCCCACGCCCACGCCCAGCGCCGGGGTGCCCGACGAGTAGGCGGCGTGGACCATCGGGCCGCCGCCGGTGGCGAGGACGCGGTCGCACTGGCGCATGACCTCGTTGGTCTTCTCGACCGAGGGAGTCTCGATCGGGATCACCAGGTCGGCCGGGGCGCCCAGCTTGGCCAGGGCCTCGCGCATCTTGTTGCAGATGATCGCGTTCGAAACCTTGGCGCGCGGGTGCGGGCAGATGATGATCGAGTTGCGGCCCTTCACCGCGCAGATCGCCTTGATCACCGGGGTCGCCTCGGGGTTGGTCGAGGGCGACAGGGCGCCGATCACGCCGACCGGCTTGGCGATCTTGATCAGGCCGCGCTCCTTGTCCTCCTCGATCACGCCGACCGACTTGTCGTCGATGATGTCGAGCAGGGCGGCGCGGGTCTTGCGGCTGATCTTGGTGAACTTGCCCTCGTAGTTGCCGAGCTGCGATTCATCGATCGTGTGCTGCGCGATCTCCTCGGCCACGCCCGGCTGGGCGACGGCCCAGACCATGCCGCGGATCAGGCGGTCGACCTGCGCTTGCGTGTAGTTTTCGATCTGCGCCTGGGCCGCGCGGCTGCGGGCGATCAGCTCGGCCACTTCCTTGGCTTCGGGGGTGTCGTTGATCTGTTGCGCAGCGGCCATGGTCGGTTCCTCGGACGAAAATCTGGTCGTGAATGTAAGACGCGCTTCCCGCATTTGCGAGAGGCAGGGTGAAGGTCAGGCGAGCATGCCCGCCAGGCGGCCGCGAATGATCGCCTCGGCGTCGCCGATGATCCGGTCGAGCAATTCCTGGCAGGTCGGAATGTCGTGGATCAGGCCCTGGATCATGCCGGCCCAGAAGATGCCGTGCTCGGTGTCGCCCGACTTGAGCATCTCGGCGCCCTTGATGCCGCGGACCAGCTCGGCCACGTCGCCGAACTGCGCGCCGGGCTCCTTGAGGCGGCGCACCACCTCGTCGGAGACGCCGTTCTTGCCGACGCGGGCGGTGTTGTGGAGGCTGCGGAAGATCAGGTTGGTCCCGCGCTCGTCGTTCTCGATGTACTTCTGCTTGATGTTCGGATGGATCGGCGCCTCCTGCGTGGCGCAGAAGCGGGTGCCCATGTTGATGCCCTCGGCCCCGAGCGCCAGCGCCGCGACCAGGCCGCGCCCGTCGCCGATGCCGCCGCTCGCGAGCATCGGGATCTTCACCTTGTCGGCGGCGGCGGGGATCAGGATCAGACCCGGGATATCGTCCTCGCCGGGGTGGCCGGCGCATTCGAAGCCGTCGATCGAGATGATGTCGCAGCCGTGCTTTTCGGCCGAGAGCGCGTGGCGCACCGCGGTGCACTTGTGGAGGATGGTGATGCCGTGCGGCTTCATCATCGCCCACAGTTCGCGGACCTCGGCGGTGCCGGCGGTCTCGACGATCTTGATTCCGGCATCGATCACGACCTGGGCGAAGGCCTTGTAATCGGGCGGCGTGACCGCCGGAAGCACGGTGATGTTCACCGCGAAGGGCTTGTCGGTCATCGACCGGCAGCGCTCGATCTCGGCGCTCAGCGCGGCCGGACTGGGCTGGGTCAGGGCGGTGATCGTGCCGAGGCCGCCTGCGTTCGAGACAGCGCTGGCGAGCTCCGCATAGCCGACGTTCTGCATCCCGCCCTGGACGATCGGGCGCTCGATGCCGAGCATTTCGGTGATGCGGGTCTTGATGGCCATCGTAATCGGTTCCCTCGGATTCGCTTTGCGGGCGCGATAGCCAGAGGATTGCGATAAGCCAATCCATCGTTCATTCGGGCGCAGGCAGCGCCGGAAGCTTGTGCCGGAGCGATGTTGGTGCCTATTTGGCGAACGATCGTTCGTAATGGAGAATTCAAAACGTGAGCGAGATGGTGATCGAAGCGGCCGAGTTTCGCCAGGTCCTGGGCTATTACCCGACCGGCGTTAGCGCGATCACCGCGATGGGCGCGGACGGCGGGCCGATCGGCATGGTCGTCGGCACCTTCAGCTCGGTCTCGCTCGATCCGCCGCTGGTCGGCTTCCTGCCCGACAAGAATTCGTCAACCTGGCCCCGGCTGGAAGCGGCCGGGCGGTTCTGCGTCAACGTATTGGCCAGCGACCAGCAGGGCGTCTGCCGCCAGCTTGCCAGCAAGGGCCCGGACAAGTTCGCCGAGGTCGAATACACCGTCTCCGACCACAACCTGCCGGTCATCGCCGGAGCGTTAGCCACGATCGAATGCGCGCTCCATTCGGTGACCGACGCGGGCGACCACTTCTTCGTCCTGGGCCGCGTGCTGCGGCTGGAAGCGGCGCGCGACGCCGATCCGATGCTGTTCTTCCGCGGCCGCTACGGCGGTTTCGCCGGGCTGGATTAATTCTTGGAAATCCGTTCGTCCTGAGGAGGCCCCGAAGCCGCAGGCTGGGGCGCCGTCTCGAAGGACCGCGGCGGCAGGGTGCTTCGAGACGGCACTCAATCTACGATTTCGCGCTCCTCAGCACGAACGGTGCGTGGGAGCATGCCAGTTCGTTCTCTACCCCTTGACCCGGAAGCCGTCATGCTGTTCATGTGTTCAGCATATCCGATCGGGAGAGCTGAGAAATGCCCAGGAAGAATTTGAACGGCCGCGTCGCGGTGATCACCGGCGCCGGCTCGGGCATGGGCCGGTCAATGGCCCTGCGCCTCGCCGAGGACGAGGCCGCCATCGCGGTCTGGGACATCAACGCCCAGGGCGCCGAACAGACTGCCCGGCTGATCGCCGAAGCCGGCGGGAAGGCCATCCCCGTCACGGTGGACTGTTCGGACCCCGCGGCGATCAAGGCTGCGGCCAACCGCACCCGCGCAGAGCTGGGGCCGATCACGATCCTGATCAACAACGCCGGCATCGCCCCCTTCACCAGGTTCCTCGACACCAGCGTCGAGGAACTCGACAAGGTGCTGCACATCAACCTGCGCGGGCCCTACCTGCTGACCCAGGAGATCGTACCCGACATGCTCGCCGCGCAGTGGGGCCGGATCATCAACATCACCTCGTCCTCGACCCAGACAGGCTCGCCGATGCAGTCGGCCTATGTCGCCTCGAAGGGCGGCCTGCTCGGCCTGACCAAGGCCCTGGCGCTGGAACTGGGCGGCACGGGCATCACCGCCAACATGATCCCGCCGGGCTCGATCGACACCCCGATGCTGCGGGGCGCGGCGGTGATGACCGATCCCGACGCGATCGCGAAGTACGGTGCCGCCCTTCCCGTCAAGCGCATCGGCACGGGCGAGGACATCGCCGGCGCCGCCGCCTACCTCGCCTCGGAGGAAGCCGGCTACATCACCGGCCAAACCATCAGCGTCTGCGGCGGGCGGTATATGGGTTCGGCTTGAGCCTTCCTTCAAAAGTCGTGAGAAGCGGCCCCCATCAGGCCTCCTCCCCCCTCGACATCGCCTGGGAAGCCGCCTTGTGGGTTGGTCAGGCGAGTGCTGCGTTGCAGACAGACCCCGCCCCTCCCCTCCTCTATAAGGGAGAGGGGCGAACGATGCCCTAACCCACCACCGTATCCTCCACCGCCGAGGACCGCTCGATCATCCCATAGGCCACCTGATCGTCCCAGGTGTAGCGCGCGCCGCCCTGCTGGATAGTCAGGCCCATGGTGCCTGGATTGGCGACGCGGATCGTGGTCAGTTCGCTGAGGCCCCCGATCCGGACCATGCCCAATTCGTACTCTAGCTCGACCGAAACGTCGTCGCCCCGCGGCATCAGCTTGCGCAGGAACGGGATGTTGCGCGCCTTGGCGGGGTACCACTGGCCGCCCTGATAGACGTAGCCGTCATTGTAGGTGTTGGCCGGGTCCTGCCCCGGCAGAGGCGGGAAGGAACTGTAGCCGAAGGCGCGGCCGTCCGGGAACACGGCGGACTGCCAGCAATGACCGCGGAAGGCCCCCATCGGGCGAACGCTCTGGCGGTGGATGCGCAGGCCCCGGCCCTTGAGCGGGCGGCGCGCGCCCTCCAGTTCGAACCAGCCTTCGCCCAGGCAGAGCTGTTCCTTGCGGAAGCCGTAGCCCATCGGCCCGGCGTCGATCCGCTCCTGCTCGGTCATGGTGGCGAGCTTTTCGGGGGTGTTGTCCTGCACCCAGGCGGGCGCGGCCATTTCCAGCGTCAGGTCGAAGGCTAGGCGGACGCGGCGGCCGGTGTCGAGCCTGTCCGCGATCATCAGGGCCACGGTGGTGTCGGTTGCCTCGCCCTCGTAGCTGACGCGCCATTTGTGGAACGGCTCGATCACCTCGAAACGCAGCCCATCGACGCCAAGGACCGAAGGCTTGCCGTCGGCGCCGATCGAGGAGCGCGTCTCCCCGTGCCGACTCTCGCGCAGCACCCGGCCGCCGGCGAAGGCGACGTTGGCGTCGAAGCGGTGCGTGTCCCAGACCTTGCCCTGCGCCTCGATCCCGACGCGCGGCAGGCCGATCTCGCCGCTATCGTCGAAGAACCACAGCGAGGCGCTCTCGCGCATCTCGGGATCGTCGGGCCGCTCGGCCAGCATGTAGTCGTACTGCGAACCCAGTCCGCCCGCCCAATCGACCTCGGCCATCATAGTCTCTCCTTCGCCGCGGAGTGTGGAAGACCCGCTCCGCCGATCAAGCCCCTATGCCCCGCCCCGGCGATGGATCGTCACGAGACGGCTTGCCGCGTGCCGGCGGAGCGGGTTTGATGGAGATCATGAAACTCTGCTTCGCCATGCCGCACATCACCGAACTCAAGGCCACAATCCAGCCCTGGGAGCTGGCGGTGGCTGGCCCGGACATCGCCGCCCTGGCGCGCTGGGCAGAGGGCCTGGGCTATCACTCGATCTCCATGCCCGAGCACCACGTGGTCCCCCGCGCCCATGTCGAGCTGTCGGGCGAGCACTACCTTTCGGCCTATCCGGCGATGTCGTTCCTGACCGGGGCGACCGAGACGATCCGGGTCAATTCGTGCATCGCGATCCTGCCGGTCCAGCACCCGATCGTCACCGCCAAGGCCCTGGCGACGATGGACTGGCTTTCGCAAGGCCGCGTCACGGTGACCTTCGGCGTCGGCTGGCTCGAGGGCGAGTTCGACCTGCTCGGCGTTCCCTTCGCCGAACGAGGAGCGCGGGCCGAGGAATATATCCAGGCGATCCTGGCGCTGTGGACCCAGGACGAGCCCGAGTTCGAAGGCCGCTGGGTGTCGTTCAAGGACGTCGCCTTCGCGCCGAAGCCGGTTCAGCGTCCTCATCCGCCGGTGTGGTTCGGCGGCGACGCCGATGCGGTGATGAAGCGGATCGCGCGCTACGCCGACGGCTGGTGGCCGTTCCTGACCAAGCCCGAGAACATCCCGGCGCGGATCGACTTCATCAAGTCGCAGCCGGATTACAACGGCCGGTTGAAGGACGTGTTCTACGGCATCTCCACCGGACGGGTCGGCGAAGGTCATGTCGTGATCGACGATCCCCGCTCGCGCCCCGGGCAGACGAAGCAGGAGCTGATCGACCGGCTCGGGTGGTTCAAGACGCTGGGCGTGACGCAAAGCTCGATCCCGATCCCGGCGGTCAGCAGCATCCAGGAATACCGCGACTACACCCAGTGGGTCGCGGAGGAGATCATGCCGGCGGTGGCGTGACCCCCAATCGCGATCCGTTTCCAACCTTCGTCATTGCGAGCGGCCCTTCGACTGCCTTGCAGGCGCTCAGGATGAACTGCCGCTACGCGGCAGCGAAGCGGCAATCCAGGGCTCAGCGCGCAACGCCCTGGATTGCCGCGTCGCTACGCTCCTCGCAATGACGAGAGAGGGGAAGAGGACGGACGAGACACTGCGCCACACCCCGGTTCGTAATGGCGCGGGCGTCGCCGGTGGCAATCCAGGGCCCAGCGCACTACGGCCGTGGTTTGCCGCGTCGCTCCGCTCCT
>JBQCGM010000101.1:0-3144 GCA_051955585.1 Novosphingobium sp.
TGGGCGTCAGCCTTGCCCCCGATCAGGTCAAGTTCGCCAACGAGCGGGCCGAGGCGCTGGGCGTGGCCGGCAAGGTCAAGTTCCAGCTGATCGACTACCGCGACGTCAAAGGGCCGTTCGACCGCATCAGCTCGGTCGGCATGTTCGAGCACGTCGGCGCGCGACACTACGACGAGTACTTCGCCAAGACGGGCGAACTGCTCGCCGACGACGGCGTCATGCTGACCCACACGATCGGCCGCAAGGGCGAACCCGGCGGCGACGATCCCTGGTCGCGCAAGTACATCTTCCCCGGCCACCACCTGCCCGCGATGAGCGAGATGGTCGCGGCGATGGAGCGCACGGGCTGGGAAGTGTCTGACGTCGAGGTCCTGCGCTACCACTACGCCCACACGCTCGCGGAGTGGTATCGCCGCGCCAAGCTGCACCAGCGCGAGATCGTCGAGCTCTACGACGAGCGCTTCTTCCGCATGTGGCAGTTCTACCTCGTGGGCGCCGAACAGAGCTTCCGCGGCGCAGGCATGGTCAACTTCCAGGTCCAGTCGGTGAAGCGCCGCGACGCGCTGCCGATGACCCGCGACTACATCATCCACGAGGCTGCGCGGCTCTCCGCCCTCGAGGAGGCGCCCGAGTGGCACCTGGAGCCGGGCCAGCGCGAGGCCGCAGAGTAGCGGTTGCGGTGACCCGCCCGGCCTGTTAGGCGCGCCCGCGAAATCCAGCGGAGCCTGCCAATCATGTCGGACATCAAGAAGGTCGTCCTCGCCTATTCGGGCGGCCTCGACACCTCGGTCATCCTGAAGTGGCTGCAGGTCACCTACAACTGCGAGGTGGTGACCTTCACCGCCGACCTCGGCCAGGGCGAAGAGCTGGAACCGGCGCGCGCCAAGGCCAAGCTGATGGGCCTGCCCGACAGCAACATCTACATCGACGACCTGCGCGAGGAATTCGTGCGCGACTTCGTCTTCCCGATGATGCGCGCCAATGCCCGCTACGAGGGCGACTACCTGCTGGGCACCTCGATCGCCCGGCCGCTGATCTCCAAGCGCCTGATCGAGATCGCCCACGAGACCGGCGCCGACGCCATCGCCCACGGCGCCACCGGCAAGGGCAACGACCAGGTCCGCTTCGAACTGTCGGCCTATGCGCTCGACCCGAACATCAAGGTCATCGCCCCCTGGCGCGAGTGGGACCTGACCAGCCGCACCGCGCTGATCGCCTGGGCCGAGAGCCACCAGATCCCCGTGCCCAAGGACAAGCGCGGCGAGAGCCCCTTCTCGACCGACGCCAACCTCCTCCACACCTCGTCGGAGGGCAAGGTGCTCGAGGACCCGTGGGAAGAGACGCCCGACTACGTCTACAGCCGCACGGTCGATCCCGAGCAGGCGCCCGACCAAGCCGAATACATCACCATCGACTTCGAGAAGGGCGACGGCGTGGCCCTGAACGGCGAGGCGATGAGCCCGGCCACCCTGCTGACCCAGCTCAACGAGCTCGGCCGCAAGCACGGCATCGGCCGGCTCGACCTCGTCGAGAACCGCTTCGTCGGCATGAAGAGCCGCGGCATGTACGAGACCCCGGGCGGCGAGATCTACGCCCGCGCCCACCGCGGGATCGAGCAGATCACGCTCGACCGCGGCGCCGCCCACCTCAAGGACGAGCTCATGCCCAAGTACGCCGAGCTCATCTACAACGGCTTCTGGTTCGCCCCCGAGCGCGAGATGCTGCAGGCGGCGATCGACCACAGCCAGGCCAAGGTCAGCGGCACGGTGCGGCTCAAGCTCTACAAGGGCCTGGCCCAGGTGGTCGGCCGCAAGAGCCCCAACAGCCTCTATTCCGAACGCCACGTCACCTTCGAGGACGACGCCGGCGCCTATGACCAGAAGGACGCCGCGGGCTTCATCAAGCTGAACGCGCTGCGGCTGCGGCTGCTGGCCCAGCGGGGCTGAGCAGAGCGGGCCCGGGCCGAATCCAGCCGTGAGGCTGGAAAACGACCCCCCGAAATCACTTATCCACCCTTGTCCACCGCCTTTGCGGCTGGCTGTGGATAAGTGTCGTAAATTTTTCTTGCACGACTCGGTCGCGAGGCGCAGCCTCTGGTTGTCGGACGGGAAGAAAGTCCCTGCCCTTTCAGGAGTAAGCCCCTGAAAGAGTAGAGAAATTCAACCTCGAAGATACGGCAGCGATGCCCGCAGCAGCGTCGGAAAACACGCCTCGAAGATCCCCGCGGATCGACTTGGCGAACCGCAGATGCCGCGAGAGGCGCGCAGCCGGAAACCGGATCGCCGCGGCGCCGATGGACGGACCAAAGCCCTGCTTCGGCAGAGCGGAAGAACGCACCGGAGGCCACGACAGCGAAGCGTCCCGCAAGGGACCCACGGCTGACGGCAGCAGCGATGCGGTTGGAACCGCCAGGCGGACGGAACGGCTGCTTGCAGCCCGACCAACCGCCTGACGGGACCCCTCGCCGGCTTCAATCGAGCCGGGCGGCAATGGCCGGTCCGGATGGCCGAAAGGCGCTGAAAGACCGATCGGAACGACAGGCGCAACGATCGCGACGGGTTGGCCCCACGGCTTGTCTCCACCGATCGGGCCCGATGCGACGAGCATCACGATGCAGCAGTACCCTTGGGTGCGGAACGCACTCGCGGTGCTCGACCAAGCATCACCGCGGCCAAGCACCTGCCCTCGAACCGGGATCGTCCGGCAACGGACGAAGCGAGGGCCGCACGACACAGTCGAAGCAGGCGACAGCGGGGCCGGCAGCAATGCCGGCCCCATCCTGTTTGCGCCCGTTCCATCTGGCTCATCTGTTGAACCCATCCTGCTTGCGCCGCGGGTTCGCGCCCAAGCTGCGCTTGCCGGCGAGTCGAACCGCGATCACCGTCCCGTGATGGCAGATCGGCGGGGTTTAGGAAAATGCCGTAGTGCCGAGCTTGACGGTCGTAGGATGTCGCTCCTCGCCCCGAAAGGCGAGCCTGCGGCGGCGCTAGGGCCCCGAGACCGGCCGAGTGGCCGACGCCGCTGCGGGTGGGGTCCATGCGGGGGAGGCGGCGCCGGCCTGTATAGTTAACGTGCTGCGCTAACCAGGGTTCCCCATGACGGAGCCGGTTCGCGCTAACGCGGCTGGGTGCCCGGGCCCCGGTT
>JBQCGM010000102.1:0-15638 GCA_051955585.1 Novosphingobium sp.
ACTTGCAAGGCGGGATCAGGTGGCGGGGCTCGCTGTGGCCGGTCCTGTCCCCTCGGAGTACACTCCGAGCTCGTTCCCTCGCTTCAGCCGGTGCGACGTCGACTGGGGACGCCGGCCGTGTCGCGGGAGCATGTGAGGCGATGCGCATCGCGCCTCCCGCACCCGCTGCGCGTCGATCCTGTCACGATCGACGGCGGGGCATATAACCTAAATGGTTATCAATGTCAAGGTAAATGTGCCAATATCCCGTAGAAGGAGGGCGAGCTGCCGTCAGTCCTTCGCCGGCCCCTTGCCCGACGACCCCACGTTCTTGATGTAGGCTTCCATCTTGGCGAGGTAGTCGGGGTTCAGCATCAAGGCCGAATTGGCCATCCGCTCGACGTGGCGGCCCATTTCCGGCCCAACGCTGGCGGCCAGTTCGATCGCGATCTTGGCCGCGCCCATCTGCTCGCCGTTCTGCTTGGCCAGATGGCGACAGAAGTCCATCACCTCGGCCTCGAAGGTCTCGTCCTCATAGACCTGGTGCACCAGGCCCATCGTATAGGCCATGTCGGCCGGCGCCGGCTTGTTGGCCATGATCAGCCAACGTGCCCAGTGCGGGCCGCACAGGCGCGACAGGCGGCTGACCCCGCCCGAGGCGGGTAGCACGCCGAACAGGCCTTCGGGGAAGGCATAGGCGGCGCTCTTGGCGGCGAGACGGAAGTCGCAGGACAGGCTCATCTCCAGCCCCCCGCCGACGCACATAGCGTGGTGGGCGACGACGATCGGCTTCTCGACATGCTCCATCTCGTCCCAGAGTTGCTGCATGTTATTGAGGTTGAGCCGGTGGTTCTCACGAATCCCCCGCGCCGAGCCGCCGTTGCCCGCGGGCGAGATCTTGTTCTGGTTGCCCGAACGCAGGTCCGCCCCGGCGCTGAAGTAGCGCCCGGTGGCGCGGATCAGCATGACCTTCAGGTCGTCCTCGTCGCGCAGCCGCAGGACGGCGGCGGTCAGCAGGTCCATCATCTCGCGGGTGATGGCGTTGAGCTTGTCGGGCCGGTTGAGCGTGGCGATCAGCACGCCTTCCTCGGTGGTCTCGACCAGCAGGTGTGGGGCTTCGGTGGTCATGGGCTCTCCAGCGATATCTATGGCTTCGTCATTGCGAGCGAAGCGAAGCAATCCAGGGCGTCAGTGCGCTTTGCTCTGGATTGCCGCGTCGCTGCGCTCCTCGCAATGACGAGGGTAAAGTATGTGTCCTCGCCGTAGCTCCTCGCAACGACCAGGGCGAAGTATCTGTCCTCGCCATTTCCACTTTCGTCATTGCGAGCGGCGAAGCCGCGCGGCAATCCAGGGCGTCAGTGCGCTTGGCCCTGGATTGCTTCGCCGCTTCGCGCCCCGCAATGACGAGGTTGGCGCCTTCAACCACGCGACCGCGGCAGGCCGAGGCCCTTTTCGGCGATCATCGAGCGATGCACCTCGCTCGAGCCGCCGTAGATCGTGGTGCCGTGGGCATGGCGGTATTCGAGGTTGATCACCCCGGCCGGGCCCTTGCGCTTCGACAGCGAGTAGGGCGCGGTCAGGTCGAGCAGGTCGCGCGAATCGGTGGTGAACTTTTCGGAACTGAACATCTTGGCCATCGGGCCATAGGCGTGGTTCGGCTTCTTCTCGACCTGGGCCCAGTTGGCGCGGAAGGCGATCAGTTCGCTGGCCAGCATGTTGGCATAGGTCCGCGCCAGGCGGGCCTGGGCATTCGGCTGGTCGATCAGCTTGCCGCCATCAGGGGCGTCGATCTCGCGGCACAGCTCGACCGCGGCTTCGAGCATGGTCTTCTGCACCTTGGCGAAGCCGCCGCCGTGCTCCAGTTCCAGGCTGGCCGCCATGGTTCGCGCGCCGCCGTCGATCTCGCCGAGGCGCCAGGTATCGGGGATCTTCACCCCGTCGTAGAAGGTGATGTTGGTCCGCTCGTCCATGAAGGTCTCGACCCCCTGGACGGTCACGCCCTCGGCCTTGAGCGGCACGATGAACATGGTCAGGCCCTTGTGCTTGGGCACGTCGGGGTTGGTGCGGGTGAGCATCAGGACGTAGTCGGTGAGGTTCGCGCCCGAGGTCCACATCTTGGTGCCGTCGATCCGCCAGGACCCGTCGGGCTCCTGCGTCGCCTTGCACTGCGCGGCGAAGACGTCGGAGCCGCAGCCGGGCTCCGAATAGCCCAAAGAGCAGATCGCCTCGCCGGACATGACCTTCGCGAGCACGTCGCGCTTCAGCTCGTCGGTGCCGAAGCGGTACATGATCAGCGCAACCATCTGGGCGACATTGGCGACCGGGTTGGTCCAGCCCTCTTCCTCGAAGGCGTTGCGCGCGGCGGTCACCTCGTAGGGCGATAGCCCGCGGCCGCCGACGTCCTTGGGCAGCTGGAGATAGGCGAGGTTCGCCTCGACCAGCGCCTTGTGGATGCGCGGATTGTGGCCTTCCCACGAGAAGTGGAAGGTCTCGCGTTCTTCGGGCGTGACGTTCTTGGCGAAGAAGTCGCGAATTTCCTGCTGAATCTTGCGGGCGTCGTCGCCGAGGTCGAATTCGACCGCCACCGGGCCGGGCTCGGGCAGGCTGGCCGACGCCTTGCCGTAGAGCCGCGCGCCGGCTTCGGTCAGCCAGCCTTGCGGATCGCCCGCGACCAGCGGCCAGGCCTTGGCGCGCAGGTTGAACAGATGGATGTCGTGCTCGTTGGTGAGGCCGATGCCGCCGAAGGTGTGCAGCGAATGGGTGACCGTCCGGCCCGCGGTCTCCGCAGCCCACCAGGCGGCGAGCGAGACCATGCCGGCGGCTTCCTTCTCGCCGTCGGCAAGGGCGCGGATCGCGCGCCAGACCAGGAACTTGCCGCCATCGATCTCGCAGATCAGGTCGGCCATCGGATGCGACAGCGCCTGGAAGGTGCCGATGAACACGCCGAAGGCCTTGCGCTCGCCGGCATAGGCGGCGGCCTGAAGCAGCGCGGCGCGCGACAGGCCCGAGAGCGCGGCGGCGATCAGCAGCTTCCATTCCTCGAGTCCGGCCTCGAACTTGGCCAGGGCCTCGGCGCCCGAGCCGAGCACGACCTTGTCGAGCCCGGCGAAATCGATCTCGGCGATCGGGGTGGAGGCGAGGTTCTCCTCGGCCTTGCGCGCGGCTTCGGGCACCGTGACCAGGACCACGTCGTCGCCGCTGCGGGCAACCACGAGCCCGGCGACGAGGCCGCCGGCGATCCACTGCTTGGGCTGCTTGGCGATGTCGCGGAAGGCCAGGGTGGCGACGGTCTCGCCGGTCAGGACCGGGCCGAGCGCTTCCTCGGCGCCGAACTGGCCGAGCAGGCGCGCAGCGACCAGCGCTTCGGCCAGCGGACCGCTGGCGAGGGTGCGGCCGGCCTCTTCCATCAGCAGCGCGGCGTCGAACAGGCCGAGGCCGAGGCCGCCGGCTTCCTCGGGCACGCGCATCGCGATCGCGCCGAGCTCGGCCAGGCCGGTCCACAGCTCGGGGTCGAAGCCGGAAGGGAGGGCCGCGCGGACGCGGGCGGTCGAGCTGTTGTCGTCGAGGAAGCGCGCGAAGGTGTCGCGGACCATTTCCTGATCGTCGGTGAGGTCGAAGTTCATGGGGAGGCCTCTTGAGCTCTGAATGCGTGGCGCGCCGGGTGCGTGAGAGATCGTCTCAACACGCCCGGCGCGCGGTATCAATCGGATTGTATCAGGAATCGCCGCGGCGATTGTCCGACGCGCGATTACCTGGCGGCGTTCAGGCCTTCTTCGACATCATCCGGCTGATGTCGACCTGGCCCGTCGCCAGGCCGCCCATGAACCCGCCGTCGACCGGCAGGACCACGCCGTTGACCACGCCGGCGAGGTCGCTGCACAGCAGGACCAGCGGGCCGCCCTGTTCGGCGGGCGTGGTGTAGCGGCCGAGCGGCTCGGCAGCGGCGTCGACGACGTCCTTGCCGGAGGTCTCGTGGAAGGTCTTCATCATCGGCGTCTGGGTGGGCGAGGGCAGCGAGCAGTTGATGCGGATGCCCTGCTTGATCAGGTGCGCGCCGGAGAACTGGGTCCAGACGATCACCGCCTCCTTCGAGAAGGCATAGCCCTCGGCGATGTGCTCGGGATGGGCCTCGGCCCAGTCGACCGCGGCCTGATAGCCCTTGGTCTGGAGCAGCTCCATGTGGACCGGAATGCGGCGGCTCCAGCCGAGGCCACCGGTCGAGGCGATCGAGACGATCGCGCCGCCCGGACCCATCAGGGGGATGACCTGCTCGGTCAGGTGGCGGGTGCCGACGAAGTTGACCTTGAACGTGTCGAGCGCCGGGAAGGCGCCGCCGCCGGCAAGGCCCGCGCAGTTGAACAGGGCGTCGACCTTACCTCCGACGCTGGCGACGCCGGCCTCGATCGAGGCGGCATCGCGCAGGTCGACCTGGGTGAACGAGGCGAGGGGGAGGGTGCTTTCCTTGAAGTCGAAGCCGTGGACTTCGGCGCCCAGCTCCAGCAGCAGCCTGGCGGTCGCCTCGCCCATGCCCGAGAAGCAGCCGCTGACGATGACGCGCTTGCCCTTGTAGCCGAGAATATCGCTCATTGGTGTCCTTCTCCCGGGCCGTGCCCTGATCGGTTGAATCCTGTCGGCTGCGCATAGCGGGACCAGCGTTCCCGCGCAAAGCATTCGCGGCCTGCGAAGCCTCCCGCCCCCTCCGGATCGCGTCGGCGATAGCCGCAGGGAAGCGGTGGCGCGTCGGCTCGGCGGGGCGTAGCCTCGCGTCCATTCCGCACGGCCGCCAGCCGAGAACGGAGCGCAAGCAACGGAGAGACCCTCATGGAAATGAACGACATGGTGCTGATCAGCGTCGACGATCACATCAGCGAGCCGCCCGACCTCTTCAAGAACCACCTTTCCGGCGACCTGCTCGAAAGCGCGCCGCGGATGACCCGCGACAAGGACGGGGTCGAGGTCTGGGTCTACCAGGGCGCGGAATATTCCTCGGTCGGGCTCAATGCCGTGGTCGGCCGGCCCTTCGAGGAATACGGCATGGAGCCGACCTCGCTCGCCCAGATGCGCCCCGGGGTCTACGACGTCCACGAGCGGATCAAGGACATGGACGTCAACGGGATCGCCGCCTCGCTCAACTTTGGCTCGGTCTTCGATTTCGCCGGAATGCGGCTGCACAAGGCCCCCGACAAGAAGCTCGCCGCGATCCACATGTCGGCCTACAACGATTGGCACATCGACGAATGGTGCGGCGCCTATCCGGGCCGCTTCATTCCCTGCGGCATCGTGCCCACCTGGGACATGCCCGCGGCCCTGGCCGAAATGAAGCGCATCTCCGACAAGGGCTGCCATACGATCTCGATCAACGAGAACCCGACCGTGGTCGGCCTGCCGTCGATCCACAACGACTACTGGGATCCGTTCTTCAAGCAGGTCAACGATCTCGACATGACGATCTGCCTGCACATCGGCGGCGGCAATCCGGCGCCGCATGCCTCGATGGAGACCCCGATCGAGGCCTGGATCTCGACCATGCCGATGACCATCGCGGTCGGCGCGGCCGACTGGCTCCAGCTCGAGGAACTGCAGCTCTACCCCAACCTGCGGATCGCGCTGTCGGAAGGCTCGATCGGCTGGGTGCCCTATTTCCTCGAGCGTGCGGACTTCTCCAATTCGCGCCACAAGGCCTGGACCAACTCGCGCTTCCCCGGCGACATGAAGCCCAGCGACACCTTCAAGCGCCACTTCCTCAACTGCTTCATCGACGATGCCTTCGGGCTCCAGAATATCGACTACATCGGCGAGGACATGATCGCCTACGAATGCGACTATCCGCACTCGGACACGCTCTGGCCCGAAGTGCCCGAGCGGCTATGGCCGACGATCAAGCACCTGACCGACGTGCAGATCGACAAGATCACCCACAAGAACGCGATGCGCTTCTTCCGCTTCGATCCGTTCGAGCACTACACCCGCGAGGAGCTGACCGTGGGTGCGCTGCGCGAGAAAGCCAAGGCGGCGGGGGTGGACACCACGCGCCGGTCGCAGGGCGGAGAGCGTCCCCTCGCCGAGGGCGATACGCGGCCGGTGACCTCTGGCGACATCATCGGGATGTTCATGCGCCACTCGAAGGAAGAGGCGTAGGTCATTGGGCAAAGCTGGCTCGCAATCGCGGAGGCCGCGTGCGTACCCTGGATTGCTTCGCTTCGCTCGCAATGACGAAGGAAGGATAATTCTTGTCATTGCGAGGAGCGAAGCGACGAAGCAATCCAGGGCGGTATAAGCCGCGCTTGGGTGACACCGTTAAGCCGCGGTCTGCAGCACCTTGATCTCGCCGGGCTCATCGCCGCCGGTCAGGTCGAGGCGGATCGCCTCGTTCAGGCAATCGAGCAGAGCCTCGACCTTCACCCCGTTGTCGGGGTTGTAGACGAAGCCGATCGCCAGCGGATGGCCGGGCTCTTCCTCGGGCAGGAGGACAGTGAGGACTTCGGCCTTGGTGTCGAAGCCGGCCGGGCCGCGGGCGAAGCCCTCGTCGCGGCACTTGCGCAGGGTCGCGGTCATGTCGGCGAAGGCGAACTTGCGGTCCTCGGGCGCCTCGGCGATCAAGCGGCGGACGGTGCCGTCGCAGCGCGGTTGCGAAACGGTCGAGAGCAGCAGCCAACCGGCCGCCGATTGCGGCAGCGGCACCTGGGCGCCGCCCAGCAGGGCGCCCTCCTGGCTGCGCGCCCCGCGGCGCGTGGAGATGACCTGGACGTTGAGCCCGACCATGCCGAAGATCGCGACCGCCAGGCCCGTCTGGGCGGCGAGCCGATCGAGCAGGCGAACCAGGCGGCCGTCGCGGACCGGCCCGGACTGTCCGCCAGTGCCGAGCAGGGCGGCGCGGGGGGTCAGGCTGTAGGAGCGGCTATAGGCGTCCTTGTAGAGCAGGCCGAGGTCGACCAGGCTGGAGAGCAGTTCCGACGTGCTCGACTGCGGGCGGTCGTAGCGCCGGACGATGTCCATCACCGTCGCTTCGCGGTGATTGTCGTCGAAGAACTCCAGCACTTCGATGACGCGTTTGGCGATCTTCGCCTTGTTCGAGGGGCCTGATCCGATTGGCACGACTCGTTCTCCCAAACTGTCTGTTGCCGCAATGCTCGGCCTCTCCTTGACCGGAGTCAACAAAAAATGAGAGAGCCTCGTTTTTTCCTTACCTTGGTTAGCTTTGTGTCTGGATTGTTTCAAACAAAGCCTTCACGCCAGGACGATCGATCTTCATCGAGGCATTGCGCGGCAGGTCGTCGACGATCCGCCAATGGACCGGGATGTGTGTCGCCATGACCTGCTGACGCAGATGCGCCTCCAGGTCTTCGAGACTGGGACGAGACGCCTCCGCGGCAAGGCGAACCACGGCGCCGGGCACTTCGCCGACGCGCTCGTCGGGCACGGCGACCACGGCCGCTTCCGCTACCGCGGGGTGGAGCAACAGCGCGCGCTCGATCGTCTCCGGCAGGACCTTGAACCCTCCACGCATGATCGCGCCGTCGGCCCGGCCGCTGAGGAAGAGGAAACCGTCCTCGTCGATGTAGCCGACGTCGGCGGTGCGGATCCACTCGGGCCGAATGCGCGGGGCGTGAACCTCGAGCAGGCCGAGCTCGTTCGGCCCGAGGGGGCGGCCATTGTCGGGATCGACGATGCGGATCGCGCAATTGGGAAAGGCCTTGCCGACCGTGCCGAGCTTGGCGCGGCCGTGTTGCTTGTGCAGGTCGAGGTTCATCCCGCAGACCGGCCCGCCGAACTCGGTCGCCCCGTAGGAGACGATCACCGGGATCCCGTAGCGGTCCTCGAAGGCCTTCTGCACCGCCGGCGCGAGCGGAGCCGCGCCCGAGCCCATCTGCTTGAGCGAGGCGAGGTCTTCCTTGGGCACGTCGAGGTCGAGCAGTTGCTGCATCATCGAGGGCGGGATGCCGTGGCTCTCGGGCCGGAAGGTCTTCACGTAATCGACCCAGGCGGGAATATTGAAGCGTTCGAGCAGGCGCGCGCGCTGGCCGTTCAGGACCGTGGGCAGGGTGGTGTAGATGCCCGAGATGTTGCCCAGCGGCATATAGAGCAGCGTGGGCGCCAGTTCCGCGGCAGAGGCGTCGATCGCCGGGCGGGTCAGGCCGCCTCCGACGTGGTACTTGCGGATCGTCTCGAACGGAATCGCGAACTGCTTGGGCGGACCGGTGGTGCCGCTGGTGAGGATCTCGAGCTGGGGCTGGCCGGTATAGCTTCGCGCGGCGGCCTCGGGCCCGGCCTGGGCGAGGCCCGGCGCGGCGGAGACGGCCATTCCGTCGAGGACGATGCCGACGATCCCGTCCTCGGCAAGGAACTCCGCGACCTCTAGGGTGAAGTCCTTCGCGGTCATCACCAGCGCGGCGGGCTGGAGGCGCTTGAGATCGCGCACGACGCCGGCCGGGGCCTGGAAGGGATAGATGAAGCGGATGTTCCGATTCTGCGCGATCAGCCCGAGCTCGGCCGCGATCGTCGCCGGGTGGTTGCGCGAGATCAGCGCGACCGGGCCGGTCGGCAGCACGCCGCCCGCCGCGATCAGCCGGTTGATCTCGTCCGCAGCGGCCTTGAGCTCGCCCCAGGTATACCAGCGTCCTTCGAATTCGATCGCCTGGCCGGCGGCCTCGCGCTCGAGCGCCTTCGCGGCCAATTGCTGGAGCGTCTCCACCCCGGTTCTCCCACTGCAAATATGTTGCTTGCCGGGGCCACCTTGGCGAAAACGCGGGGGCTGGGTCAATCGAAAACCGGCGATTTGTTCGAAATATCGAAGTTTGTGTCCAATTTTCGAAAGGTTGGCGGGTGAATCCGGGCAGTCTCACAGTCGCCGCCGATCGCCTTCTGGGGGGGCTGGAGCGCTGGCGCTGGCCGCTGGCCTTGGTCGATCTCGACGACACGCAGACCCTGCCGGAGGCGCCGGTCCTGCCCGCTTGCCCGGTGATCGGTTTCGGCGATCCCGCCCATCCGCTCGCCGGAGCGCTCGACGCCGTGATCGAAGCGCCGGTGAGCGCCGCGGCCCTGGCGCGGCAGGTCGGGGCGGCGCCGAACGCCGCCGCGGTCACGGCGCAACTGCTGCGGCTCCTGCCTTCGCTTTCGCCCGAGGCTGGGCTGACGGCCGAATCGCTGGCCTATGGCCTGCTCCCGGGCGCCGCCGAACATCGCGCCTGGCTCGCCGGGCGCAGCGGCGGCCATTCCGTTGAGCGGGCCCTGCGGGTGGAGCGATCAGGCGACCGGCTGACGGTAACGCTCGACGACCCGGGGAGCGGCAATGCGATCGACCGTGCGATGCGCGATGCGCTTTACGAGGCCTTCGAACTGGCGGTGCTCGATACCGACCTCCGCATATCGCTGCGCGGGGCGGGGCGGACCTTTTCGCTAGGGGCCGAGCTGGCGGAGTTCGGGACGACGACCGACCCCGCCGCCGCCCACGCGATCCGCATGCAAACCCTGCCCGCGCGGATGATCGCGCGCTGCGCCGACCGGCTTGACGTCCACGTTCAAGGCGGCTGCGTCGGAGCTGGGCTGGAGATGGCGGCCTGGGCTGCGCGCCTGACCGCTGCGTCCGACGCCTGGTTCCAGCTGCCCGAGCTGGCGATGGGCCTGCTGCCGGGGGCCGGGGGCTGCGTCTCGCTGACGCGGCGGATCGGCCGGCAGCGGACCGCGCTGCTGATCCTTTCCGGCAAGCGGATCAGCGCGCGGACGGCGCTAGCCTGGGGCCTGGTCGATGCGATCGTGGACGAACCGGCCTGAAATCCAGGTGGCCCTGACGCGCTGGGCCGAGAGCGCGCTGCGCACCTGGGCCCAGGGACGGTCGAGCAGGCAGAGGTCGGCCGGGGCGCCCACTGCGATCTCGCGCCGGCGGGCGAGGTCGGCGGGATCGGCAAGGTAGAGCGCCAGGGCTTCTTCGGGGGTCAGCGCCTCGCCGGCAGCCATGACCGTGCCCGACGGAGTGCGGCGCTCGACTGCGGCGGCCATCGCGGTCCACGGATCGGGCAGGCCGTAGGGCGCGTCGCTGCCGCCCGCCAGTGTGATCCCGGCAGCGGCGAAGGCGCGCAGCCGGTAAAGCTCGGCGTGGTGGCGCGGCTCGACGTCGCGCAGGTAGTCGTCCCCGCGCTCGGCGATGAAATGGGGTTGGACGCAGACCTGCAGGCCAAGCGCGGCAATGCGGCTGACAAGTTCGTCCGAGGCGACCGAGGCGTGTTCGATCCTATCGCCCTTCACCGTGCCGGCAGTCTCGAACAGGGCGAGGGCGAAAACCAGCTCGACCTCGCTGACGCAGTGGACCGCCACCCCGCGGCCCTGCTCGTGGGCGGCCCGGACGAACCCGGCCGCGGCGTCGAACTCGGGCAGGGTGCTTTCGTGGAGGTGAAGCTTCGCCGGGCCCAGGCGCCAGGGCCCGGAGGCCGCGGCCAGCGAAAGCGCGCCGGCCAGGGTCACGCGCTGGGGCAGGGCGCCGCCTGCCATCTGCGCCGCGAAGTGCGCGGCCATCGCCGGATCGTTGCGCGGCGACATGTCGGTGACTCCGGTAATGCCATAGCGGGCCAGTTCGGCGCCGACTTGTGCGAACGAGGGCGGCGCGGCGCCCAAGGCGGTGCGCAGCCATTCGTCCTCGTCGAACAGGCGGCCGGTGTGGCTGCCGCCCTCCATCTCCAGCCCGGGCGGGGGAGGGGCCTTGTGCAGCAGCAGTTCGAGCGCGGCGGAGTTGAGCAGCCACATCCGGCCCGAGCGATGCTGGATGCGCAAGGGACGGTCGCGGACCAGTTCGTCGAGTTCGGCGGCGGCGGGCAGGCCCATCACGCTCTCGTGATAGCCGATGCCGCGCAGCCAGCCGTGGCCGGGCTGCGCCAGCGCCTCGGCCAATGCCTCCCGGGTCGTTACCTGCGGCGGCCCGCACCAGACCGAGGCCCGCTTGGCCGCCAGCGCGGCGAGGTGGATGTGGTGATCGTGCAGGCCCGGGATCAGCAGGGCGCCGCGCGCTTCGACCGCCGGCCCCGACGCCGCGAAGCCAGGCGCGATCGCCGCGATCCGCCCGTGTTCGATGCTTACGTCGGCCAGGCCGTGGCCCCATAGCTCGGCGCCCCGGATCAGCATGGCAGCCAGGCCGGCGTATCGGCGCCGAAGTCATGCACCGGTGCGAACATCTCGCGGCGACGGACCTTGGGGAACGGCTTGCCGTTCGCCGCGCCCCAGAGGCGCAGCTCCTCCGTGAGCAGTGCGGGATCGTCCGCGCGCTCTTCGGCCAAGGCGCGGGCGACGATGGCGCTCATCGAAAGGCCGATGCGCCGGGCCTCGCCGCTGCGGTAGGCGCGCCAGCCTGCGAGCGCTCCGGTGATCCCGGTCAGCGGATCGGCGATGGCGTCGCCGACATAGCCGATCTCGCCGCTCGCCTCGGCCAGGGCCCGGGCGAGGCCCCCGGCCACCGCGCAGTCGTTGCCGATCCCGGTCCAGTTCGCGGGCTCGCCGCTGGCGCCGTGGCCGGTGACCGAGAGCCAGACCAGCCCGGGCACTTGCGCCACCAGCGCATCGGCATCGATGCCGAGCTGGCGCAGCGCGCGGGGGCGGGAGCTTTCGATGACGAAATCGGCGCGGCGGATCAGATCGGTCAGCGCGGCCTTCTCGGCGTCGCTATGGAAGTCCACGACGACGCTGGCCTTGCCCTGGTTGATCAGGTCGAAGGTCGCCGGATCGTCGCGGCGGATCAGGTCGGGGCGGGTCAGGCTCTCGACCTTCACCACCTCGGCCCCGGCGAGCCAGAGCAGGTGCCCGATCAGGGGCCCGGCCCAGATCGCGGAGAGGTCGATCACCAGGGGGCGGCTGGCATTCCTGGCCCGGTGCGGGCCGCGGGCGATCGTCTCGACCGGCGGCGAGGCGGGCGCTTCGTCGGCCGAGGCGACCGGCAGGCCCAGGTCGCGGCCGCGGGCGACGAGTTTCGCGCAGTCATCAGCGAGAACCGCGCGGGCGATCGCCGCGTCGTCCGCGACGTCGATATCCCCGCCGAACAGCGCGGGCAGGAGTTCGCGATCCTCGGCGCGGATCAGGGTCAGCGCGAACCAGCCGCCGTCGCGGGTCGGCAGGAGCCGGCTCCCGCCGAGCCCGGCCGAGATGCGCCCATTGATCCGGTAGTTTCCGTGCGATCCCCGCTCGCCGAGCAGGGTCTGTCCGTCGACCGCGGCGATCCGTGCCGATCCGGTTTCGTCCGCCAGGTCCCGCAAACGCCGGTCGGCCCAGCGGGCGAGGGGGATGGCGGGGCCTAGCGAATTCGTCATTGCGAGCGTAGCGCGGCAATCCCGGGAAATGTGCCCTGCCGCCCTGTATTGCCGCGGGACATCGTCCCTCGCAATGACGAGGTCAGGTGGCTTGGCGCCTCAATCCGCAAGAATCTTCTTGACCTCGCGGCGCAGCAGCTTGCCCATCTCGTTGTAGGGCAGCTCCTTCACGAAGGCGATCTTCTCGGGCACGCGGCTGGAGCGCAGACGGTCCTTGACCAGCTTCTTGAGCTCGTCCTCGCCGGGCGCTTCGCTGCCTTCGCGCACGACCACGGCCAGGCCCACGGCCTCGCCCCATTCGACCGAGGGCACGGCCACGGCGGCACAGTCGCCGATCGCCGGGTGGGTCAGCACCACGTCCTCGATCTCGCCCGGGGACATGTTCTCGCCGCCGCGCACGATCACGTCGTCGGCGCGGCCGGAGAGGAACAGGTAGCCGTCCTCGTCCATGTAGCCGGCGTCGCGGGTGGGGAACCACCCCTCGGCGTCGAGCGCGGACTTGCCCTTGTATTCGCCCGAGACCTGGTCGCCGCGGACGTAGATCTCGCCGGGCTCGCCGGTGGGCACGGGCCGGCCGTCCTCGTCGCGGATCTCGATCTCGACGGTCGGGATCGGCTGGCCGAGCGAGGTCAGGCGGGCGCGGACCTTGGGGTCGTCCGAGGCCAGCGCGGCGCGGTGATCCTCGGGGCCGAGCAGGGCGATGGTCGAGCTGGTCTCGGTCAGGCCGTAGGCATTGGTGAAATTGGTCTCGGGGAAGCGCTCGAGCGCCTTGGTGATGACCTCGAGCGGCATCTTGCCGCCGCCATAGGAGATCGCGCGGAGCGACGAGACGTCGGCCTCGTTGTCGGCCTCCAGCGCGGCGATGATGCGGGTCAGCATGGTCGGCACGACGAAAGCGTTGGAAACCTGCTCGGCCTTGACCAGCTGCAGCCAACCCTCGGACGAGAAGGCCGGCAGCATCACGATCCTGCGGCCGGCGTAGATCGAGCTCATCAGCGCCGAGATGCCGGCGATATGGTACGGCGGCACCACGACCAGCGCCGAATCCGCCTCGTCGGCCGAGGCGAATTCGACCGTGCCGAGGATATAGCCGAGCAGGTTGGAGTGGCGCAGGATCGCCGCCTTGGGCGCGGCCGTGGTGCCGCTGGTGAACAGCTGGACCGCGACGCCTTCGCCAAGGTCGTATTCGCGCTCGCTGGCGCCGGGCGTGGTCTCCTGCGCCTTCTGGGCGAACAGTTCGCGGCTGAACACGGTGTGGCCCTGGTCCGCGGCGATGCGCTCGACCCGGCCTTCGTCGCCGACGACCAGCGCGGGCGAGATCCGCTCCAGCAGGGCGGCCAGGTCGGTATCGGGCAGGCGGTAGTTCAGCGGGCAATAAGGCACGCCGGCCAGCGCCGCGCCGAACAGCGCGATCACCGCCGCCTCGCTGCTTTCGTCGAGCAGGGCGACGTATTCGACGCCGCTTTCCTGGATCAGCTCGAAGGCGCCACGGGCCGCGGCCAGCAATTCGGCATAGGTCCAGCGCTTGCCGTCGCAGACCAGGCCGACCCGGTCGGGCGCGGCCTCGGCCGCCATTTCGAGAAGCAGGGCGATGTTCATGTCGGGCGCGCGCTTCCGATCAGTCCGAGGCGGGGAGCGGCTTGGCGTCCTTGATCACCAGGGCGACGCCGTCGACCGAGAGCGAACCCTTGCCGGGCTTGACGCAGAGCAGTTCGTACTGGCCGTCGGCATCGACGTAGCGCTTGCCCATCAGCGTGCCGGCCGAGAAGTCGGCAGCGAGGGGGGCGAGTTCGGCCGGCTTGGCCTCGGCCATCGGCGAGCCGCCGCATTCGATCGTCCCGCCGCCCGTGCGGATGACCATGACCTCGGTATCGTCGGCGACGCTCTTCAGACGGGTTCCCGGCTTCATCTCGTTATCCTTTCATGGCCTTCGCAGCGGACGCGCGTCAGGCGATTGCTCCGGCGGCCTTTAGGCGTTCGATATGCTCCCATTCAAGACCCAGTTCCAGCAGGAGCGTCTCGGTATGCTCGAAGGCCTGCGGGGCGCGGGTCGTAGCGACGGGCGCATGGTCGAACTGGACGGGATTGCGGACCACGCGGATCGGTTCCGATCCGTCGATCGTCTCGACTTCGACGAAGGCGTCGTTGGCGAGCGCCTGGGGATCGTCGCCAAGGTCGAGCAGGTTCTGGCCCGCCGCCCACTGGCCCTTCATGGTTTTCAGGCGGTCGCGCCAATAGGCGAAATCGTGCCTGGCAAAGGCCGCCGCGATGATCTCGCTGGCCGCCGCGCTGTTGGCCATCAGCGCCGAAGCCTCGGAAAACCGGGGGTCTTCGGCGGCTTCCGGCACGCCGAGATGGGCGAAGGTGTCGGCGATGAACGGACCGGGCACCATGATGAACAGGGTGATCGTCCGCCGGTCGGCGGTGAGGAAATGGCCGAGAAACGGATTGACCGCCGCCCCGCCCGGGGCCGGGGTGCCGACGCGCATCATCTGACCCGTGCGCAGGTAGGGGCTGAGCACCAGGCCCGACATCCACATCGCGCTGGACAGCAGCGAGACGTCGACCTCGCTCGGCTCGCCGGTCCGCTCGCGGTGGAACAGCGCCCCGGCGATGCCTCCGGCCAGGTTCATGCCGCCCATCGAATCGCCCATGCCGCCGATGCCCATCGTCAGCGGCACCTCGAACTCCTTGGGCGTCAGGGCGTGGGCGATGCCGCTGTGGACCCAGAAGGCGGTCGCGTCGTAGCCTCCACGGTCGCGGTCGGGTCCCTTGTCGCCGAAGCCTGTGCCGCGGGCGTAGATGATGTCCGGATTGGCGGCGCGGATGTGCTCGACGTCGATCCGCAGCTTCTGACGTACCGTGGGCAGGTAGTTGGTGAGAAAGACGTCGGCGCCTTTCGCCAGCTCATAGACCAGTTCGCGACCTTCATCGGTCGCGAGGTCGATGCCGATCGAGCGCTTGCCGCGGTTGGGATGCTCGATCATCGGGTTGACCGTGGGATCGAGCTTGGCCCCGGCGATCGTCGTCATGCCGCGCTGGGCATCGCCGCGTAGGTGCGGCTCGACCTTGATCACGTCGGCGCCCCAGTCCGCCAGCACGGCGCCGGCAGCGGGGACGAAGACGTATTGGGCGACTTCGAGGACGCGGATCCCCTTGAGGACCTGGGTCATCGTAGATTCCTTCCCCCACTAACCCTCGTCATTGCGAGGGGCCCTTCGACTGACTTGCAGGCGCTCAGGATGAACTGCCACTGTGTGGCAGCCCCGCGGCAACCCCCGGCGGCCCGTCACCGGGCCCCGGATTGCCGCGGGGGGTCGCCCCCCGCCACGCCGCGGGGGGGGTTGGGTAGCCTCCGGCGCTGGCGCCCAG
>JBQCGM010000103.1:0-34097 GCA_051955585.1 Novosphingobium sp.
CGAAGTCGAGACACCGTGCAAAGTGCCTCGACTTCGCTCGACACGAACGGTCAGTTTAGCGCGATCCGATAGGACCGCCCTAGATCCCACCGCCGGTCAGGCGCTGGCAGATCAGGTCGAGCTGATCGAGCGTCCGGTAGCGGATCGTGACCGAGCCCGAGCGCGGGTCGGCATCGGCGTTGATCCGGATGCCGAGTCCCAGGAACTCCTCGAGATGGGCCTGAACGGCGGCAATGTCGGCGGTCGCGGCGGAATGGCTCTCTCCCCGCGCCCGACGTGCAACCGCACCGTTGGGCCTGGTCTGGCGGCGCACCAGTTGCTCGACCTCGCGCACCGACAGGCGGCGGGCGACGGCATTCTGCGCGATGATCGTGGCGTCCTCGGCACCGATCAGCGCTCGGGCGTGGCCCATCGACAGGCGTCCATCCTCGACCAGTTCGATCACCCCCTCGGGCAGGCTGAGCAGGCGCTGGAGGTTGGCGACGTGGCTGCGCGACTTGTCGACCATCCGGGCGATCTCGGCCTGGGTCATCGATTCGCTGTCGGCCAGGCGCTGATAGGCCCGCGCCTCTTCGATCGGGTTGAGATCCTCGCGCTGGAGGTTCTCGATCAGCGCCAGGGCCATCACCTCGCGCTCGCCGAGATCGCGGACGATCGCCGGGATTTCGTGCAGCTGTGCTCGCTGCGAGGCGCGCCAGCGGCGCTCGCCGGCGATCAGCTGCCAGCGCCCCGGGCCGTGGGGCCGAACGATGACCGGCTGGATCACCCCGCGCGCCGCGATCGAGGCGGCAAGCTCGTCGAGCGCGGCGTCGTCGAAGTGGCGGCGCGGCTGCTCGGGATGCGGTTCGATCGCAGCGACGGGCAGCAGGGCCAAGCCTTCGCTCGGACGCGCACCGCCTTCGCCGGCGGAAGCCACCAGCGGCTCCTCGCGGCGCGTCTCGCCCAGCAGGGCGCCCAGCCCGCGGCCAAGCGCTGGCGGCTTCTTCTTGGCGCCTTCGGGCTTCGGAACCGAAATACGGATCACCGGATCGTCGTTCATGCGGCTTTCCTCTTTTCGGGCAGGCGCCCGATCAATTCGCGGGCCAGCGCCATGTAGGCCCGGCTGCCGGCGCAGGTGTGATCGTAGACCAGGGCGGGTAGGCCATGGCTGGGCGCCTCCGACAGGCGGACGTTGCGCGGGATCGCGGTTTCGAAGACCAGCGAGCCCAGGACGGAGCGGACGTCGTCGGCGACCTGGTCGGTCAGGCGGTTGCGCCGATCGAACATCGTCAGGGCAACGCCGATGATCCCGAGATCCGGATTGAACCGCTGCTGCACGCGCTCGACCGTCTGGAGCAGCTGGCTCAAGCCTTCGAGCGCGAAGAATTCGCATTGCAGCGGCACGAGCATCGTGTCCGAAGCGGTCATGGCGTTGAGCGTCAGCAGGCCGAGCGAAGGCGGGCAATCGATGAAACAAATGTCGTGCTCGGTATGGCCGGCCAAGGCCCGGCGCATTCGCTCGGTGCGGTCCTCGACCGAAACGAGTTCCACTTCCGCACCCGACAAGTCGACCGTGGCAGGGATGAGATCGAGACCCGGAATTCGCGTCGGCATGATGCAATCGGCCAGCGGCCGCTCATCGACGATCAGGTCGTAGGTCGAATACTCGCGATCGTTTGTACCCACCCCGATCCCGGTCGAGGCATTGCCCTGCGGATCGAGGTCCATCAGCAGCGTTTTCCACCCGGTCGCGGCCATGGCGGTGGCGATGTTGATCGCCGTGGTGGTCTTGCCCACCCCGCCCTTCTGATTGGCGATCGCGACCCGGATCATCTGCCTTTGCCCTTGTTCCTAGGTGTTGCCTGGCCCGTCACGGTGCCCACGATGAGTCCGGCCTCGGGGTCCGTCAAGGATTGTTCCACGTGGAACATATGCGACCAGCCGGAAAGTTCCGCCAATTCTTGCGCCGCCGAGCGCCCCTTGGGCAACAGCCAGATCGTGTCCTTTGTGGAAAAGCGCGCGGAAAGCGCGAGGAGTTGCGGCAAGGGCGCGAAGGCCCGTGCCGAGATGGCACGAACCGGGAAGCTCTCGACCAGCTCGAGCCGGCTACCGGCCACCCGAGCCTTGGGCAGGTCCAACGCCTCGATCAGCCGCTCAAGCCAGTCGATCCGCTTCGTCCGCGATTCGACCATTGTCACCGCGCAGTCCGGGCGGAGCGCGGCGATGACGATGCCGGGGAAGCCCGCCCCGGTGCCGAGGTCGAGCCAAGGCGATGTTCCACGTGGAACATGGGCCAGGAGTTGCGCGCTATCCACGATGTGCCGTTGCCAGACCTGGGCCAGGCTTCCCGCAGAAACCAGGTTCTGACGCCGATTCTCCTCGGTCAGCAGGGCGGCGATACCCTCCAGCCGGTCCATGGCGGCAGCATCGACCTCGGGCAGATCCCGCAGCCAAGCGCGGGCCTGGTCTTCGGTTTCGATCATGCCGCGGTTCGCCGGGCGTGGACAAGCAAGGCCGCCAGCGCCGCCGGGGTCACGCCGGCCACCCGCCCCGCCGCAGCAAGGGTCGCCGGGCGGGCGAGAGACAAGCGCTCGACCATCTCGCGCGACAGGCCGGGAATGGCATCGTAAGGAAAGTGATCCCCTAACGGCAATGCCTCGCTCGCGCGCAGGTCGCGCAGCTCACTTTCCTGGCGGGCGAGGTAAGGCGCATAGGCCGCATCCTCGGCGGCCTCTTCGGCGAGGTCGGCATCGGCCAGAGCCTCGGGCGCGATCCAGGGCCGCATTACGTCGAGATCGACCCCGCCGAAACGGAACCATTCGCGCAAGGCCAGCCGGCCGGTGTCAGCGCGCACGGGAATCCCCGTCTCGGCCAGTTCCGCGCCGGTGACCTGGCGGTCGAGCTCCGTCTCGAGCGCCGCCCTGCCCTCTTGTCGACGAGCGAACCACGCGCTCCGTTCCGCGCCGACGCAGCCGATCTCCAGCGCCAGCGGGGTGAGCCGCGTCGAGGCATTGTTGGCGCGCAGGCGCAGGCGGTATTCGGCCCGGGCCGTCAGCATCCGGTAGGGCTCGCTCACCCCGTGCAGCGTCAGGTCGTCGATCATCACCGCCATATAGCTGTTGGCCCGATCGAGCGCGGGCGACTGGCGGCCCAATACCGAGGCCGCGGCCTGCATGCCGGCGATCAGCCCTTGCGCGGCCGCCTCTTCGTATCCAGTCGTGCCGTTGATTTGCCCGGCGCAATACAGGCCGGGAATCTCGCGCAATTCCAGGGTGAAACGCAAGGCGCGCGGATCGATGTGATCGTATTCGACCGCATAGCCCGGTACCGCCATTTCGACGCGTTCCAAGCCCTCCATCGTCCGCAGCAGGGCCAACTGGACGTCGGCCGGCAACGAGGTGCTGATGCCGTTGGGATAGACGAGGTGCGTATCGAGACCTTCAGGCTCGAGGAATACCTGATGCCCGTCGCGGTCGGCGAAGCGGTGTATCTTGTCCTCGATCGACGGACAGTAGCGCGGACCCTGCGCGCCGATCGCGCCACTGAAGAGTGGAGAGCGATGAAGGTTGGCGCGGATCACGTCATGACTGCGCGGGTTGGTCCGGGTGATCGCGCAAAAGACCTGCGGATTGATCCGGCCCGGCGACAGCGGCGACATGGTCCACGGCTGGAGGTCGGAGGGCTGTTCGGCCAAGGCGGCCCAGTCGATCGTGCGGCCGTCGAGACGCGGCGGGGTGCCCGTCTTGAGCCGAGCCATGGGCAATCGCGCCTCGCGCAGTTGCGCTGCCAGACGCCGGGCGGAGGCCTCGCCGATTCGCCCGCCGGTCATCCGCTCCTCGCCGCGGAACAAGGTGCCGCCCAGGAAGGTGCCGGTGCACAGCACCACCGCCGGGGCACTCAAAGCGGTCCCGTCGGCCATCTCCACACCGGCGATTCTGCCTCCGTTGAACTTCAGCGCCGCCGCTTCGCCGGCGACGAGGGTCAGGTCGCCCTGGCCGCGCAGCAGGTTCTGGACCGCCGCCTTGAATCGCTTGCGGTCGGCCTGGATGCGCGGCCCCTGCACCGCGCTGCCCTTCGACCGGTTGAGCATGCGGTAATGGACCGCTCCGGCATCGGCGGCGCGGGCGATGATTCCGTCGAAGGCATCGACCTCGCGCACGAGATGCCCCTTGCCCAGCCCCCCGATCGCCGGATTGCAGCTCATCGCGCCGATCGCATCGAGATCGAACGATACGAGCGCGGCCCGTGCGCCCATTCTGGCCGCCACGGCGGCGGCTTCGACCCCGGCATGGCCGCCGCCGATGACTATGGTGTCGAAGCTATTCATGCCGCGCCTGTACAGGAGCCGCGAAGAGGGGTCAAAGCGCGGCGATGTTCCACGTGGAACATCTCACTTTCCAATACAGAACCGCCCGAACAAGGCATCGAGCATGTGCTCGGTGGTGGCCCGCCCGACCAGCGCGTCGAACGCGACGCGCGCCAGGCGAAGGTGCTCGGCGATCAGCAGCGGATCGCTGAGGCCTTCGGCCGAGGACAGCATGGCCTCGGCTTCGCCGAGCAATCGGTGCTGACGCTCGTTCAGCGCGGCCTCTCCCGGCCCCGGCATCGCGCGTCGCGCCGTAGCGACCAGGTCGCTGCGCAGGTCGTGCATGCCCAGCCCGGTCATCGCCGAGAGGCGGTGACGCGATGAACGTTTTGCCGGACCGACCAGGTCGGCCTGGGCCTCGATCTCCCAAGCCCCGGCCGGGCCCTCGCCTTCGTTCCCCAACCACAGAACCAGGTCCGCGCGATCGACGGCGTCTCGCGCCCGTTCTATCCCGATCGCCTCGATCGCATCCTCGGTGTCGCCGCGCAGACCCGCGGTGTCGACGAACAGGAACGGAAGTCCAGAGAGCGCCACGGGACGGGTCAGGACGTCACGGGTGGTTCCGGCGATCGGCGTGGCGATAGCCGCCTCGCTTTCCACCAAGGCATTGAACAGAGTCGATTTTCCAGCATTGGGCGGGCCGGCGATGACCACCCGGAAGCCTTCGCGCAACGCCTCCGCGCGCGGCCGCCCGAGCCAGTCGGCCAACTCGCCGCGCAGGACGCCGATGCCGCGCACGAAGTCGTCCGGCAGTGCGACCTCGTCCTCGTCGGCAAAGTCGAGCACGGCCTCGAGCGCCGCCGAGCTCGCCAGCAACCGCTCCCGCCAGGCCTCGACCGTGCGCGAAAAGGTGCCCGAGGCCATGGCCAGGGCGCTGCGCCGCTGCAATTCGGTCTCCGCCGAAAGCAGGTCTGCCAGCCCCTCGGCCTCGGCCAAGTCCATCCGGCCGTTGGCGAAGGCGCGGCGAGTGAACTCGCCCGGCTGCGCGGCGCGCAGGCCTGGCATCCCGGCCAGCGCCGCCTCGACCGCGGCGATCACCGCCCTGCCCCCATGGCAATGAAGCTCGGCCGTATCCTCGCCGGTCGCATTGTTCGGCCCGGGCAGCCACAGCACCAGGGCTCGATCGAGCAAGGCGCCCGCCGTGTCGCGCAGCGGAGCATGTGCAGCGCGGCGCGGCGGCGGCACGCGCCCCGCCAGGCGAAGCAGCGCGTCCCCCGCCTGGGGGCCGCTGATGCGGATCACCGCGATCGCCGCGGGCGCGCTGCCGCTGGAAAGGGCAAAGATCGTGTCGGTCATCGGCAGGCGATCGGCGGGGTCTTATTTGGCGGTCTTGCCGCCCATTCCACTCTGCACGAACTGTTGAAAGAACTTCATGCCCATCTCCCCCATGGGGGCGATCTGCTTGGCCATTTCCTGGAGCTGTTCGATCGAGCCGACACCCTTCACCGCCTTGGTCATGGCCTCGACATAAGCGTCGTTAGCCTTGCTGACGTCGGGCAGTCCGAGAAAGCGGCGCGCCTCTTCGGGGGTGCAGTCGATCTCGACATTCACTTTCATCGGTTGCTTCCCTTGCTCACTGAAATCAGGCTGACACAGCCCCTTGGCAAAGTCCATCGCCGGGGCTTAGTCCTGCCGCCTAACGATTCAGGAGAGCGCCCATGTCGACGAATGCCCAGGCCCCGACCCTCGACGGACAGGGTGCGATCCCGCTTCATGTCGCCGAGCCTTCGGGCAGGCCGCGCGGCGCGGTGATCGTGATCCAGGAGATCTTCGGGATCAATCCGGGCATCCGCCAGAAGTGCGCGGACTGGGCCGCCAAGGGCTACCTCGCCGTGGCGCCCGACGTATTCTGGCGGCAGGAGCCGGGCATCGAACTCGATCCCGATGTGCCGGAGGAATTCCAGACCGGCGTGGGCCATATGATGAAGCACGATTTCGACCTCGGCATTCGCGACGTCGAGGCCGTAATCCATTGGATTCGCCGCGAAAAGGGCGTGGCCAAGGTCGGGCTGGTCGGTTTCTGCATGGGCGGCAAGGTGGCCTATATGGCTGCGACCCGGACCGATGTCGACGCTTCGGTGGGCTACTACGGCGTGGGCATCGACGGCATGCTGAACGAGAGCCACGCCATCGCCAAGCCGCTGCTGCTCCACGTCCCCACCGCCGACGGTTTCGTAAAGCCCGAGGCCCAGGCCGCGATGCATGCCGGACTGGACGACAACAGCCATGTCACGATCCACGACTACGCGGGACTCGACCACGGCTTTGCCGACACCTTCGGCGTGCGCCGCGACGAGGAAGGCGCAAAACTGGCGGACCGGCGGACCGAGGACTTCTTCGCCGCGCACCTGGGATGATGGGCACGCCCTACCGGATGGTCGCCCGGCAGTTCGGCGGTCCCGAGGTGATCGAGCGCGAGGCGTTCGATCCCGGTACGCCGGACGCGGGGGAACTGCTGATCGAAGTCGAGGCGGTCGGCCTCAACTTCATCGACACTTACTTCCGCACCGGGCTCTATCCCGCAGCGCTGCCCCTCGCCCTCGGCTCGGAAAGCGCCGGGCGAGTAACGGCGATCGGCGAGGGTGTAACCGGCTTCACGATCGGCGAGCGCGTCGGCTGTGTCAGCGCCCCGGGCGCCTATGCCAGCCACCAGCGCATCCCCGCCGACCGCGCCGTACGCTTGCCCGATGACATCACCGCGGAACAAGCGGCCGCGACGATGCTCAAGGGCTTCACCGCCTGCTACCTGGCCGAGGACACGATCGCCTTGCAGCCCGGCCAGACCGCGTTGGTCCATTCGGCCGCCGGCGGGGTCGGCTCGATCCTCGTGCCGTGGCTGCGCGACAAGGGCGTTACCGTGATCGCCCACGCCGGTTCGGCCGAGAAGATCGCCGGAGTGGAAGCCGACCATCGGCTATCCGGCCCGTTCGATGAGCTTGCCGAGCAGGTTCGTGCCCTTACCCAAGGCCATGGTGTCGACGTGGTATACGACGGTGTCGGCAAAGACAGCTGGGCCGCCTCGCTCGCCAGCCTCAAGCGCCGGGGATTGATGACGAGCTACGGCAACGCCTCGGGCGCGGTCCCGCCGGTCTCGCTGCTCGATCTGATGCGCGGCGGGTCACTTTATGTAACCAGGCCGACCCTGGGCGATTACATTTCCATACCAAGCGATCTCGGGCACACGGCGGACCGCCTGTTCGACCGACTAAGGCGCGGAGTGGTGACGGCGAACATCGGCCAGCGCTTCGCATTGTCGGATGCCACTGAGGCTCACCGCGCGCTTGAAGGCAGGAAGACGACCGGATCGACCGTCCTCCTGCCCTGAGCGGCCGGACCGTTACTGGTTCATCGTCGCGAAGAAGTCCTCGTTGGTCTTGGAATCCTTCATCTTGTCGAGAAGGAATTCCATCGCGTCGACCGTGCCCATCTGCATCAGGATGCGGCGCAGGACCCACATCTTGGTGAGCTGGTCCTTGGGTACGAGCAGCTCTTCCTTGCGGGTGCCGCTCTTGCCGACGTCGAGCGCCGGGAAGATGCGCTTGTCGGCGACCTTGCGGTCGAGGACGATTTCCGAGTTGCCGGTTCCCTTGAACTCTTCGAAGATGACTTCGTCCATGCGGCTGCCGGTGTCGATCAGGGCCGTGGCGATGATCGAGAGGCTGCCGCCCTCCTCGATGTTGCGCGCCGCGCCGAAGAAGCGCTTGGGGCGCTGCAGGGCGTTGGCGTCGACGCCGCCGGTCAGGACCTTGCCCGAGCTCGGCACGACGGTGTTGTAGGCGCGACCGAGGCGGGTGATCGAATCCAGCAGGATCACGACGTCGCGCTTGTGCTCGACCAGGCGCTTGGCCTTCTCGATGACCATTTCGGCGACCTGGACGTGGCGCGTCGCGGGCTCGTCGAAGGTCGAGGAGATCACCTCGCCCTTCACCGAGCGCTGCATGTCGGTGACTTCCTCGGGACGTTCGTCGACCAGCAGGACGAGCAGAAAGACCTCGGGGTGGTTGTCGGTGATCGCCTTCGCCATGTTCTGCAGCAGCACGGTCTTGCCGGTTCGGGGCGGGGCGACGATCAGGGCGCGCTGGCCCTTGCCCTGGGGCGAGATGAGATCGATCACCCGGGCCGACTTGTCCTTGACGGTCGGATCGAGCGTGTCGAGCGTCAGGCGCTGCTCGGGATAGAGCGGGGTGAGATTGTCGAAGTTGACGCGGTGGCGGACCGCCTCGGGATCGTCGAAGTTGACCTGGGTCAGCTTGGTGATCGCGAAATAGCGCTCGCCATCCTTGGGCGCGCGGATCTCTCCCTCGACGGTGTCGCCGGTGCGCAGGCCCCATTTGCGGACCTGGTTGGGCGAGACGTAGATGTCGTCGGGCCCGGCGAGGTAGTTCGCCTCGGGGCTGCGCAGGAAGCCGAAGCCGTCGGACAGGACCTCGATCGTGCCGACGCCCATGATCTCCTCGCCGTCCTCGGCGACTTCCTTGAGGATCGCGAACATCAGGTCCTGGCGGCGCAGGGTGCTGGCGCCTTCGACCCCCAGTTCCTCGGCCATTTCGACCAGCTCGGCGGGGGTTTTCTTCTTGAGTTCTTTCAGGTGCATGGCGGTATTTCCGAATTGAAGGCGTAGCGTGTCGTGATGGCCGGCGGATCGATGGGCTTGGAGAAAGCGGATCCGGTCGCAAGAAAAGGCGCGACCTGTGCCGGAGACGCGCTGCAGATAGGCTTCGTCGCGGCCCTAGTCAATCACGACGGGCAGCCTCCCGTGGCACGATCAGCTCCTGCGATGATCCAGGGCGGGGGCGAGCTCCTGCAGGCGCTTGCCCATCTCCTGCATCTCCTTGCCCTTCCCTTCGGCCTCGGTGCCACAGCGCTGGCCATCGGCAGGCAGGATCCGGGTGACGTAGCCGGGCCGACTGGTGAGCTCGGCAAGCGCGGCAGCGTAATCGACCCCCGGCAGCCGCACTTCCATGCGTCCGTAATAGTACCAGATGATCGCCGCGAGGCCGGTCAAGGTCGCCGCGTCGGCCTCCTTGCTTTCCTGCATGCCGACCAGCGCCAGCGTCACCGCGGCATAACAGCGCAGATCGGGATCATCGACAGCCTGAGCCTGGGCTGGACTGGCCGTCAGCAGGCTAGCGGCAAGGAGCGAAAGCATCCCGAAGTCCCCCCGTTTTATGGGTCAGAAGGGTTTGACGATGACCAGGATGACGATGAGCGCCGCAGCGATCCCCGGCACTTCGTTGATCATGCGCAGCTTGCGCCCGGTCAGCCTGCGTTCCCCCCGGGCCAGCGCGGCGGCATAGCTCGCCATCCACACGTGATAGGCCGACAGCACCAGGACCGCCGCGAGCTTGGCGTGGAACCAGCCCTGCGCGAAGGCCCCGGTGGTCGAGGCCAGCGATAGGCCCAGAAGCCATACGACGACCAGGGAGGGCCAAAGGATGATCTTGAGCAGCTTGGCCTCGCGATCGATCCAGGCCGCCTCCTCGGGCGATCCCGGGGCACATTCCTGATGGTAGACGAAGAACCGGGGCAGCATGAACAGCCCGGCCATCCAGAAGATCACGAAAATGACGTGGCCGGCCTTGAGCCAGAGATAGGTCATCGCGAATACCTGCTGCATTGGACCACCTTACGCGAACCGGAGCCGCCGGTCGATCTATCCCCGCCAGGCCCGGACCACGCCGAGCAATTGCTCGACGTGCTCGATCGGCGTGAACTGGCCGATGCCGTGGCCCAGGTTGAACACGTGCGGGCGGTCGGCGAAGGCGTCGAGGACGCGGATGGCCTGGGCTTCGAGCTCCCTGCCGCCGGCGAGCAACAGCAGAGGATCGAGATTGCCCTGGACCGGCAGCCCGGACGGCAGGGCCTTGGCCGCCCACAGCGGGTCGATCGTCTCGTCGATTCCGACCGCATCTGCGCCGGTCTCGCGGGCATAGGCCGGCAGCTTCTCGCCTGCGCCCTTGGGGAAGCCGATCACCGGCACGTCGGGATAGCGCTGCTTCAGCGCGGCCACGATCGCGGCATTGGGGGCGATGACCCAGCGCTCGAACTGGGCCGGGGCGAGGCTGCCCGCCCAGGAATCGAACAGCTGCACCGCTTCCGCGCCCGCGGCGATCTGGCCCGCCAGATAGTCGATCGTGACCGCGACGATGGCGTCGATGATCGCCTGAAAGCCCTGAGGATCGCGATAGGCCAGGGCCCGAGTGTCGTGCTGATCGCGGCTGCCCTCCCCGGCGACCATGTAGGTAGCGACCGTCCAGGGACTTCCCGCGAAACCCAGCAGGGTCCGCCCAGAGCCCAAACCGGCCTTCACCTTGGCCACGGTCGTGTAGATCGGGGCAAGGCGCTGAGGGACCGCGCTGAGGCTCTCCAGGGCACTATCGAGCAACCGGGGGGACAGGCGCGGGCCTTCCCCGGCGAGAAACTCCAGGTCCTGGCCCATGGCGTAAGGCACGATCAGGATATCCGAGAACAGGATCGCTCCGTCGAAGCCGAAGCGGCGGATCGGCTGAAGCGTGATCTCCGCGGCGGCATCGGTGTCGTAGACGAGGTTGAGGAAGCCGCCCTTCTCCGCCCGCAGCGCGCGGTACTCGGGCAGGTAGCGCCCGGCCTGACGCATCAGCCAGACGGGCCGCTCTTTGGCGTTCTCGCCCTGGAGGGTTCTCAGGAGCAAACCGGGCATGCGGGTCCTCTAATCAAAATAATAGATTCTTTTTAAAAGGATTCAGGAGTCTGTTGGTCCTGTGGATATCGGGTACAGCGCGCCCCTGCCCGATTTGTCCCGGCTTGAACAGGGCTTCGCGCTTTCCCGAATCCGCGGCGCTCCGCGTCAAACGATGCTTCTGCCCGCTATCCACAGGCTGGGGAGAACCCGTTCCACATGTCCACAAGCTGCGCATCGGACGTCCTGGACCGGGCATGGAATCCGGCTTGAAAGTTGTCAGGCCTGCCCTCCCGTGGTTTATGCCGGGAACTGTCCACAGCCCCGGGATTGGCCTGGAAATCGATGCCTAAACTGCACCTTCATCTCCTTTCGGACTCCACCGGCGAGACGCTGGAGATGATCGCCAAGGCCGCCCTCGCCCAGTTCGACGATGCCGAGGTGACACGTCATTTCTGGCCGATGGTGCGTTCGCTCCAGCATCTCGAGCGGATCCTCGCCGACATCGCCGCCAATCCCGGGCTGGTCCTGTTCACGCTGGTCAACGAAGAGATTCGCGGCCGGCTGGAGGACCAGTGCTCGGCGCTCGGCTTGCCGGTGGTCTCGGCGCTCGATGCGGTGCTCGACGCGCTCGAGCAGACGCTGGGACAACAGGCCAAGGCGCGGCCGGGCCGCCAGCACCTGATGGATGCAGCCTATTTCGCGCGGGTCGAGGCGATCCACTATACCATTGCCCACGACGACGGGGTCGCCTGGGAGAACTGGGAGGAGGCGGACATCGTCCTGGCCGGCGTATCGCGGACGTCGAAGACCCCGACCTCGATCTATCTCGCCAACCGCGGCTACAAGACCGCCAACATTCCGATCGTGGTCGAAAGCCCGCCCCCGCCAGCGCTGTTCGGGCTGCGCCATCCGTTGGTCGTCGGCCTGACCACCGCGCCCGAGCGGCTGATCCAGGTCCGCCGCAATCGCCTGCTCTCGCTCAACCAGGCGCCCGAGACCGCCTATGTCGACCAGGACCGCGTCGCCAAGGAGGTCCAGTTCGCCCGGCGAATGTTCGCCGACAACGGCTGGCCGGTGATCGACGTGACCCGCCGCTCGATCGAGGAGACCGCCGCGGCGGTGATCAACCTCTACAACGAGCGCAACGGCGCCGGCCCGGAGGGCGCGGTGTGAGCCTGATACTCGCTTCGAAAAGTGCCTCGCGCCGGGCGATGCTCGATGCGGCGGGCGTGGGTTACGAATCCACACCGGCCGATGTGGACGAGCGCGGATTGGAAGCCGGACTCGCCGGCGCGGCGCCCGAGGCGGTCGCCCTTGCCCTGGCCGAGGCCAAGGCGCTCGCGGTTGCGGTTGCGGCGCCCGGGCGGCTCGTCCTCGGCAGCGACAGCCTGGTCGAGGTCGACGGCCGCCGCTTCGACAAGCCCTCCAGCCGCGAGAACGCGGCCGAGCACCTGCGCTTCTTCTCGGGCAAGGTCATGCGCCTGCACAGCGCCGCGGCGTTAGCCCGTGACGACGCGATCGTCTGGCGGCATGCCGCCGTGGCGAAACTCAGCGTCAGAAGGCTTTCCGACAGCTTCATCCACAGCTATCTCGACAGGGAGTGGCCGGCCGTAGCGGGCTGCGTCGGGGTGTTCAGGATCGAAGACCGGGGGGTTCAACTGTTCGAGGCGATCGAAGGCGATCACTTCACCGTGCTCGGCATGCCGCTGCTCGCCGTGCTGGGCGCGCTCCGCGAGCACGGGGAGCTCGAAGCGTGAGCCAGTCCCTTCGACCCGGCTCGGGGCAGGCCTATGCCGAGGTGATCGGCGATCCCATTGCCCAGTCGAAGAGCCCGGCGATTCACAACTTCTGGCTCGGCAAGCTGGGCGCGCCGGGATCCTACGGACGGTGCCTGGTCCATTCGGGCGGGGTCGCGGACTATCTCGTCCAGGCCAAGGCCAACCCCGACTGGCGCGGCGCCAACGTGACCATGCCGCACAAGCAGGAAATCATGCCGCTCGTCGACCGGCTCGACCCGCTCGCCGCGCGGATCGGGGCGGTCAACACCGTGGTACGCGAGGCCGACGGTTCCTTGAGCGGTTTCAACACCGATGTGCCCGGCTTTCTCGAGCCGCTGCTCCCCTGGCTGGACCGGCCCCACCTGTTCCGCATGGCCCGGGTGCTCGGCACCGGCGGTGCGGCGCGGGCGATCGTCGCGGCCTTGGCCGGCCAGGGCTTCGTCATCGTCCTGGCCGGGCGCGATCCGGGCAAGGCCCGCGCCTTGCTCGACGAACTGGCCCCGCAGGGCGATCACCACGCGGTGGACATCGCGCAGTTTGCCGAACCCACCGACTTCGCCTTCGACGACCGCGAACACCTGCTCGACCTGGTGGTCAATGCCAGCGCGCTCGGCATGGCGGGCCAGGCCCCCCTCGCCTTCGACCTCAGCCATGCGCCGCCCGGTAGCGTGTTCTACGACATCGTCACCCACCCTCTCGACACGCCGCTGCTCCAGGCCGCGCGGGCGGCCGGTTTTCCGACGATCGACGGCCTTTCCATGCTGATCGGCCAGGCGGCGGAGGGCTTCGAGCGGTTCTACGGATTGAAGGCCCCGCGCGAGCATGACGCCGAGCTGCGGAGAATCTTGACGGCATGAGCGGTCAGACCACGCGTTCGACAATCTTGGGCCTCACCGGCTCGATCGGCATGGGCAAGTCGACCGTCGCGGCCATGTTCCGCGATCTCGGCGTGCCGGTCTTCGATGCCGACGCGACGGTTCACGAACTGCAAGGGCCGGGCGGCGCCCTCCTCGCGGCGATCGAGGCGGAGTTTCCGGGTACGACCGGGCCGCTCGGGGTCGACCGGCCGAAGCTCGGCGCGGCGGTGTTCGGCAATCCGGAAGCGCTCAAACGGCTCGAGGGGATCGTTCATCCCGCGGTCGTGGCTGCCCGTGCAGACTTTCTCCGCGACAATGCCGACAAGCCGCTGCTGGTCTTCGACATTCCCCTGCTTTTCGAAAAGGGCGCGGCGGCCGAGGTCGATGCCGTGGTCGTCGTCACCGCCTCGCCCGAGGCGCAACGCGAGCGGGTCCTTTCGCGCCCGGGCATGACCGCGGAGAAATTCGCCCAGATCCTGGCGCTGCAGGTCCCGGATGCCGAGAAGGTCGCCCGCGCCGACTACGTCATCGACACCGATTCCACCCTGGCCGAAACGCAGCAGGCCGTGACGAACCTGGTCCGAAAGCTGGTACCGCCCACATAAAAGCCTGGCTTCGCCCCTTGCGCCGCGGCCTGCGCAGGCAGATATAGATTCGTACGATGCGGGAAATCATCTTCGATACCGAAACCACCGGGCTCGATCCGAAAAGCGGAGACAGACTGGTCGAGATCGGGTGCATCGAGATGGTCAACCGGGTGACCACCGGCCGCACCTTCCACGCCTATTTCAATCCCGAGCGCGACATGCCGGCCGCGGCCGAAGCGGTCCATGGGCTGTCCTCCGCTTTCCTTGCCGACAAGCCGCGATTCGCCGAGCGGGTCGAGGAATTGCTGGAGTTCATCGGCGATTCGCCGCTCGTCGCCCATAACGCCGGCTTCGATTTCGGCTTCCTCGACGCCGAGCTGGCGCTGTGCGCCCGCGATCCGGTCTGCCGCAGCCGGATGATCGACACCGTCGCCCTCGCCCGCGTCCGTCACCCCGGCGCCAAGCTTTCGCTCGACGCGCTGTGCACCCGCTACGGCATTGATCGCAGCCATCGCACCATGCACGGCGCTTTGCTTGACGCGGAACTGCTGGCCCAGGTCTATGTGGAACTGACCGGTGGACGGCAGATCGGGCTCGGCCTCGCCGACGTGGTCGAGGATAGGCTCGTTGCGGCGGTCGTCGTCACCGAACGCACCCGAACCTTTCGTCCCGCCCGGCCCCACGCCGCCAGCGAGGCGGAACTGGCTGCTCACGCAGCCTTTATGGAATCCATAAAGGCTCCCGCCTGGTACGCCTAGCGTACCGTTCGGGAGCCCCAAACAAGGAGTAACCGATCCATGGACATTCGCGTATCCGGCCACCAGATCGAAACCGGCGAAGCGCTGCAGTCGCATGCTCAGGATCGGCTCAACGCGATCGTCGAGAAGTATTTCAGCCGTGCCTTGTCGACCGTCGTGACCTTCGGCAAGGCTCCGGCCGGAGCCTTCCGCTGCGACGTGGTCACCCACGTGATGCACGGCCTGATCCTCAAGGGCGCCGGCATCGCCCAGGATGCGCACCTCGCGCTCGACCAGGCGGCGGACAAGATCGAGAACCAGCTGCGCCGCTACAAGCATCGCCTCAAGGACCGCCACGAACAGCAGTCCAGCGCCGCGCGCGAGGAAGAGGCGGCCTATACCGTCTTCATCGAACCCGACGTCGAGGTCGAGGCACACGCGGCCGACGCCCCTGTGGTCATCGCCGAGACTCGCGTCGACGTGCCCGAGGCGACCGTCTCGGATGCCGTGATGATGCTCGACCTGCGCAATACCAATGCGCTGCTCTTCAAAAACGCTGGCACCGGACGGCATAATATGGTTTACCGCCGCGGCGACGGCTCGATCGGCTGGGTCGAACCGTCCTGACGCGCAACCGCGCGGTTTCCCGGGGTGAAGAGCGAGGCTGAGAGACCGGTTGGACCGGGGCTTTTCGGCTAGGCTTTTCTCCCCGGCGCGCGGCAAACCTGGCTGTTCTATTCCGATGACCGCTCTCTTCACCCTCGTTCCCGAAGCTGTCGCGACTGTCCGCCTGGACAGCAAGACCGCGATTCTCGGCGCCATCGCCGAGCGCTTCGCCGCAGTCTATGCGTTGGAGGCGGGCCTCGTGCTGGAACGCATGACCGAGCGTGAGGCGCTGGGGAGCACCGGCTTCGGCCGCGGCGTGGCGATCCCCCATGCCCGGATTCCGCAGCTCTCCCGTCCGGTCGCGGCCTTCCTCCGGCTCGAGGCGCCCGTCGCCTATGAGGCGGCGGATGGCATGCCGGTCGATCTGGTCTTCGGGCTGCTCTCGCCGGAGCATGCGGGGGCCGCCCACCTTCACGCGCTTGCCTCGATCTCGCGCATGATGCGCAACGATGCCATGCACGAGGCGTTGAGCCAGGCCCCGAACGATGAAGCGCTCTACGGCCTTCTCTCCAATGTCATTGACCGCGACGCCGCCTGATCCGGCCACGGACCCGTCGGTCGCGCCGGTCGAGGGGGCAGAGCTGCACTGGCGGGCGCTCGAGAGCTTGTACGGCTCGGCGCCGATCAACCATCTCTTTACCTCCGATCTGACGATCACCGGCGAAGGCACATCGCGGATCGAATTCGACATCGATCCTTCGTGCTTCCACGCCGCCGGTGCGGCGCACGGGACGATCTACTTCAAGATGCTCGACGACGCTGCCTTCTATGCTGCGAATACGCTGGTGACCGATCGATTCCTGCTCACCACCTCGTTCAATCTCCACTTTTCCCGGCCCGTGCGCGCGGGACGTGCCCTGGCCGAGGGGCGCTGGATCAGCGGCCGGCGCCGCGTGCTCGTCGCCGAAGCCCGGCTGATCGATGCCGAGGGCGAGGAGATCGGTCGCGGCACCGGCACTTTCATGCGTTCGCGCATCGCGCTCTCCAGCCTCGACGGATACTCGCGCGCTTTCGCGCCCTAGCGATGGAAGGCCGCCTTCCCGCCCATCTCGAGGTTTCGGCGCTGATTCGCCGAGTCCAGGCCGCAGGCGGCTTCGCGGCAGTCCTGGCCAAGGGGGAACAAGAGGCCGGTACGATCCTGGTCGTCACCACCGAAAACGGCAGAAATACGCGGGCTTTCGAGCGGATGCCGCAGCTCGACGGGAGTCGAGCCTGGAGCTGTTCCAAGGAACAAGATCCTGACAATAAAGAACTATTTAACGAATACTTGGCGCGCCGAAAATCCCAGGACGCGGACTTGTGGATTGTCGAACTGGATATCGCGCAAGCGGAACGGTTGATCGGACAAGACGGTTAACCGCGGTTGACAATGTTGCACTGCACAACCTAAGCGCGCCCCACACCAACGCGCAGGCGGTCGGATCGGCAATCAGGCCGGGCGGCAAGCACGCAGACGGGGGATAGCCGGCAGGATTCTCGAGGACCGGGTCATCGCTTTTCAGGCGAGCCTGCTCATCGCTCCTGTGTCTGGTGCGTCCACCGCCCCAAAAGAAGCTCGAATGAGCAAGATCGTTAACAAGGCCAGCGCGATCGCCGTGACGGCCACGCTGATTGCCACTCTTGTCAGCGCCGATGGTTCCGGCGCGGCCGCCAAGGGCTCCAGCCCGCTTACCGTGGCCGAACAAGCACCGACCCGGATGATTTCCCAGCCGATCGTCCAGCCGCTTCCCTCCATCGCGAGCGCGGAAGCCGCCGTCGGCGAATCGGCTCCTGCTTCCGATGAAGCCGCCACCACCTTGGCCGAACTGGTCGACGAACAGCCCCAGGGGGAGCTGTCCAGCGAGCTCAATTGCCTGGCCGGCGCGATCTATTTCGAATCGAAGAGCGAACCGCTCGAGGGCCAGCTGGCCGTCGGCCGCGTGATCGTCGCCCGGTCGAAGTCGGGCCGCTATCCCGGTTCCTATTGCGGCGTGGTCTACCAGCCTTCGCAATTCTCCTTCGTCCGCGGCAAATCGATGCCCGGGATCAACAAGAGCTCGCAGGACTGGCGCGAAGCCGTCGCGCTGGCCCGCATCGCCGATGCCGGTTCGTGGAAGAGCCCGGTCGAGGGCGCGCTCTCCTTCCACGCCGCGCGCGTCTCGCCCGGGTGGCGGCTGGCTCGCGTCGCGCGGGTCGGGAACCATATCTTCTATCGGTGAGATAACCTCGTTCCGGGTCGAGCCCGGGGGCGGTATTCTAGAGCCTGTCCTGTTTGGATTGAGCCAAACCCCATCCGTTCTAGTCAATCTAGGCGGGACCTTTTCTAGTCCCTGATCTCCACCCAGACCGGGGCGTGGTCGCTGGCCTTTTCCCGGCCGCGGTATTCCTTGTCGACGCCGCTGGCGACCAGCCGGTCGGCCAGTTCGGGCGTCAGCAGGGCATGGTCGATGCGGAAGCCGTGGTCGCGCTGCCAGGCGCCGGCCTGATAGTCCCAGAAGGTCCAGATCCCGCCGCGGGGGTGGTGGACATTGAGGGCATCCGTCCAGCCATCGCCCAGCAGCCGCGCATAGGCGTCGCGCGATTCGGGCTGCATCAGCGCATCGATCGCCATGGCCGGCGGCGACCAGACGTCCTTGTCCTCGGGAATCACGTTGAAGTCGCCGGTGACGATGGCCGGCACCTGCTCGGCCCAGATCTCGGCCATGCGGCTACGCAGGCGCTCCATCCAGCGCAGCTTGTAGTCGAACTTGGGGCCCGGCTGCGGGTTGCCGTTGGGCAGGTAGATGCAGGCGACGCGGATCCCGAACACCTCGGCCTCGATATAGCGGGAATGCTCGTCCTCAGGCTCGCCTTCCAGGCCGCGACGGACCTCGACCGGCTGCTCGCCGTCGGCAAGGATGGCGACGCCGTTGAAGCCCTTCTGGCCGTGCCAGATGGCCTTGTAGCCGATTCCCTCGAAGTCCCGACACGGGAAGCCTTCGTCCTGGGTCTTGATCTCCTGCAGGCAAGCGACCGAGGGACGGGTTTCCTCCAGCCATTCGAGCAGGCGCGGCAGCCGCGCCTTGATGCCGTTGATATTGAAGGTGGCGATTTTCATGCGTTGATCGGAACAAGCTTCGCTTGTCCCTCGCCCGGTACCGGCCCACTCCCCCGGCCGTCAGGCTGGGAAATCATACGCTGAAACTCGATCCGCAGCCGCAGCCGGCCGTCGCGTTCGGGTTCTCGACCCGGAAGGCCGCGCCGCCCAGCGATTCCACGTAGTCGACCACGCAGCCGGCGACGAGGTCGAGGCTGACGGGATCGACCACCAGCTTCACCCCATCGGTTTCGGAGATCGAATCGTCGGCAACGGCGGTATCGGCCAGTTCGAATTTGTACTGGAAGCCCGAGCAGCCGCCGCCTTCCACCGCGAGGCGAAGAATCGCGGGCTTGCCCTGCTTGGCGGCGATCGCCGAAACGCGCGCCGCGGCGGAGGGGCTCAGGGTGAGCGAAGAAGCATCCATGCCCGCGATGTAAGGCGGCTGGCGCGCCGGGACAAGGCTCACGCGGTCTGGATATAGACGCGCAGGGCCTCGGCCTCGGACTGGATATGGTCGATCCGATACTTCACCAGGTCGCCGATCGAGACGAAGTCGACGATCCGCCCATCGACCACCACCGGCAGGTGGCGGATGCGGCGGCGGGTCATCAGGCCTAGCGCTTCGAGCACGGTGGTTTCCGGCGTCACCGTGATCGCCGGCGCGGTCATCACTTCGCCGACGGTGCGCTCGAGCATGGCGGGGCCGTTGGCCGCCAGCTGGTGGATCACGTCGCGTTCGGAGAAGATGCCGGCGACGCTGCCGTCCGCCAGCACCGGCAAGGCGCCGATCCGCTTCTGCGCGAGAATCGCGACCGCCTCGGCGACGGGTGTCGCCGCGTCGCAGCTGATCACTTCGCGGCTGCGCCCTGCGATGATGCGACCGATCGTCATTGCCTGCTTCTCCCCGGCTTGTTTGACGAAGAATATGCCACGATCCGCTGGATTCGGACAGGGCCGATTGGCGGAAAAAGGCGTTGCCCGCCTCTCCCGAACGGCGCATGGGCGCGGCATGCGCGGCAAGTCTCCCCTCGATGACCCCGAAGTCGCGGCCTACGCCTGGGCCCGCTACCGGCGGCTGATGCGCTGGATGATGCTGGTCACGGTGACCATGGTCGGCGGCGCTCTCGTCCTGCTCTATCGCAAGAACGGGATGGTCTCGATCCACTTCTACATTGCGACCGCGCTCGGCATCGCGCTCGCCATGCTGCTGACCTCGGCGCTGATGGGCCTGGTCTTCCTCTCGCACGGCACCGGCCACGACCGGGCGGTGGGCGACGACGAAGACTAATCCCGGGCTGGGCGGAGCCGATATTCCTCGACCGGCACCCCGCCGATCAGGTGCTCCTGGATGATCCGCTCGAGCACCGGCTCGGTGCAGGAGTGATACCAGACCCCTTCGGGCCAGACGACCGCGACCGGGCCGGCGTGGCAGATCTTGAGGCAATCGGCCTTGGTCCGGGCGACCCCGCCATCTCGGTCGAGACCGAGCTGCTTGATCCGCCGCTTGAGGTACTTCCAGGCCGGGGCGCCGACCTCCAGCGGACAGCATTCGCCCTTCTGCGGCTCGGCGCAGAGGAAGATGTGGCGCTTGATGCCGTCCCCGCCGTTGACCGCAAGGGCCTTGCGCGCCGCGGCGATGGCTTCGGCCGAGGCAATCGGGGGCAGGGCGGTCATGGGGCGAGCATCCAGGGCTGGACGCTGGTGCGGAACAGGTCGGGGATCGGGATCGCGCGGCCCTCCCGGACCACCACCATGGTCGAGCGGGCGAAGGCCACCGGCTGGCCATTCTGCAGCAAAAGTTGGGCAATCACATAGCTGCTGCCGCCGATCTTCTCGGCCGCCACATGAACCTCAACCGGGTCGGGATGAAACGCTTGGCCGAGATACTCGATGGCGAAGCTGACCACCATCGCCGTGGTCCCGGGGCCGCTGTCGTGCAGCGCCGCGTAATAGCCGCTGGCCTTGTGGAAGCGCACCCGGGAGTCCTCGCAGATTCCGGCAAGCGCGACATTGTTGATGTGCAGGTTGGTGTCGAGATCGCTGAACCGCGTCGCGATCTCGCCCCTGAAGGGATAGCGTGCAGGATCGAGCAGGGCGGGATCGGGCTTGGTCATGGCGCGGGAGGTAGGATGCGGGCCCGCCCGCGTCCAGGGTCAGAGCTTCTTGCCGACGATCCGCGCGATCTCGGCCGCGACCAGGCGTTCCACCATCGGCGGCAGGTTCTTGTCGAGCCAATCGGCGAGAGCGGGGCGCAGGAGCTCGCGAGTCAGGCCTTCGAGCGAGGTTTCGCCCGAGCGAACGATCTGCGGCTGGACGCCGGGCTCGGCCAGCACGGCGAGCGCGGCCAGCGAATCGCGCATCGAGGACCGAGACGCTTCGTTGATCAGCGGGATCTCGGCCGAAGCGTCCCCGGCGGGTTCGTCGTGGACTTCGTCTATGAACTCGCCGCCTTCGGCCAGATCGAGGATGCCGTCGTCATCGCTCGAAACGGGGCTGGCGTCCGGCAAACCGCGCGATTCGCGCTGGCGACGTTCTTCGGCAGCGCCGGCGCGGTTGTCCCGCGCGATCACTTTCTTGATCGATTCGAGGATTTCCTCGACCGAAGGCTCGCCCACCTGGCGCATTACCGTCGTTCCCCCGTCGCGGTCCCGGTACGGATCGCGTCACCTGCGGAAATTGACCCATTCTGGGGCATCGTGTCAACGGTCCGAGTGGAGCGGGCGACCGGCGCCGGATCGTCGGACCAGTCGGACCACTTGCCTTTGACACGGTTGTAGTTGGCCTGCGGGTCGTAGAGGGGCCCGCCATCGAGTCCGAGATCGCGGGCTTCCGCGCGGCCCATCGCCGCCAGCAAGGTGAAGCCCGCGACATAGGCGTTGCGCCGCGCCGTCACGAGGCGGACCTGGGCATTCAGCAGCTCCTGCTCGGCATTGAGGATGTCGAGCACCGTCCGGTTGCCCACGCTGTTCTCGGCGCGGACGCCTTCCAGGCTGAGCGTTGCGGCGTCGACTCCGGTCTGGCTGGCCAGGATCACGTCGGTCGCCGCCTGCCACGATTGATAGGCGGAGCGGACCTGGGCGATGACGTCGCGTTCGGCGCCGATCTCCTGCTCGAGCGCCGCGCCCGCGCGGGCCTGGGCTTGGCGGCGCTGTGCCGCCGGGCGACCGCCTTGAAACAGCGGAATCGAACCCTGGAGGCCGACGGTGACGCCGGCGCTGCGTTGGGGCAGGGGCACGTTCGATCCGGCCAGGCGCAGCGAACCCAGCGAATCCGAATAGCTCCCCCCGACCACGGCACTGAGTTGCGGCAGCCGGCTTGCGCCGGCCACGTCGATATCGATCTCCGCCGCGCGCGACCGTTCGCGTGCGGCGAGGATGTCGGGATTGTCGTCAAGCGCCACGGCCACGGCGGCGGCGGCGCTGGCTGGCAGACCGGGCAGGGGCGGGGGCGGTTCGAGCTGGCCGGGAGCCCGGCCGATCACTTGGATATAGCGCTCACGCGCATTGGCAAGGTTGGCCTCGGCGGTGCGGGTGTCGCTGCGCGCGACGGCCAGGCGGGCTTCGGACTGGGCAATGTCGGTACGCGTGAGGTCGCCGATCTCGAAACGGTCCCGCGTCGCCTCGAGATTGACCGACAGCACCTGGACATTGTTGCGGTTCAGCCCGACTATCGCTTCGTTCAGAATCACGTCCATGTAGGCAGCGACGGCCTGGCTGAACACCGCCGATTCGGTGCCGCGCAGTTCGGCTTGTCCGGCGCCGACGCGGCGCTCGGCGGCACGGATCTGGCTCTTCACGGCACCGCCGGAATAGAGCGGGACGCTGAGGTTGACGCCCGCGCCGAGCTGGCGCGTCGGGCCCTCCACTGCAACGCCCTGGGTAGCGGAATTGGCGGTCGGATCGACGATCTGGGTATAATTGGCCGTGGCATTGGCGGCCGGGCGGCCTGCGGCCTTCGCGATCGGCACGGTCTCGTCGGTCGCCCGCTGGCTGGCGCGGGCGGATTGCAGCGTCGGGTTGGTGTCGTAAGCTGCGACCAGGGCACTGCGCAGATCGTCCGCCTGGACCGGAAAGGCGGTGAGCATGCCGCCGGCCAGGCAAGCGGCATGCAGCCCGAGGGCGCGCTTCGGAAACCGCCCCCCCGGCATGGTCAGAAGGTCCAGGACCTCGGTGCGGCGAATTCCGGAAGGACCGGAATGCCGATCTCGGCGAGCGGCAGCCAGGCTATCGCGCCAGCGGTCACGCGGCCTACGGCAAGGCGGGTCACCCCCCGCTCGACCAAGCCGCTGACGATCCGGCCATCGTCGGCCAGGGCGGTGGCGATCGAGGCGGGCAATGCCTCGGCGGCGCCGTCGATCAGGATCAGCGAATAGGCGCCTTTCTTCAGCTTCGCGGTGTCGGCCGGATCGCGCACCTCCAGCGCGCCGACGAGCGGGCGGACCAGCGCGGCAAGATAGCCGCCATTGCCGCTGACGATCAGCACGCTGTCGGCCGGCGAGGGCGCGGCTTCCGCCAGCATGCGGCCGTGGACCAGCGGGGCCGCCAGGAAGCGGCCGTTGCCGAGCGGCACCGCGCGGTCGGTATAGGCCGCGGCGCGGGCGTTTTCGGGCACGAAGTCCTCGCGCGGGACGGCGTTCATCGCTTCGAGCACCCAGGCCTCGTTGACGCCGCTGGTGCGAAGCTGGCTGTCGATCATAGCCCGGCGGGCGGCCTGCGACGCGGTACGATCCTCGGTAATGATCATCGTTCAAAAGCCCTCTGCAGCCTACTGTATTGCATCGATAACACAGTCGCGCAATCGGTTTGCTATTAGGCGATGGCGGCAGACGCGCCAAGCGCTTTGACGGCCCCAAGCGCTTTGACGGAAGGGCGCCGAGGGGCCTATGGGGGCCCAAACACATATCCTAGGGACACGACGAACATGGCCGAGATGGTGACGATCCGCGAGGCGGATCTGGTCGAGAGCATCGCCGACGCGCTGCAGTACATCAGCTACTTCCATCCGATGGACTACATCCGCGCGCTCGCCGCGGCGTGGGAGCGCGAGGAGAACCCCGCCGCCAAGGATGCGATGGCCCAGGTTCTCGCCAACAGCCGGATGTGCGCCGAGGGGCATCGCCCGATCTGCCAGGACACCGGCATCGTCAACGTCTTCCTCAAGTGGGGCCAGAACTGCCGCCTGGAGAGCGACAAGAGCCTCCAGGAGGTCGTCGATGAAGGCGTGCGCCGCGCCTACAACCACCCCGAGAACAAGCTGCGCGCCTCGATCGTCGCCGATCCGGCCTTCACCCGCCGCAATACCAAGGACAATACCCCCTGCGTGCTGAACGTCGAGATGGTGCCCGGCAGCACCGTCTCGGTCGACGTCGCGGCCAAGGGCGGCGGCAGCGAGAACAAGTCCAAGTTCAAGATGATGAACCCCAGCGATTCGATCGTCGACTGGGTGCTCGAGATGATCCCGCAGATGGGCGCCGGCTGGTGCCCGCCGGGGCAGCTCGGCATCGGCATCGGCGGCACGGCCGAAAAGGCGGTCCTGCTCGCCAAGGAATCGCTGATGGAAGAGATCGACATGCACGAGCTCAAGGCGCGCGGTCCCCAGACCGACATCGAGAAGCTGCGCGTCGAGATCTACGACAAGGTCAACGCGCTGGGCATCGGGGCCCAGGGTCTCGGCGGCCTGACCACGGTGCTCGACGTCAAGATCGCCGAATGGCCGTGCCACGCCGCGGGCAAGCCCGTGGCGATGATCCCCAACTGCTCGGCCACGCGCCATGCCCACGTCACGCTCGACGGCTCGGGCCCGGCCTTCCTCGAGACGCCCAAGCTCGACGAATGGCCCGATGTCACCTGGACGCCCGACAAGGCCGCCAAGCGGGTCAACCTCGACACGCTGACGCCGGAAGAAGTGCAGAGCTGGAAGCACGGCGACCGTCTGCTCCTGAACGGCAAGATGCTCACCGGGCGCGACGCCGCGCACAAGCGCATCCAGGACATGCTCGCCAAGGGCGAGGAGCTGCCGGTCGATTTCCGCGGCCGCTCGATCTACTACGTCGGCCCGGTCGACCCCGTGATGGGCGAGGTGGTCGGTCCGGCCGGTCCGACGACGGCGACCCGGATGGACAAGTTCACCGACATGATGCTCGACCTCGGGCTGCTGACCATGATCGGCAAGGCCGAGCGCGGGCAGGGCGCGACGCAGGTCATCGCCAAGCACAAGGTCGCCTATCTGATGGCGGTCGGCGGCGCGGCCTATCTGGTCGCCCGCGCGATCCGCGAGGCCAAGGTGCTGGCCTTCGAGGATCTCGGCATGGAGGCGATCTACGAGTTCACCGTCGAGGACATGCCGGTGACCGTCGCGGTCGATGCCGAGGGCAACAACGTCCACCAACTCGCTCCGCTGGTCTGGAAGGAGCGGATCGCGCGCGAAGGGGTGCACGCTTGACCGACTCCCCTCCCGCTTGCGGGAGGGGGTGGGGGAAGGCCTGTTGTCGTCTCCGCCGCGTCTTATTCGACGTTCCCTCCCCTAACCCCTCCCGCCTGCGGGAGGGGAACCCGTGACCATTCCCATCTGGCTGGTCGCCACGCTGGGCGCGGCGGTGTTCAACTCGTGGCGCACCGCGGTGCAGCAGTCGGTGCGCTCGACGCTGTCGGTCAACGGCGCCGGGCTGGTGCGCTATTTCTATGGGCTGCCGGTGGCGATCGCATTGCTGCTGGCCTGGTCCCTGGTCCGTGGCGAGGCGGTGCCGGCCTTCGAGCCGGCCATGCTCGGCTGGGCCCTGGCGGCGGGCCTGGCCCAGATCCTCGGCACCAACCTGCTGCTGCTGGCCTTTTCCTACCACAACTACATTGCGGGCACCGCCTATTCGAAGACCGAGGCGATCCAGGGAGCGGTCCTTTCCTTCGTATTGTTGCACGAGCGGCTGTCGTGGATCTCATGGCTGGGGATCGCCGTGGGCGTCTTCGGGGTGCTCTACCTCGCCGGTGGCGGCAAGCGACTGCACGTGCGCGATATGGCTCAACCGGCTGCGCTCTGCGGATTGGGGGCGGGCCTCGGCTATACGATGACCTCAATCTTCGTGAAGCTCGCGACCCACGAGGCGCACACCGCCGACAAGATCCAGGCGGCGCTATTCGTGCTGGCTGTCACCCAGGCGGGACAGGTGCTGATGCAGGGGACATACGTCCTGCTGCGCGAGCGGGGCGAGATGGCCCGCGTCCTGCGCAGCTGGCGCACCTCGGGCCTGGTCGGCCTGCTCGCCAGCCTGGGTTCGGCGGGCTGGTTCACCGGCTTCGCGCTGGCGCCGGTCGCGCTGGTCCGCACCGTCGGCCAGGTCGAGGTACTGTTTACCCTGGGTTTCGGCCACCTCTACCTGCGCGAGGCGATCCGCCGGCACGAGGTGATCGCCCTGTTCTGCGTCGCGGCCGGCGTGGCGCTCGCCCTGGCGGGGGCGCTTTAGCCCGGATCTCTTTGATTTCGGGCGGGTGAGGCCTAGGTTGACGTCATGGCGCTCATCGTTCTGTTCCTGCTCGGCGTCGGCAACTTCGCCATGCACAAGGCGGTGTTGGAAAGTCGCCACCTGCTGCTCCACCGCGCGCCGTGGTTTGTGCACATGCTCGGCGGCGGCAGGTTTGGCCTGGTGGTGGAATTCCTGGTCCTGCTCGGCTCGATGCTGATGGTCGATAGCGGCGCCTTGGGTTGGGCCTGGGGCTATGCGATCTATTCGCTGGCCAATGCCGCCGCGGCATGGCTGATCCTGTCGAACCGGGTATGAACGCGGGGAACCGCTCCGCGCGCGGAGCGCTCTAGCCAGGATGCACACCTGGCTCTTGGTCAACGCCGCTAGCGGCAGCAACAACGAGGCGGCGCTCCGCGAACTGATGGATGCCTTCATGGCTGCCGAGGCGAAGCCGCAGCGCGTGGTCGACGTACCGCGCGATGGCCTGCCCGAGCACCCGCACCTGACCGAGGGCGGGGTCAGCCGCATCGCGGTCTTCGCCGGCGACGGCACGGTCAACTCCGTCGTCACCAGCCTTGAGGGCTGGGGCGGTCAGGTCTTGGTTCTGCCCGGCGGTACGGCCAACCTGCTGGCCCGCGCGCTCCATGGCGAGCGCAGCGCCGCCGAGATCGTCCGCGACCTGCCGCGCCTGGTGGCGGTCCGCCGCCCCTGTATCAGGACCGGCCGGGGGCTTGCCCTGATCGAGGTTCTCGCCGGTCCCGGCGCGACCTGGAGCGACGTGCGCGAGGGCCTGCGCGAAGGCGACCTTCCCGGCGTCGCCGCCAGCTCGCTGACTGCGATCCGCCAGAGCACCACCGGGCCGATGGTGGCGATCGCCGATCCGCCGCTCGGCAAGCCCGAGGGCTATGCGGGCGTTCGGCTGGAAGCAAAGAGGGGCGGCATGGAGGTCGAAGGCTACGGCGCCGAGACCGTGGCCGACTACCTGCTGCAGGGCCTGGCCCTGCTGCGCCGCGACTATCGCCAGGGGCCGCACGACGATCTCGGCGCGGTGTCCGCGCTGACCTGCCGCTCGCTCGGCGGGGAGCCGATCGAGCTGATGATCGACGGCGAGCGTCGCACCGGATCGACCGAAGAGCGGTTTTCGCTTGCCGAGCTGGCGGTCGATCTGCTTGCCAGCAAGCCATGAGCGCCGCGACCACCCTCTTCCATATCAGCGATATCCACTTCGGCCTGGAGGATCGCCGCGCGCTCGATTGGGTCAAGCTGTGCATCGAACGCGAGAAGCCCGCGGCGATCTGCGTCACCGGCGACCTGACCATGCGCGCCCGCCACCGCGAGTTCCGCGCCGCCTGCGATTGGATATCGGCGCTTGGGCCTCCGGTGACGGTCGAGGTCGGCAACCACGACATGCCCTATTTCAACCTGATCGAGCGCTTCACCGATCCTTATCGGCGGTTCCGTGCGATCGAGACCCTGCTCGAACGCCAACTCGATCTGGCCGGTCTGGCGATCGTGCCGCTCAAGACCACCACCCGCGCGCAGTGGCGGTTTCCTTGGTCGAACGGCTGGGTGACGGACCACGCCCCGGCGGAAACCCTGGCGGCGATCGATGCCGTGCCGGCGGGCAAGCGAATCATCGTCACCGCCCACCACCCCCTCACCGAGCGCGATCCCAAGGGCAAGCGGCTGACCATCAATGGCACCGCCGCGATGGAGGCCCTGGCGAGCCGCGGCGTACTCGCGATCCTGACCGGCCACGTCCACGATGCCTTCGACCTGACCGAGCAGACCCCGGCGGGCCCCTTGCGGATGATCGGCGCCGGCACGCTGTCCAAGCGGGTCCGCTCGACCCCGCCGAGCTTCAACGAGCTTACCCTCGATGCCGCAGGAATCCGGGTACGCGTCCGCAATCTGGAAGCGGTTGCGACGTCCGACATGCAGATCGACGAGGTGCCCGCCAACGCGCTGCCGCCGCGCGGGCCCGGCGAACCGGTTGCGCCGGTGGGAGCGGTTCCGGCGGAAGATCCCCCGGTTCACTAGAAATGGGATAGCTTCCCGATCCGTCCGTCCTGAGCTGTCGAAGGTCAGGACGGACGGGGAGGTAGGTCAGCGCGGCAGGCCTTCGCGCCAGCGCTGCTCGGCGCGGCGTTCGACCGCCTGGAACAGCGCATCGAGATCGTCCCGGCTGACGTCGAGCACTTCGTCCCATTCTTCGAGCACGGCGTCGAGGTCGGCGGTGGCATAGCTCCCGGCCCAGCGGGGCGGGCCTGGCGGCTGGGCCTGGTGCGGCCAGCTGTGTCCGGTCAGGTTGTTGAAGACCCAGGCGACGACCAGCAGGCCCGCCAAGTTCAACCCCAGCGGCAGGAGCAGGCCGGCCCAGCCGTGCGCGGCGATGGCCGGGCCGCCAAGCGCGCCGAGCAGCGCGCAGGCGCCGCCGGGCGGGTGCAGGCAGCGGCACAGGCTCATCGCCGCGATCGCCGCTCCGACTGCGGCGGCGGCGGCCAACATCGGCACGGGGATGAACTGGGCACAGGCGAGGCCGATCGCCACGGAAATGAGATCCCCGCCCACCACGGGCCAAGGCTGAGCCAGCGGGCTCGCCGGCAGGGCGAAGACCAGCACCGCCGAGGCGCCGATCGGTGCGACCAGCCAGGGCATGGCCGGCGTTTCGCCGAGCAGGACCCAGGTGACCGCGGCCGCGACCGCGAGAGCCAAGGTGGCGCCGGCGGCGCCGCGGAGCCAGCCGAGGCGTCCGGTGGCTCTGCCGAACGCCGGCAACTGGGCACGTACCAGCAAACGATTGGGCATGGGAAATCCGGAAGGCCGCAACGAAAAAGGGGCCAGCGCGAGCCGGCCCCTCTTCCGAGTTGCGTAAGCTGGAAGCTCAGCGCTTCGAGAACTGGAAGCTCTTGCGGGCCTTGGCCTTGCCGTACTTCTTGCGCTCGACGACGCGGGGGTCGCGCGTGAGGAAGCCGGCTGACTTGACCGCGCTGCGGAGCAGCGGCTCGAACTTGCTGAGGGCCTGGGCGATGCCGTGCTTGACCGCGCCGGCCTGGCCCGAGAGGCCACCGCCCTTGACCGTGGCGACGACGTCGTACTGGCCCGTGCGGTCCGACACGTCGAACACCTGGTTGATCACCAGGCGCAGGGTCGGACGGGCGAAGTAGACTTCCTGGTCGCGGCCGTTGACGGTGATCTTGCCCGAGCCGGGCTTGATCCACACGCGGGCGACGGCGTCCTTGCGGCGGCCGGTGGCATAGGCGCGGCCCTGGGCGTCGAGCTCCTGCTCGCGCAGCGGGGCGGCCGGGCCGGTGCGGACGACGGGAGCCTGGACTGCGTCGTTGGCGGCGGCGGGGGCGTCCGCAGCGGGAGCGCCGGCGGCGAGCTGGCCGAGATCGGCGAGATCGTTGACGGTGTTATCGGACATTATGCACCCACCTTGTTCTTGCGGTTGCGCGAGGCGACGTCGAGCGGCTGCGGCTGGGTGCCGCCATGCGGGTGCTCGGCGCCGGCATAGAGATGCAGGGCGCGCATCTGGTCGCGGCCCAGCGGACCGCGCGGGATCATGCGCTCGACGGCCTTCTCGAGGACGCGCTCGGGGAAGCGGCCGTCGAGGACCTTCGCCGCGGTGATCTCCTTGATCCCGCCGGCGTAGCCGGTGTGCTTGTAGTACACCTTGTTGGCGCGCTTGTTGCCGGTCAGCCGCACCTTGTCGGCGTTGATGACCACGACGTGGTCACCGCAATCGACGTGGGGGGTGAAGCTCGGCTTGTGCTTGCCGCGCAGGATGTTGGCGATGATCACCGCGAGGCGACCGACCACCAGGCCGTCGGCATCGATCAGATGCCAGTTCTTTTCCACCTCGGCCGGCTTGATCGACCGGGTGACCTTGCTGAGCGCCTTCATGGCTGGAAATTCCTTGTAAGGTCTGTTCCCGTGCACCGTCCCAGCCAAGGCCGGATCGAGTGCGGAAGGCGGCCCTTTGGTCGAACCGACTCCGAAAGTCAATCAAATGGCGGGTTTCCGGAGAGGTAAAATAATACCGTGAACTATTCGGGGCTAGGAACGAGCGCGTAGATTTCCCGCGTCGTGCGCCGGTTGCCGCCGGTTTCGGTTACGACGGTCCGCTCGATCCGGTCGGTGCCATCGCGGCGCGCCGCTTCGATCGTGGTCGTCACCGTGCCGCTCCGCCCGCCGGCCAGGGACACCGGGCTGCTGGAAACCCGGCGGCCGAAGACCGGGCGGAACAGGTCCGCGGGCCACTGCGCGCCCGCACCCGCCGCACCCCCGGCCATGATCCGGCGAACGAAGCCTTGGGCCTCGCGCTGCTGGGCCGGGGGCAGGGGGCCGCCGGCGATGGCCCGGCGCGTGGCAGCCCCGGCGGCTTCGAGCGAGGCGCGGTCCCCAGCAGCAGGGGCCGGGGCGATCATGCCCCGCGCGTCGAGGCGAAACGGGAACAGCCCGTCGTCGCTGCGCTTGCGCTCGATCGCGGCGAGCCCCTCCAGCGACGGCGGGGCCTGGACATCGGCCGAAAGCAACTGCCCATCGACGCGGTAGCCGTCCCCGTCGCGCACGATCCGCAGCTCGTAGCTCCGCGTCGCGACCACCTCCTTGCCGTCGGGCAGGGCGCGCCGGACCGTCCGGGTCAGCGTGACGGGTCCTTCGGGCGGGGAGAAGGCAGCGGTCTCGGCCAGGGCCGCGGGGGCGGCGACGACCGAGGCCACGATCAACGCCAGCTCCCTCATCCGCCGAGCGCCCCGAGCCAGGCGGCCGTGGCGGGCGCGGCGGCGTCGCAGGACCAGCCGAGAATCGCCGGCTCGTCATAAGGGTGAAGCTCGCCCAACCGGTCGATGACCCGAGGCAGGCGCCCCGCATTCGTCTTGAACAGCGCGCCGACCTCGCTTTCGTCGCCAGGTTCGCCGCGCCAGACGTAGAGCGAGCGCATCGGCGGGAGGATATTGGCGCAGGCGATCAGGCCTTCGTCGAGCAGGGCCCGAGCGGCCGCCGCAGCCGAATCGGCATCGGGAAAAGGGCACCAGACCAGCGCGGGCCCGGCGCGCTCGCTCATTTGCGGCGCCCCAGGGCGTGGGCGCCCCAGGTCGTCGCGGCGAGCAGCAGCGCCCCGACCAGCTGGTGGAGCACGGCGATCCACAGGCTCACCCCGGTCATGACCGTGGCGATCCCGAGCAGGATCTGCGTCCCGAAGGCGCTGTGGACGGCGATCCCCGCCCGGCGTTCGCCCAGCCGCTTGAGCTTGCGGCCCATGACGACCAGCACGGCAACCACCACCCAGGCCCACCAGCGATGGACGAAGTGGATCAGGAAGGGGTCGTTGAGCAGGGCGTGGGCGATGCCGCGCGACCAGTCGATCCCGGCGGGAACCAGCCGATCGTTCATCAGCGGCCAGTCGCTGGCGACATAGCCCGCGCGGAGGCCCGCGACGAGCGCGCCGAAGAATAGCTGGATCACCAGCAGGACCAGGGCGACGGCACCGAACCCGGTCAGCCGCGAGCCCCCTTCGCCGCGCGCGAGGGCCCGCAGGTCGAGCGCGGTCCAGACCAGCCCGCCGAGCGTCACCAGCGCCACCAGCAGGTGCGCGGCGAGGCGGAAGTGGCTGACCTTGACGTCGTGGGTCAGGCCCGAGGAGACCATCCACCAGCCGACCGCGCCCTGCAGGCCGCCGAGCGCGAGCAGGGCGAGGAGGCGCGGCTTGTAGCCGGCGGGAATCGCCCGCCTGACCCAGAACCAGGCGAGCGGCAGGGCGAAAGCAAGGCCGATCAGCCGCGCGAGCAGGCGGTGGACCCATTCCCAGAAGAAGATGAACTTGTAGTCGGCCAGGGTCATTCCCGCCGGCCCGTTGACCTCGGTATATTGCGGAATGCGCTTGTAGCCTTCGAAGGCCGCCTGCCATTGCGCCTCGGTCAGTGGGGGCAGGGCGCCCGTCACCGGCTTCCACTCGGTGATCGACAGGCCGCTCTCGGTCAGGCGGGTGATCCCGCCGACCACCACGATCGCCACGACCATCGCTGCCACGACCTGGAGCCAGAGGGCCAGGGCGAGCGGCCGGGCGGTTGCCGCCAGGGGCATCGAAGGCTCTGCGAAATTCGCTGCTTGCGCCGTCATGAGGGCTTCCCTGCGCCGCCACGCCCGAAAGCGCAAGGTTCTTTGGAACCACTTCGCCCCGGTGCGGGTTGCACGATGATACAACATCACATAGAGGACGCCCATGCGTGACGCGGTACTGGCGATTCGTGACCGGCTGGACGGCCTGGGGATGCTGCTCTCGGGCCTGTGCGCCGTGCATTGCCTGCTCGGCCTGCTGCTGGTGACCGTGCTCGGTCTGGGTGGCGGGGTGTTCCTGGCACCCGAGATTCACGAGACCGGCCTCGCGCTTGCCGTCGGCATCGGCGTGCTGACGCTGGGCCTCGGCGCGCTGCGCCATGGCAAGACCGGGCCGCTGCTGATCGGTTCCGCCGGCATCGCCCTGATGGCCTCGGCGCTCGCCGTCGGCCACGGCCCGGCCGAGGCGGTGCTGACCATCGCCGGGGTGGCGCTGGTCGCCTATGCCCATATCCGGAACTTGCGCCACGCCCACTGAACGCTAAGGCGCGTCTCATGTCTGCCGAAATCTCCCTCACCGTCAACGGCGAGCCGCGCCGGTTCGCCGCGGGCGAGACCATCGCCGCGCTGGTCGCCAGCCTCGAGCTCAATCCGCAAAAGGTCGCGGTCGAGCGCAACGGCGAGATCGTCCCGCGCTCGACGCTCGGGGAAGTCGTCCTGGCCGAGGGCGACGTGCTGGAGATCGTCCATTTCGTCGGCGGAGGAGACCACCCGATCATGACCGATACTGATGCCGACACTGGGCGCGATGACACCTGGACCGTCGCCGGCCGCACCTTCCGTTCGCGCCTGATCGTCGGCACCGGCAAGTACAAGGACTTCGCCCAGAACGCCGCCGCGGTGGAGGCCTCTGGCGCGGAGATCGTCACGGTCGCGGTGCGCCGGGTCAACGTCTCGGACCCCAAGGCGCCGATGCTGACCGACTTCATCGACCCGAAGAAGATCACCTACCTGCCCAACACCGCCGGCTGCTTCACCGCCGAGGAGGCGATCCGCACGCTGCGGCTGGCCCGCGAGGCGGGCGGCTGGGACCTGGTGAAGCTCGAGGTGCTGGGCGAGGCGCGCACGCTCTATCCCGACATGCGCGAGACGCTGAAGGCCTGCGAAACCCTGGCCAGCGAAGGCTTCCTGCCGATGGTCTACTGCGTCGACGATCCGATCGCGGCCAAGCAGCTCGAAAGCGCCGGCGCGGTCGCGGTCATGCCGCTGGGCGCGCCGATCGGCTCGGGCCTCGGCATCCAGAACCGGGTGACGATCCGCCTGATCGTCGAGGGCGCCTCCGTGCCCGTGCTGGTCGATGCCGGGGTCGGCACGGCCTCCGATGCGGCCGTTGGCATGGAGCTGGGCTGCGACGGGATCCTGATGAACACCGCGATCGCCGAGGCCAAGGACCCCATCCGCATGGCCCGCGCCATGAAGCTCGCGGTCGAGGCGGGGCGCTCGGCCTATCTCGCGGGCCGCATGCAGACGCGCAAATATGCCGACCCGTCGAGTCCGCTGGCCGGGCTGATTTGATTCCCCTTGACAAAACGAACCAATTAGGTTATGTGTCCCGCCGTCGATCGTGACAGGATCGACGCGCAGCGGGTGCGGGAGGCGCGAAGCGCTTCGCCTCACATGCTCCCGCGACACGGCCGGTGCCCCAGTCGGTACCGCGACCGACCGACGATGGCCTGCCGGGGCCGGAAACCCTCGGCAGCAGGAAAGAAACGGGTCCTTGCCAACCAAGGGCTTTTTTTCCGAACCAGAACGGGCCGGCAGTATGCGAGCCCCCACCCCCGTTCTACCCAGCGTCGGTCCTGCAAGGGGCCGAGCCGGCGGGTGCGTGACCC
>JBQCGM010000104.1:0-15290 GCA_051955585.1 Novosphingobium sp.
TACACTCCGAGCTCGTTCCCTCGCTTCAGCCGGTGCGACGTCGACTGGGGACGCCGGCCGTGTCGCGGGAGCTGCCAAGGCGATGCGCATCGCGCCTCCCGCACCCGCTGCGCGTCGATCCTGTCACGATCGACGGCGGGGCACATAACCTAAATGGTTCGTTTTGTCAAGAGCGGATAAAAAGGGGGCGGCCCTAGGACCGCCCCGATTCTTCCGGTTCGCTGCCGGGGAGTGCGTTCAGGCCGCCTTCTTGCGGGCCAGGCGGCGGCGGGCGGCCAGGCTGGCCGCAGCGGCGCCGAACAGGACGAGCATCGGCGGCGCCGGAACCTGGTGGCCGCCGGTCGACGTCGAGGTGCTGCCCGAGGTCGAGGAGCTGTTCGACGAGCTCGACGAGGTCGAGGACGACGACGAGGTGCTTGTGCTGCTCGAAGTCGAGGTCGAACCGCCCGAGGTCGCGCCGCTCGAGGTCGAGGTGCTGCCGCCGGAGCTCGAGCTGCTCGACGAACCGCTCGACGAGGAGCTGGAGCTGCCCGAAGTCGAGCTGCCGCCCGATGAGGTGGAGGTCGAGCCGCTGCTGCCGCTCGACGAGCTGGACGAACCGCCGGTCGAGGACGAACCGCCCGACGAGCTGGAGCCCGACGAACCGCTGGAGCTGCTGCTCGAGCTGCCGCTCGACGACGAGGAAGACGAGCTGCCCGAGGAGCCGCTCGACCCCGACGAACCGCTGGAGCCCGACGAACCCGAGGAGCCGCTCGAGCCCGAAGATCCGCTCGACCCGTGGTGGTCGCACTTGGGCTTGCCGCAGCCGTGATGGCCTCCGCTCGAACCGCCCGAGCTGCTCGACGAGCCCGAGGACGAGGACGAGGACGACGAACTGGACGACGAGGACGAGCTCGACGAGGAGGAGGAGCCGCCGCTCGAAGTCGAGGTCGAGGTCGAACCGCCCGAGGTCGAAGTGGAGCTGCCGCCCGACGAGGTCGAGGTCGAGCCGCCCGAGGTCGAACTGCCGCCCGAGGAAGTCGAGGTCGAACCGCCGGTGCTGGTCGAGGTGATCACGATGTTGCCGCCCGACGAGCCGCTGGAGCCGAAGAAGCCGCCGAAGAAGCCTCCTCCGAAGCCGCCGAAACCGCCGCTGCCGCCGATCACGGTCACGCCGCCGCTACCGCCCGCCGGCATCGGCGGGGGGGCGTAGGGTGCGGGCATCGGCACATAGGCCAGTTCCTGCTCGCAGCAGGCCGGCTTGGTCACGATGCGGCGGATGCGCTTGACCGTGCGCGGCGCGGGCGCGGCGCGGCGGGCAAGATGCCGGCGAGCCTTGGCCTTGGGCTTCGCCACCTTGGCGTGCTTGACGTATTCGGGCCGCGTGGTCGCGGGCGCTTCGGCGACATGCACCGCCCCGCCGCCGACAAGCGCACCGCCGACCGCTAAGGCCGACAATTTCGCGAGAGCCATCCGTACCGACATAGGCTTAGCCTTCTTTGTTTCCCCTGGGCCGCCCGGCGTGGCTGGTCCACCACCTTGCGGCTCTGTGCTGCCGAGAAACGCAGAGAGTCAGTGACCGAACAATGCCGTTAACCGTCATTGGGACGGCCCTGATGTCGATTTTTAGCTAATTTTTGCCGCCTGTTAGCCTTCTGTCCCGGAATGGAACCGATCCCCGGGCGAGTCCTACCCGCAGGTTAACTAATCACCTTCACCCTGAGCATCCGGAGGGCCATCGGGCACGGCATCGAACAGGCCGGCCTGCGATCCCCCTGGAGATTCCGGCGGGGGTGCCAGTCCCAGGTGCTTCCACCCCCGGTCGTGGGGGCCGCGCCCCCGCGCGGGGCGGGCGCCCAGGCCGAGCTGGATCAGGTAGGGGTCGACCACATCCTCGATCGTGTCGCGCGGCTCGGAGAGGCCCGCCGCCAAGGTTTCAACGCCCACCGGCCCACCCTTGTAGATGTCGGCGATCATGTGGAGGTAGCGCCGGTCCTGCGCGTCGAGCCCGAGCGAATCGACCTCGAGCCGGGTCAGCGAATCGTCGGCCACCTGCTTGGTGACGACGTCCACCCCGGCGACATGGGCAAAGTCGCGCACCCGCCGCATCAGCCGCCCGGCGACGCGCGGCGTCCCGCGCGCGCGCCGCGCGATCTCGCGCGCGCCGGCGGGGTCGATGCTCATGCCGAGCAGGTTCGCACCGCGCGTGACGACATGCTCAAGTTCCTGGACCGTATAGAAATTCAGCCGCACCGGAATGCCGAATCGGTCACGCAAGGGCGTCGTCAGCAGGCCCTGCCGCGTGGTCGCGCCGATCAGCGTGAACGAAGGCAGCGGCACCTGAACCGAGCGCGCCGAGGGCCCCTCGCCGATGATCAGGTCGAGCACGCGGTCCTCCATCGCCGGATAGAGGATCTCCTCGACCACCGGATTGAGCCGGTGGATCTCGTCGATGAACAGGACGTCGCCTTCCTCGAGATTGGTCAGCAGCGCGGCGAGGTCGCCCGACTTGGCGATGACCGGCCCCGAGGTCGCGCGGAAGCCCACCCCAAGCTCGCGCGCCACGATCTGGGCAAGCGTGGTCTTGCCGAGGCCGGGCGGCCCGAAGAACAGCACATGATCCATCGCCTCGCGCCGCGACCGCGCCGATTCGATGAAGACCCGCAGGTTGTCCTTGGCGGCCGCCTGGCCGACGAAATCGGCCAAGGTCTTGGGCCGCAGCGCCGCGTCGGCGTCGTCGGCCTGGCGGACCGGGGTAAGGAGGGGGTTATCGGTCATTGGCCGGATGCTTGCGGCACGATGGATCGTGAAACAAGTTCGGGATGACGGCGAAAGGTCGTGGAGGTCATCACCCCGCCGCCTTCCTGAGCGCGATGCGGACCAAATCGTTCAGCCCCGCCGCGTCGCCCAGCTCGTTCGCCGCCTGCGCCACCGCCGCGGTCGCGACTTGCGGCTTGAATCCCAGGTTCTGCAAGGCCGAGACCGCATCCGCGCTGACCGAACCGGCCGCGACCGGCGCCGCACCGGCGGGCAGGACCGCCGAAAAACCCCCGGCCTTGTCCTTGAGCTCGTTGACGATCCGCCCGGCCAGCTTCGGCCCCACCCCTTGCGCCCGCGCCACCGAGGCCGCGTCGCCGCTGGCGCAGGCGCGTTGGAGGTCTTCCACCGCCAGGGCCGAAAGAACGGCCAGCGCCATCTTGCTGCCCACGCCCTGGACGCCGGTCAGCAGGCGGAACCATTCGCGCTCGCCGCCGCTGGCGAAGCCGATCAGGCGCATGTCGTTCTCGCTGACCTGGAGCTCGGTATGGACCGTCGCGGCATCCCCCCGCACCCCCAACGCGGCAAGCGTCTTGGCCGAGCAGTGGACGAGATAGCCCACGCCGGCGACGTCGATCACGGCCCAATCGGGCCCGGAATCGTCGAGCGTGCCGGTGAGCTTGGCGATCATGATTTGTTCCTTGGCACGACGACGGCGCCTAGGCCAGCACGATTATCGCGCGAGCGGCAGGGAACCAGGCCCCGCTTCATGGCTGGCGGCCAAGATCGTCGTCCCAGATCGGCTCGATCGGGGCGGCCAGCGGCGCGAGCTGAGCCGGCGCCAGCGCGCAGATGGTGCCGGCCCAGGTCGCCGCCGCCTCGAACTCCATGGGCAGATTGGCGCAGCTCATGACGATCCCATCGGATTTGCGCTCGAGCAGGTATTGCGCGGGATTGGTCATGCCGAAGTTCCAGACCGCGAACAGGCCAAGCCGATGGAACGGCAGGCGGTCGCGCTGCAGGGCGAGGTAGGTGACGTCGTCGACCACCAGGCCGCGGCGCGGCCGATCGCCAGCCAGCCCGGCCTGCCTCATGGCCGCGGCGACATCGCGGCGGATCGCGTCGTAGCCGCTCAGCGAAACCGACAGGCCTTGGCCGGGGATCGATCCCGGCGTCCCATTGGCGGCGATCAGCGGGCCGCCCGCGCAGCCGAGCAGCGCCGCCTCGCTGATCAGCGCCGCCGGCACGGCCAGGCGCATCAGCCAGTCCTGCGCCCGGCGGAACCGGGCGTCACCATCCAGCGGAAGCGAAAGGGTCAGCGCGACGAAGATCGCCAGCATCGGCAGCACGTGCGCGGCTTCGTAGGCGTTGCGGTTGACCTGGCTCACCCCCCACACCTCGACGCAGGCCAGCACGGCCAGCGCCAGGAGCGCCTGGGGCACGACCAGGGCCTTCATCCGCTCGCGGGCCAGAAAGACCACCAGCCGGCCCGCCCCCAGCAGGACCGCGCCGCCCCACAGCAGCGTCAGCGCGACTAAAACCGCGCCGGCCAGCGCGGTCGGGAAGATGCCCCGGGGCAACCAGTCGGACATGTCGGTGTGAAGTCCAGCCAGCCAGGCATAGTTCAGGGGGTTCGTCCCCAACAGGATCGGCCCGATCGCATCGCGCAGCGATCCTTTGCCGGACAGCATGGCGGCCAGGTTCTCCCGCGCCAGGACCGCCGCCGTTTCCGGGTTCTGCGGGCATTCGAATCGTCCGAACCAATAGACCGCGCCCGCCGCCATGATCGCGACGAGAAGCGCGGCGAAGACCAGGCGAGGAATCCGGGTGCCCGGCCCGGTCGCGCAGACGGCCAGGCAGGCCAGCGCGACGGGGGCATAGACCACGCCTTTCAGGTGATAGCTGACCGCGACCACGCCGAGCAGAAGGATGGCCGCTCCCTTGAGCCAGGCCGCGGTCGCCGGGCCTGTCCCGCGCCAGGGCGCCAGGGCGATCACCAGCATGAGGGTAAGGGCGATCAGCAGTGGCTGCTCTGGCCGGCTGAGCACCTGCAGGAACGGCAGGGTGCCAAGGCCCAGCAGCGAGAACACCAGCGCCTGGATCCCGCGCCGGTCCGGCCCGCTTCGGCCCAGCCGCGCGACCAGCAGCCAGAGCAGCCCGATCCACCCCAGCGCGCACAGCACGCCTTCGATCCGCACGAACAGCGGATCGGCAAAGGTCTGGTTCGCCGTGGCCGAAAACCAGCGCACCGGCAGCATGAACCACGGCGGCCGGGCCAGCGTGTTCGGCCCGCAGGTATCGTTGTACGCCTTGTCCACGCCATCGATCCAGGCGCGTTCCTGAAAGCGCCAGCCGATCTCGTCGGTATAGAGCGGCACGAGCGTGCCGGCCAGGATCGCGAGGATCAGCCCGGCGCCGGCGAGAATGTGGCACCGCCCCTCGACCGCCGCCTTCAGGCGCGCCATACCGTTCATTCCGCCGCCCATGTTACCGCTTGCGGCATCTCAAGCGCCATCGCCCGGGCAGCGTCAACCCGCGCCGTCATTTTCCCGCCAATTTGTGCGCCGAGGGGCCAGGCCCCACTTCCACCGAAGTGGATCAAACTCTAAGGCACGGCCGAGCATCGAGCGAGGAAGCATTAGTGGGCCGGTCCAACTTAGCAAAAGTGGCGCCATACTGGTGGGTCATCCTGGCGATCTCGATGCTGGCGATAGCGCTGCGCGCCATGGCCTACAGCCCGTGGGACCAGCACCATACCGACGAGTTCTACCAGTATCTCGAGCAGGCCAACCGCCTCGTCACCGGCTATGGCCTGGTGCCGTGGGAAAGCCGCTATGGCATCCGCAACGCGCTGATCCCCCAGTTCCTTTCGCTGCCGATCCGTTTGGGCGACCTGATTGCTCCGAACGGCATGTTGTCGATCCACCTTGCCCGCGTGACCTTTGCCGCGCTCTGCCTCTTCGCGCTCGTCGGCGCCTGGGGGATCGGCGCGGCACGTTCGCGCCGGCATGCCTTGGTCGCACTGTTCGTCGCCGCGGTATGGTACGATAGCGTCCAGTTCTCCGTCCTGCTCCTATCCGAGAGCTTGGCCACCGCGATGATCACCTGCGGTGCGGCGCTGCTGCTGGTCGACAGGCCCGGACGCCGAGCGCTCGGGCTGTCCGGCCTTCTGCTCGCGCTCGGCTGCCTGCTGCGTTTCCAGTACGCCCCGTTCGTTGCGGTCCTCGTCCTGGCGTCGGTCCGCCTGGACTGGCGGACCTGGGGCGACCTCGCGATCGGTGCGGTGGCCGCCCTGGTGCTCGGCGCGGCAAGCGACCTGGCTAACGGGCAGGTGCCGCTGTCGTGGATCTTCAACAACCTGCATATGAACATCGCCCAAGGCCGCGCCGCCGAATTCGGCGAGCAGGGTCCGGGCTATTATGCCGACATGATCCATCTCGCGCTTGGCCCCGGGACCCCGGCGATCCTTGGCGCCGTGCTGCTCGCCGGGCGGCGCTATTGGCCGCTGATCCTCGCGCTCGTCGTCAATCTCGCGGTCCATACCGTGATCGGTCACAAGGAATACCGTTTCGTCTGGCTGTCCGTATTCCTGATCCTGGTGCTGGCAGGCATCGGCTCGGTGAACGTGCTCGACTGGCTTCTCGGCCGGCTGCCTTCCCGGCGCAATGCCGGCCTGATCGCGCTGCTCGCGCTGTGCGCCGGCTGGTTCGGCCTGTCACAGACCGTACTGGGTGAGGCGGCGACCAAGCGGCTGAAGCTCAAGGGCGGGGCCTATTCAATGGCCGCCTACGATACCGCCAGCCGGCCCGACATATGCGGAATCTCCGTATCCGAAGATCATTCCGGCCATCTGGTCGACGCCCTTCTGCGCCGCAACCTGCCGATCTACGTGATCCCGCAGGAAATGGCCGACGGCCTCTCCTCGCTTCCGCCCGAGGTCGTCGCCGCCGCCAATGCCACCATCGCCGACGGCGACCTGCCCTTCAACCCGGAGTACAAGATCGCCTCCTGCCACGAACGCACCGGACAGCGCGCCTGCCTGCTGGTGCGCCAGGGGAGCTGCGATGCCGCGGCGGGCAAGGACCAGGAACTGCAGGCGGTGATGCAGCGCATGGGGATGTAGCTAGCGCAGTGCCGCATGGGCATGGGCGATGGCGACTGCAAGGGCATCCGCCGCGTCGGGGCCGGCGAGCTTGACGCCGGGCAGCAGCACTCCCAACATCGCCTGGACCTGCGCCTTCTCGGCCCCGCCGGTGCCCACGATCGCCTTCTTCACCAGCCGCGTGGCATATTCCGCCACAGGCATGCCGGTCCGAGCCAGGGCGAGCAGACAGACGCCGCGTGCCTGGCCGAGCTTTAGGGTCGACTGCGGATTGGAATTGACGAAGACCTCCTCGACGGCGCCGGCATCGGGACGGTGTGCGAGGACCACATCGGTCAGCTCGCGGTCGAGTGCGACCAGGCGGTCGGCCAACGGAGCCTTGGGGTCGGTCTTGACCTGGCCATTGGCGATATGGGTCAACCGGCTGCCCGACTTGGCGACCACGCCCCAGCCGGTGCAGCCCAGACCGGGGTCGAGGCCGATGACGATCATGTCAGACCCGGATGCCGAGGCTGGGCCCGAACCGCGCCATGAGCAAGTAGAGCGCCACGGTTAGCACGCAGCCTAGCCCGAGAGCCAACCAGAACCCGAAACCGGCGCGCAGCAACGCGGGGATCAGGAAGAACATCGGCAGCGAGGGCAGGATGTACCAGAAGGTCGCCTCGGCATGGATGGCCATGTTCTCCGCGTCCGGACGAGCCCGCCATAGCAGGATCATGCCGAGCACCGACACCAGCGGCAGAGAGGCGACCAGCGCCGCCAGGGCGGGGAGCCGCTTGCCGAGTTCGGCGACAAGCGCGATCAGCAGGCCGGAAGCGAGCGCCTTGGCGAGCAAGGCGCCCATTCAGCCCAGCTTCTCCATGACCTCGTCGGAGATGTCGTAGTTGCCCCACACGGTCTGGACGTCGTCGTCGTCGTCGAGCACGTCGATCAGCTTGAGCAGGGTCGCCGCATCGCCCTCGCCGACCTCGGTCTTGAGGTTGGGCTTCCAGGCCAGCTTGACCGCCTCGGCTTCGCCCAGGACCTTCTCCAACTCGCGGCTCACAGGGTGCAGCACGTCGACCGACGTCCAGATCTGGTGGCCGTCCTCGTCGCTCTCGACATCGTCGGCGCCGGCCTCGATCGCGGCTTCGAGCACCTTTTCCTCGTCGCCCGCCGAGGCGGCATACTCGATCAGCCCGAGCCGCTCGAAGCCATGGCTGACCGCGCCCGACGCGCCCAGGTTGCCGCCGTTCTTGGCGAAGGCGGTCCGCACGTTGGTGGCGGTGCGGTTGCGGTTGTCGGTCAGCGCCTCGACGATCAGCGCGACGCCGCCCGGGCCGTAGCCCTCGTAGCGCACTTCCTCGTAGTTCTCGCCGTCGCCCTTGCTGGCCTTGTCGATCGCGCGCTGGATGTTGTCCTTGGGCATCGACTGCGCCTTGGCGGCATTGACCGCGGCGCGCAGGCGCGGGTTCATGTCCGGATCGGGCATGCCCATCTTGGCCGCGACGGTGATTTCGCGGGAAAGCTTGGAGAATTGCGCCGAACGCTTCTTATCCTGCGCGCCCTTGCGGTGCATGATGTTCTTGAATTTGGAATGGCCTGCCATTGCTCGTTTCGTCAGCTAGTTTTGCGTTGCTGCGCGCCCTAGCCGACTGATGGCAATCGGGCAATTCTTAGCCGTTCACCACCGTCCCCCCGTTGGGGTGCAGCACCTGGCCCGACATGTAGCTCGAATCCTCGCAGGCCAGGAACAGGAAGGCCGGCGCCACTTCGTTCGGCTGGCCAGGCCGGCCCATCGGGGTGTTCTCGCCGAAGTGCTCCAGCTTTTCCGGACTCGCCCCGCCGCTGGGGTTGAGCGGGGTCCAGATCGGGCCCGGCGCGACGGCGTTGACGCGGATGCCCTTGCCCACCAGGTTCTCCGACAGCGAGCGCGTGAAGGCGGTGATCGCGCCCTTGGTGCTCGAATAGTCGAGCAGTTCCTTCGAGCCCTGGTAGGAGGTGATCGAGGTGCAGTTGACGATCGCCGCGCCGCTTTTCAGGTGCGGGCGGGCGGCCTGGACCAGGTAGAACATCGCGAAGATGTTGGTCTGGAAGGTGCGCTGGAGCTGTTCCGGAGTGATGTCGCGGATGTCCTGGTCGGGGTGCTGCTCACCGGCATTGTTGACCAGCACGTCGAGCCGGCCCCAGCGGGCGATGACCGCTTCGACGAGGCTGGCGGCGTGGGCTGGATCGCCCAGGTCGCCGGCATGGAGCAACGCCTCGCTGCCCTCGGCATCGATCAGTTCGGCAGTCTTCTGAGCGTCGTCGTGCTCGCAGAGGTAGGAGACGGCAACCTTTGCGCCCTCGCGGGCATAGAGCACCGCGACGGCGCGGCCGATCCCGCTGTCGGCGCCGGTGACGATCGCGACCTTGCCGGCCAGCCGCCCCGAGCCCGGGTAGCGCGGCTGCCAGTCGGGCTTGGGAACGAGCGTGGATTCGCGGCCGGGCAGGCCGTCCTCGTGGATCGGTTCGGCGAAGTCGGCTGATTGGCGGTCCATGATGAAGTCCTTTCGACTTCACCAATGGGAGAGGTCCCGCTCGGTTCCGTCCTCAGCCGAGGCCGAGCGCGGCCTTGTAGAGGTCGAGGATCGCTTCCATTTCCTTGCGGTCGTCGGGCTGCATCTTCCGCAGGCGGACGATCTGGCGCATGATCTTCACGTCGTAGCCGACCGCCTTGGCCTCGAGGTAGACGTCCTTGATGTCGTCGCCGATGCCCTTCTTTTCCTCTTCCAGGCGCTCGATGCGTTCGATCAGCAGGCGCAGGCGGTCGTCGGTGGTCTCGGCCATTTGGCGGCTCTCCGTGAGATATGGTGAATCGGTCGGCGGCGGCCTTAGCCGCCCGACCGGATTCGAGCAAAGCGCAGGTTGTGGAAAGCGCGGCGGCCGCCCTCGAACCCCTAGCTCACCGAGATATCCGCATCCGTCTCGGCCACGCAGATGCGGTTGCGGCCCGCTTCCTTGGCCTTGTAGAGAGCGCCGTCGGCAGCCTTCAGCGCGGTGCGCGAGTTGGGGAAGGCGTAGACGTCGGCCACTCCGCCCGAGAAGGTGACCGTGCCGATCGCCTGTTCCGTGTCGCGATTGACGAAGCGGCGCTGCGCCATGGTCTCGCGCGCGTTGTCGAGCGCGGCGAAGACCTGGTCGGTGGTCTTGCCGCGGAATAGCATGACGAATTCCTCGCCGCCGTGGCGGGCGACATGGCAGTTCTGGCCGGAAATGTTGGCGAGCGCCTCGCCGATCGCCTTGATCACCCGATCGCCGGTGTCGTGGCCGTGGGCGTCGTTGACGCGCTTGAAGTGGTCGATATCGCAGAACGCGACGGTGAGCGGTTCGCCGGCCGCCTTGGCCTGTTCGTAATGCTTGTCGAGCAGGGCCTCGAAGGCGCGACGGTTGGGCAGGCCGGTGAGGTGGTCGACGTCGGCATCGCGGCGCGCCTTGGCCAGGCTCTTGCGCAGCGCCTTGGCCTCGTTCTCGTTGCGGCGAACGTCGCTCTCGATCTGGCGCGTGCGCTCGAGCATGGCCTTAGCGAGGTCGGCCAGCCCGATCAGCACGCCCTCGTCGGGGTTCTTGAGCGCCTGGACGTGGTGTTCCAGCGCGGCGCGGTAATCGCCGGTGACGCTCTGCGTTTCCTGGGTGGTCTTGGTGAAGCTGGAGATGCCGATTTCCAACTTATTGAGCAGGGCGTCGAGCTCGGCCCGGTAATTGGCATAGGCATCGCCGCCGGTCACTTCGTCGAACCAGTCCTGGGTGATCGCTTGCTGCGCCTTGAGCCGCGCGTCGATCGTCGTCGCGAGTTTGTGGTCAATACCGGATATCGCGCCGTAGACCGCCGTGAGATTGGCGCCCGACACGTCGAGCTGGTGGTCGAGCATGAACTGGGTAATCATGGCGAGCAAGCGCTGGCGGGGTTCCTCGCGCAGCGCGGTCCCGCCCTCAACCGACCGCATGATCGCCTCGGGCTGGTTCTGGCGGCCGCCCCCCCGGAAGCCGAGCCAACTCATGAGCCTGGAGGAAGACGGAACGGAAGCGAAGTTCAGCTGCGGCATGACGGTCCCTGAAACGAAGTCGGCGAAAGGCAACGAATCAGCCGGCGCGGCGGCTGACGGTGGTCGGGACCGCCGCTGCGGCGGCCCGCAGTTCTACCGCCGCGGCGCGCTCGGCCGGCTCGGCCACGGTCCAGGCGAGCCGGGCCAGTTCGTCGAGGCGGAAACACCGCTGCAGCACCAGGCCATGGCCAAGACCGGCCTTCCAGCGCACCGACGCGAAAATCTCCGGCAAGCCGTGGGCCTTGAGCCTCACATGCTGGTCGATGGCAAGGGAGCGGTCGCAATCGATCCGCACGCCCTGCTGCGAGATGTCACGGATTACCACCGGAGTGGCGAACTCGCGGATCGAAAGCGTCGCCGGCAGGGTCAGCCCCAGGCGTACCTGTCGCTTGGGGTGCTTGCTGCTCTCGGTCATGAAGGCGCGGACGTCGATCGGCGCGGAAAAGCGGAAGCCGGCTTCGCAACCGGCGCCGTTCGCATCATCCCACACGTTTTCGACGAAATAGCATTCCCCGTTGCCGAGCATGAGCGCCAGATGGCGCTCGGCCGGCAAGGCATGGAACAGTCGCAGGCGTACGCCGGTGGCGGAAACGTCGCGGATGACGCAAGGGTACTCGCCATGGCTGGAAACCAGCTTGGCGACGCGAAGCATCAGGGTGAAGCGTTCGGCCGTGCGAGGCCGAACCGCGTCGCTGTCCGGGCCGGCCGCGCCGATTGCCATGATCTTGCGGTCTGGCCCGTCGTCCCTCGAGCTCCCGAGTGCCCCGTACATCGTATCGTCCTCAATCGTCCGCCGCCAAAATGGCACCGGAACATGCTGAATGCACGATAACCGATTAGGTTTAACGGGGCGTTTACTTTGAAATAGGCGAAATCCCGGCGGACCGCGGTTAAGGTTTAGGTAAGCGCTGCCAAATGGCCGCCGGGCCCTGTCGGCGTGGTGGCAAGATCCTTGCGATCGCGCTCGGCGATCAGGCCGGGAAGTGTTGGGTCAATGCTTGGCGCGCCATTTCCGCATAGGCGGCAGCGCAGTCGAAATCGCCGGCGTCGAGCACTTCGATCGCCTCGCGGAGCAGGGCTTCCGCCCGGGCCGCGCTATCGGGCCCGCTGGGCGAACCCGTCATGCCTCGATTTGCCAAAGGTTGCATTACTCGGTTCCCATCCCATGGTCGTAGGGCCCCCGCCCGCTCGCCCCAACGACTTGACGGAAACCGGATCCCGCCGGGCGAATCGGAGCGCGCCGGGTTGTAAGCAGGGGAGCCGGCCCCGTCGAGCAAAACTCCCAGCACGGCGGGTTCGCCAGCATCGATGTTGTCCTTGCCGGCAACGCCTGAAAATCGGCCGACGACGATCGGCCGAGGACACGTCAGCCGACCGCGGTGGTGCCGACCCGTCCGGATACCGGCAGCCCCATCGCCTCGGACAGGTAGCCACGCATCACGTCCATCCCATAGTCCGACAACTGGACCCAGGTGACGCGGGCATCCTCCTCGCTGGTCCCGCGGACCAGCAGGCCTTCCTTTTCCAGGACGCCCAGCCAGCGCAGCCCAGTCGTCGCTGGGATACCCCCGGCGATACAAGCGCTGGTGATCGAGATCGCACGGTCGCGAACCCCGTTGACGAACAGGTCGAGCAGGATGTCCCAGGCCGGCTCGGCGAAGAGATGGCCGGGAAGATAGCGGCTGCGGCGGCGCCGTTCCTTATAGAGCCGCTCAGCATATTCGGCCAAGCGGGCGTCGTTATATGCGGCCACCGGCCGCGCCTCGTCCGCGGCGATCAGCATGAACGCCGCCGAATCGAAGCCCAGGGCTTCCGCCCCGATCTCCTTCGAAATACCCACCAGCTCACTGGCGATCGATTTCAACCGGTTCGCAAGAATCTTTTGTTCCGACTGGGGCATTTCAGCCAACCCCCTCACCTGTTCAGTCATCCGGTTTACGGCGGCCGCCCACCTGCCGGACTGTTGTATCAAATTAGCAACAGTACGCAGGATCCCGGGACAGACGGATTAAATCTTTCGGACACGAATGCCAAAAACAGGTTTGACACCTGATCTTAACAATAACGGCCGAATTCTTGGTATGGATGGAACTATACCCTCCATGGCCTAGAACAGCTTAATCAACCGACTGATAAGGAAACAGAAACGGTATCTTTTGCGACATGTTTTAATTCTCAACAGGCGTAGGCTAACGCCAAGCAGCGGCGGCCCGCAAGAGCAATATGCAGGTCGGCGAATTTTCCCTTGCGGAATACGAGGCTGACCGCTTGCCGTGCCGGTCGGGGGCGATAGGAAGAAGCGGCCGTCGGCAGAACCGGCCGCCAGTGGAGAGCAGGAACAATGGACAGGCGACGCTTCGGCGGCAAGGTCGCGATCGTCACAGGGGCTAGCACGGGCCTGGGTCCCGTAATGGCGCGGCGGCTGGTGGCCGAGGGCGCCAAGGTGGTCATGGCGGCGCGGCGGATCGACTTGGTCGAGGCCGAAGCGGAGGCGATCGGCGCCGACGCCTTCGCGATTCAGGCCGACGTCACCGACGAGGCCGCGGTGGCGGCCATGGTCGGCGCCACGATCGAGCGATGGGGCCAGGTCGACGTGCTGCTCAACAACGCGGCCGTGCCGGGCAAGGACCTCCACATCTGGGAACAGACGCTGGAGAACTGGAACGCGACGTTCGCGGTCGACGTTACCGCGGCGATGCTGTGCAGCCGCGAAGTCCTGCGCCGTTCGATGATGGAGCGGCGGACCGGGGCGATCGTCAACTTCTCGTCGACCGCGGGCTGGAACGGCATGCCGCGCAAGAGCCACTACAGCGCCGCCAAGGCGAGCCTGCGGATCCTGACCAAGGTCATCGCGACCGAGGTCGGGCCTTACGGCATCCGCTGCAACTGCCTGGTGCCGGGCGCGATCGAAACCCAGCTGATGGCAGACTGGCTGGCCCGCACGGCCGCCGAGCAGGGCCAGACCCTGGAGGAACGCCGCGCCGCCTGGTTTTCCGACATCCCCCTCGCCGCCAAGATCTCTACTGCCGAGGATGTCGCTAACGCGGCGCTGTTCCTCGCGTCGGACGAGGCGCGCACGATCACCGGGCAATCGCTGAACGTGGATGCCGGCGGAGTGATGATCGGCTAGGGAACTGACGCCGAGGTGGCGGGTACCCGCCGCGCGGTGAGGATCTTGATCTGGGGCGCGAGCATCTGGCCCTTCATCACCCCCTCGCCGAGGGTAGGCGAGCGCGGCGAATCGAAGATCGCGCGGACGACGTCCATGCCGCCCACGACTTGGCCGAACACGGCGTAGCCGGCCTGCGCGTCGAGCGTGGCCGCCTTGGGATCGGCGTCGAGGCCGGTCATGTCGGACAGCATGATGGTGAAGTCCGATCGGGCGGTTCCCGGCGCGGCCCGGGCCATGGAGATCGCGCCGGCCTTGTGGGTCAGGCCGGTCTGGCTGGTCGGTTCATGGGCGATGGGCGGCAGCAGGCGGCGCGGATCGCGCACCCCGGCCTGGATCAGCCCGTTGGGCGGCGTGCCCCAGGCCATGTGCATCGAGCGGTAGAAGGGAATGCCGTCGAAGCGGCGCTGATCGACGTAGCGCAGGAAATTGGCGGAAGTGATCGGCGCGCGCTTGGCGTCGAGCTCGAGAGTTATCAAGCCCTTCTCCGTCGTCAGGGCAACCCGCACCCTCTCCGCCAGGGGTGCCGGTGTGCTCGGCGCCGCCGCGCGCGGAGTGGGCGCGGCGGCGCCGAGCGCCAAGGCGAGGACGGGAAGGACGGAGAGGACGAATCGGCGCTGCATGGCGCGATAATGCCGCTCTCCGCCTGTGGCCGCCAGAGCACTATCGAACCGGTTCGTTACGGAGGAATTCGCCGGTGTGAATTTTTCTGGTGACATCTGCCGTTCATCCGCTAGCAATGTTCCAGCAATCGTGCTTTTCGTCAGGTCTTGTTGTGGCCCGACGGTCGCGATCGATCTGCTCCGCATGGACGGCGCAGACGGGGAGAGGATGCCGGCGCGCGCGCCATAACAGAACAGGCGCGCCGGCAGACTTCACCGCCCCCCCAATGCTCATCCAGGCCATTAATGCCCATCCAGGGCCATTCCGCGGCGGCGATTTCGCGGCTTGCCGCGGTTTCCTGTACGCTCCACTTGCGCTAGACCATCGCCAACATCGCGGCGCGTCCGCCGCCGACCACATGTTGGGAGACCATTCGTGAACGAGATGTCGAAGATCGGGCCCGAGGGCGCTGCGCAGAACATCACCCCGGAGGAGATGGACCGCGAGGTTCGGGTCACCTACGGCAGCGAGGCGTTCCTTTCGAGCGAGTACCTCGAGGCCGAGAAGCGGCTGCTCTGGCCCAAGATCTGGCAGATGGTCGAGCGCGAGAGCGACA